>SMWE01000138.1 GCA_004357475.1 Gammaproteobacteria bacterium
GCGCGAAGCACCGGTTCTCAAATCGATGGTTGCCGCCAAGATTGCGTATGCCGAAGTCGAACTCGCCGAAGGCTCGCCACTGGTCTCGGAACTGATCCGTCACGCCGCCTTCCGGACCCGATTTAATGTCAGTGTGGTCGGCGTGTGGCGAAAGAATGCCTATCGCCTCACCAATCTCGCCTACGTACCACTACGTGCCGGTGACCGCATTCTTGTACAGGGTGAAACTGAAGCGGTCGCCGAACTCGAAAAATTTGCGGATTTCAGCAGCGCGCAGCCGCTAACGGACGAGGAACTGAGAGAGCAATACAGCACCGATGAGCGATTATTTGTCGTGCGACTGCCTAAACACAGCGAGCTGGCGGCAGCCACACTCGCGAAAAGCCGCCTCGCCGATGTATTTGACTTTCGCGTGGTCGCTATCTTTCGTGACGGCAAGTTAACCGTCATGCCACGTGGCGACGAAGTCCTCGAGGGCGGCGACCTGCTGTTGATCGAGGGCCAGCACGAGGACCTCGATGTTCTGCGCGGCTTGCAGGAGCTGGATATCGACACCAAGGTATCGCCACACCTGGGTGCTCTTGAGTCCGAGCGGCTGACGTTGATGGATGCAACACTTGATCCGCGCTCAAGCCTTGCGGGAAAAACCGTTGGCGAACTCAATTTCAGGGAACGCTATGGCATCGAGCTCGCCGGCATCTGGCGCGAGGGCGGACCGGTTGGAGCCGATCTTGCCGACGAGCGGTTACAAATTGGCGATGCATTGCTGCTGCTGGGCCCGCACGAGCGACTCCAGCTTCTCAGCGATGACCCCGATTTTCTTATCCTGACACCGCTCGGTAGGGAACCGCCTGACACGCGACGGGCGCCGCTTGCCGCGGCAATAATGCTGGCCGTTGTCTTGAGTGTCATGGCTGGCTATGCACCGATTGCCGTCGCAGCCGTCGTGGGCTGCACCATCATGGTACTGACCGGCTGCCTCAATATGGAGCAGGCATATCGCGCGATCGACTGGCGCGCCATTTTTCTGATTGCCGGCATGTTGCCACTGGGTACAGCGATGCAGGACACCGGCGCAGCCGCCTACCTCGCTGGCCAGGTCATGGATTTACTGGGCAATGCCGGGCCGTGGCCGGTCATCATGGGTTTATACGTTTTGACCGCGATGGCGACAATGGTCATTCCGACCGCGGCCCTCGTGGTATTAATGTCACCTATCGTCCTGTCAGCAATGGCGGACATGGGACTGCAGCCCGAAACGGCGATGATGGCGATCGCGATGGCGGCGTCCGCCAGTTTCGCCAGTCCGATATCACATCCGGCGAATATCCTCGTCATGGGTCCGGGCGGTTACCGGTTCATCGATTACATTAAAGTCGGTATACCACTGACAGTGGTGGTTTTCATCACCGTGATGGTGCTGCTGCCAATGTTGTGGCCGCTGGCGCCGGTCCCCGGCTAACAATGTCAATCGCCCACTGGGGCGGGCTCTTACGACGCGTTGCTACAATTTTGTGCGTAGCAGCCCGCCCCAGTGGGCGATTGCCAATTTCACGGGATCAGGACCGTCGAACCTGTCGTTTTCCTGGCTTCGAGATCACGGTGTGCCTGCGCAACATCTTGCAATGAATATTTTTGATTAACGCTGATTTTCACGGCATTGCTGGAAATTACTTCGAAAAGCTCGCTGCATGCGGCCAGCAATCGTTCCCTGGTATCGATGAAATCGAACAGGATCGGCCGCGTAACGTATAGCGAATGCCGCTTCGCAAGTTCCGCAGGTGCAAATGCATCAACAGGACCGGACGCATTGCCGAAGGTGACCATTACTCCGTGTGGCCGCAACGCATCGAGTGACGAGAAAAACGTATCCCGGCCGATGGAATCGTACACTGCCGCGACACCCTCGCCGCCAGTCAACGCCCTGACTTCCGCCGCTATGTCGCTGCAGTCTGCCATGATGATATGGGCGCAGCCCTGGGAGCGCGCGAGCTCCGCCTTTTCATCCGTACTCACAACGCCGATGACGGTAGCGCCAAGATGATTTGCCCACTGGCTCGCAAGCGACCCGACACCGCCGGCCGCCGCGTGTAACAGCACCGGGTCGCCTTTCTGGACAGGATAACTTCGCCGCAGCAGGTACCAGGCGGTCAGGCCTTTGAGCATAACTGCCGCCGCCTGCTCGTCGGAGATACCCTCGGGCACGGGCACAAGCTGCCACGCCGGAAAGTTGCGGCACTCCGAATAGGCATCCGCAGGTCTGCCCGAGTAGACAACGCGGTCTCCAGGCTGCACATCGCTTACCCCGGGTCCTACGGCTTCAACAATGCCCGCGGCTTCACTGCCCAGGCCTGTCGGCAGGTCCATTGGATACAACCCGGTGCGATGGTAGGTATCGATAAAATTCAGGCCGATGACCGTGTGCCGGATGCGTGCTTCGCCCTGGCCGGGTTCGTCGAGCTCGATCGCTTCGTAGCGCATTACCTCAGGCCCGCCGTACTCGTACATTCTGATAGCGTGTGTTTTCATTTTTCTCGCCGTGGCATTTTCGGAACGACAGCATATCGGAGCGTGCCCGGAAACATAAGCCGTATAATGATTGGTATGGGACGAGTTGATAAAAAGATCGCACTGGTGACCGGTGCGGCACAGGGACTGGGGGCAGCCATAGCAGCAATGCTGGCGAATGAAGGCGCTAAAGTCGCATTGAGTGACATCAATATTGACGGCGCCGGCAAGGTGGCCAGCGGAATTAACCGTGACCATCCGGACCGTGCGATCGCGATAGAACAGGATGTTACCGATGAAGCTGGATGGCGACGCATACTGCAACAGCTGCAGTCGGATTTCGGCGGCCTGAACATCCTTGTGAATAATGCGGGCATCGGCTCGATTGCCAGTGTCGAGGATGAGTCATACGAAAACTGGCGGAAGGTACATGCGGTAGACCTCGACAGCGTATTTCTCGGCTGCAAGTACGCCGTGCCGGTCATCGCCGCGAGTGGCGGCGGTTCCATCATCAACATTTCCTCGATATCCGGCATCATTGCCGGCCATAACCTGGCGGCCTACAACTCGGCCAAAGCGGCAGTCAGACACCTGTCGAAATCCGTCGCATTGCATTGCGCCCGCGCCGGCAACAACATTCGCTGCAATTCGGTACATCCGGTATTCATCGATACACCGATCCTCGATGGAATGGCGCAGGGCGGGAACAGAAAGGCTGCGCTGCAGAAACTGGGGCGGCAGATTCCGATCGGCCGTATCGGGAAACCGGATGATGTCGCTTACGCCGTCCTGTACCTTGCGTCTGATGAATCCAGTTTCGTCACGGGATCGGAATTGAAAGTGGATGGTGGCATCAGTGCAATGTAGTTTTGCGGGTCTTTGATAATGGGCGAAACTGTGGCAATCGCTGGCGCCGGACACGCTGCCGGTCAGGTTGTCGCCACGCTGCGGCAGAAAAAATTCGATGGAACAATACTGCTGATCGGCGAGGAGCCCTGGCTCCCCTACCAGAGACCACCCTTGTCGAAGAAATTCCTTGCCGGTGAACTGCCCGCAGAGCGGTTGCATTTCAAACCAGAAAGTTTTTATGACGATCCAGGCATAGCGGTACGACTCGGGACCCGGATCGATGCAGTCGATCGCAGCAGCAAAACGCTGCACACGGCTGACGGCAAAACGCTGGCGTTTGACAAACTGGTATTCGCAACCGGTGCGCGGCCGCGGCTCCTTGATTTGCCTGGCGTCGACCTTGATGGCATTCATTATCTGCGCACCATCGCAGACGTGACCGGCATCCGAAAGCAACTAAAAAAGGGTGCGCGGCTGACAATTGTCGGCGCCGGCTATATCGGCCTTGAAGTCGCAGCCGTTGCAACGCAGCTCGGCGCGATCGTTACCGTTATCGAGATGGAAGACCGCGTGATGAGCCGCGTTGTCTCGCCGCAGCTGTCGGAGTTCTATCAAAATGAACATTCCTCGCACGGCGTAAAGCTTTTATTGGCGACCGGCATCTCCGGATTTAGTGGCGATGGGCAGGTCGCGGCTGTCGATCTGTCAAACGATGGGCAAGTTGCAACGGACCTGGTGGTGATCGGCATCGGCGTCGTGCCAAATACTGAACTGGCGTCTGACGCCGGACTTGACGTTGACAACGGCATCGTCGTCGACAATCACTGTCAAACATCCGCTTCTGATATTTTCGCAGTTGGCGACTGCACGCATCACCCAAACGATATTCTCGGATATCGTGTAAGACTGGAATCAGTGCATAACGCCCTGGAGCAGGCAAAAACCGCGGCAAGCAATATCTGTGGTGTGGACACCTGCTATGCGCAGGTGCCGTGGTTCTGGTCAGATCAATACGATCTCAAATTGCAGATAGCCGGACTGTCACGGGGATATGACCAGGTAATCGTTCGCGGCAATCCGGACAGCCGATCATTTTCCTGTCTGTACCTGCGCGACGGTCAGTTGATTGCCGTCGATGCGGTGAATAGCCCGAAAGATTTCATGCAGTCGAAGAAGCTGATTGCAGCGCACTCCGTCATCGATCCGGAAATGCTTGCAAATCCGGAAATTGAATTGAAAACTATGGTTGCATGACGGGCCGGCGTGCCAGGATATATTTCTTTGCATCAGCACTAAAGATCAATCCGCCCCATTCGTCGGGGCGATGTTTATCGATGCAGGCGGATTGCGAGCGAGTTCCTACATCGTTAATTCGCCCGGTGGGCCGGGCTCCTACGAATACCTATTCGGTTTCGATTGTCGCTTTTGGCAGGATAATGGTGAGGCTACCGTGCATTGATACCGGGCCATTGATCGCAGAATAAGCGCGTGCTGTCAGCGATTCCACAGCCTCGCTGGTCATCCCGGCGAACGTGCCAGTACCGCCGGTTACACGGGCCGTGCCCAGCGCACCCGGGCCTTGTGTCATGATCCAGAAGAAGGATCCCTTCCAGTTATTACCCGAACTCCAGCGCGCCGGCACCACTATTTCCCGCAAGTACGGCCAGTAATTTTCAATCTGATCAACCAGCAGGGTCCCCTGTCCCGGAAGGTAAACATGCCAGGCACTGTTGACGAGCGCCTGGGAATTGATCAGTGCAGTTTGTTCTGAATCAGTCGAGAACTTGATACCAAGTCCCACGACACTGCCTCGACTGCCCTTTAGCAAAACCACGGCGATGCGCGTATCCACGATGGCCGGTTCCCACAACTCGGCTACGCGATCGGGGTGTGTACTGACAATCGACTCGCCATTGTCTGTGTAGAGAATCGTCTCTCCTGGTACCAAGGTGTACGTGACATCCAGGTGTTTGTCTTTCAAAACCGCAAGCGGAGAGACCAACACGTGTCCGGTGAACGGGTTGTAGTACATCCCGGCAGCAAACAGCGCAACGCCAAACAGCATGCCGATCAGTAATGAAACCAGGTATTTCATTCCTCGTCAGCCAGTGGACCGATGAGCGCAGTGATTAGTTCGATGCGCTCGCCGGCAGCGAAATCCTCGTTCCCGATTTCCGTGATAAATCGTTCCCTGACAGTACCGCTTAATGTTTCGAAGTCCCGGGTGCCTGCAAGCATCCTGCCATTGCGGTGACCCTCGGCTGAAGCAGCGAGATCCATTTGCAGATAGACAGTACCTCGCGCCGGAAGATGCAACACCCACTCAATGAACGGGCCGGTTTCCTCCGACACGTTGGCCAGTCGGCTGGCAACACCAATAACAACATCGTTGCGGTCGCGGACCTTGAATATTTCTGCCTGGAGATTGCCGAACAGTTCGTCTCCCGGCCATTCGAGCCCTGCCGGCAAGGCATTATCCGTGCCGACCAGGCCGACCAGAATGCGGTCGCGTGGCAAATCGATGCGAAAAATTTCGGAGTTGCCGCCGTTCGCCTGTACCGTTATAAGCGATGGTTCCCGATGCAGGTCTACGGCCGGCACCGAGTATGTCAGCGCACCGGCCCCAACGAGGCCCAGGAAAATGCCGGCAATAAAGGTCTTGAACAATGGGCTCACCCGGTAAAAAATGGCAGCAACTGCCTGATACAGCTCCTTACAGGGCAGAGTTTAGTTAAATTGGCGCGCCATCTCAGCATTTCCGTATTGAATTGTGATCCAGTCCGCATTTTTCGCCCAATCCTGAACCAATCCGCCCGCTGGGGCACTGCGCGTGGAATCGTCCTATTCAGTACAATCCGGCATCCCCTGCCAGGGCAGGCATACGGCAGGCTTCCGGCATCACCGACGGTCAACGATGAAAGCTATTTGCCTATGGTCAGGCCCGCGTAACGTATCGACAGCGCTCATGTACAGTTTCGCTCAACGACGCGACACGCTGGTTGTCGATGAGCCGCTGTATGGACATTTCCTGCGCGTGACCGGAACGATCCATCCTGGCCGAAATGAAGTTCTGGCAACAGTGAATTGTGACGGCGACTCAGTCATGCGCGAGCTGCTCGCCCGGCAGCGCGACCCGCCTCGGGACGTCCTTTTCATGAAACAGATGGCGCATCACCTGGTCGACATTGACCGGGATTTCATGCGCAAGACCCACAATATTTTCCTGGTGCGCGATCCACGGCAGATGCTGCCGTCACTCATGATCCAGATGCCTCACGCGAAACTTGCAAATACCGGTCTCGAGACCCAATGGCATCTTTATCGCGGATTGACTGACGCAGGCCAGCAACCGGCGATACTCGACTCGCGTGAGTTGTTGCTCGACCCCGGCACCGTGCTGGAGAAACTATGCGCACACCTGGAGATTCCCTACACCGACGACATGTTGAGTTGGCCTGCCGGGGCGCGGCCGGAGGATGGTATCTGGGCGCCTCACTGGTATCACGCGGTGCACAGGAGCACCGGGTTTTCGGTCGAAGTTGCAAAAGATGATTTTCCGGAGAGACTCGAGCCGTTGCTGGCAGAATGCAAACCCTGGTACGACAAATTATATGAGCACGCCATACGTGCCGACACTGGAGAATAGTTTTGCAAGCTCCCGATCCGCGAAATCAGACAATCGTGATCTACGTGAACGGCGAACTGCTGCCGAGATGTGACGCAAAGATCTCCGTGTTCGACAGCATCGTGCAAGGTGGCGATGCCGTATGGGAGGGCTTAAGGGTGTACAAGGGCCGGATCGCTGCACTCAGCGGACATCTGCAGAGGCTGCAGAACTCCGCCAAAACGCTGGCATTTGCGGCAGTACCGACCAATGATGAAATTCGACAGGCGCTGTTCGCCACCCTGGAGGCAAACGGCATGACTGACGAAACTCATATTCGTCTGACGCTGACGCGTGGCGAGAAAATCACCTCCGGGATGAATCCGCAGCTCAATCAGTCGGGTTGTTCGCTGATCGTGCTGGCGGAATGGAAGCTACCCGTATACGCGGACTCCGGTATCAGCGTCATTACCTCATCCATCCGACGCAACACGCCTGAATGTCTCGATTCGAAAATTCACCACAACAATCTCCTGAACAACATTCTTGCAACAATCGAGGCCAATGTGGCACAGGTCGACAGCGCGCTGATGCTCGATGTTCACGGTTACCTGTCTGAAACCAACGATACCAATTTGTTCCTGGTGCAGAACGGCGTGCTGTTGACGCCGCATGCCGATAGCTGCCTGCCTGGATTAACCCGGCAAATGATTCTCGATATTGCCACCTGGAAAAAGATACCGGCTAAGGAGAAAAATCTGTCGTTAACAGAACTGTATACGGCGGACGAGGTATTCACGACAGGCACCATGGGAGAATTGACGCCGGTACTGATGGCTGATGGCCGCACAATCGGTGACGGCAAGGCCGGCGAGCTGACGAAGAGACTGCAAACGCTGCATCGAGAGTACGCCTATGAACACGGCGAGGCATTGCCGTTCGTATGATTTAAAGCTCTTTAATCGTGACTAGGGACAACCGTCCTGCGAGTAATAATTCGCGAGATACTCCTCGAAGCTGATCTCGTCCGATTTCTCAATCTCCTGTTGCCGCCTGATGGAATTCCGCGCCTCATCCTCGTAAACGCGCAGGCGTTTGCCACCGAGTGGCTCAATTTCGAAAAAGTACTCCTTGTGTCCCCGGGCACTGGCCATCGCGACGTGATAAAACGCCGTTTTGGTCTGCCGTAATTCCTCCAGAACACGCGCAGACGGCGTGGCCTCCGGGTTTTTAATCAACTCAGATTGAGCGTCTACGGCCTGCACGTAGTCGTTGCCGCCCTCACCACGATCGATAATCTCGGCAATCGCCCGGACATCGCGCATGATTTCCGTTGCCCATGCAGTCAACGGGCGCTCCGTCCCACGGTCGATCAGCCGGAATTCCGGGTCGCGGCCCTCAGTTGCCGTTCCCGAATGATTGACCGCATTCTCCTGCCACAGGGCGTCGTCAAACTCCGGGCTGTCCTGCAACAGGCAATAAATGAGAAACGCCTCCATGAAGCGCATTGCGTTCTGATTGATACCGACGGGATCAAATACATTCAGATCCAGTGACCGCACTTCGACATACTCAACACCCCCGCGGCGCAAGGCCACGGTCGGACGTTCGCCTGACATCGCAACGCGTTTCGGCCGTATTGGACTGTAATACTCGTTCTCAATCTGCAGTTGGTTAACGTTCAGTTGGCGCCGCTCACCATCGGCGTCGATGCCGATCTTTGTAAAGGCCGTATTCGGCGTGCAGATCGCACAACTAAGGTCGCTGATATAGTCATCGACGCTATTCAGCGATATGTTGATGTGAGCTTGCGCCTTGTTGCTGTATCCGAGGTCGCTCATTCGAAGCGAGGTGCCGAACGGCTGATAGAAAGTATCTTTGTCGAAACTCGGCATTATCGAGTCGTCCGTGCCAAAAAATGACTTGCAAAGTGCCGGTGAAGCGCCGAACAGGTACAGGGCCAGCCAGCCGAGACGGCGAAAGTTGCGCACCATACTGAAATAGGACTGGGACCGAAAATCGTCTTCGTCTTGCGAGGATTCTTCGAGGTCCTGATATACAGGCCAGAATGCACCTGGCAGCGAATAATTGAAGTGTACGCCCGCAATTGCCTGCATCTTGCGGCCGTAGCGGTATCCCAGGCCGTTTCGGTAGACCGTTTTCATCCGGCCAACATTCGAACTTCCGTATTGCGCGAGCGGAATGCCACTGTCATCTGACATCAGGCATGGCATGCTCGTCGTCCACAAAAGCTCATCGCCTATGCGTTCGTAAGTAAACTGGTGAATCTCGCAGAGAACACGCAAAGTCTCCCAGGTATTCGCGTACGCAGGGGTCACGAATTCGAGTAACGCCTCTGAGAAATCTGTCGTTATGAAGCGATTGGTCAGGGCTGAGCCAAGGGCAATCGGGTGCGGCTGGCCTGACAGGTTGCCGTCGCGGCCAACCCGCAGCGATTCCTTTTCAACGCCTTTAAGGCCGCCCGACAAGACCCCGGGGGGTGCTGCGCTGGCCAGCCGCGCTATACGTTCTTCAATTATCCTGCTCAATCCAGGCTGTCTCCGGCTATTGCTGACCACTAACGGCCCAGGCAGAACTATACAGGCGACCCTTAAACGTGCCAACGACGCAATTTTCGGCGGCGAAACTTGATGGCTTGTTGTTCTGTTAGTCTGTGACTAGCCGGTAATTAGTCTATCATTGGATAGCCGCAACGAACGGCATGACGACATGGCCCCAGTCTTCCGACAATTCCTGCCCGTGCTTTCTTTAGCGTGCGTTTTCATGTTGTTCAGCGATCCTGCACACGCATTGCGTTGCGGCAGCCGGCTCGTCAAAGACGGGATGCACGAATCACGAGTCATCGAGTTATGTGGCCAGCCGGTCTCGAGGCGCCACTTGGGCTACGTACTGCGACCCTACATACTCAAACGACCCGCAGGCATCCTCGGGACACACTACACAAGGCATGTTTACAGCGGCTTTCATCAGGAGCTTCCCGTTACGGAACTGGTGTTCAACTTCGGACCGCGGAAATTGATGCGTATCCTGAGATTTGAAGGTGGCCAGCTGACATTAATTCGCACCGCGGGCTACGGCTATCACGAAAAAAATCGCTGACAGTCAGTTTAATGCGGACTCATTCACAATCCTGATCCCTCCAAAGGTCTATTATTTGCAAGGCAGCCCTGCAAAACAGTTCGCACGGAGAACATTGACTGATGGATGATGCACACAAGAGAAGAATTCGCGATGCCAATGCCGGACCGGCCACATTGATCAGTGAGGGCTGCCGGATCAAGGGCATTGTTACCGGCAGAGGAAATTTCATGATAAGCGGTGAAGTCGAAGGCGATTGTGACATTGAGGGCACCGTCACCCTGGCGAAGAGCGGTTTCTGGCGTGGCACCATAAAGGCGGATTCAATCATCGTAGCCGGGACGGTCGAGGGCGAAATCGACGCGTCAGGGCGGGTCGAGATCAGTGATACAGCCAGGATCTCGGGGACGGTTTGCGGGGATTCGATTGCGGTCGCCGAGGGTGCAATCGTTGAGGGTGTGATGCGGACTAAACGGCCAGAGAAAGCAACGGAATTTGTTGAAAAGCGCGGGGCGAAAGAACAGGAACAGGGGTCGAACCAAGGTTTTCGCCCAACCGGAGAAGGCATTGGTAAAAAGTCAGGGTAATGTCGAAAACCTCGGTTCGACCCCTGTTTTCGGTGGCAACTGGCGCAGCATCAGCTGATTATGTCATGACTCACGGACCGGCAAACGAGCCTCCGGGGTCGCAAACCCGTGCAAACCAGAGGCGTCAAGGGCGCCTCCGCGCGGCCGCCTGCGCCGTCCTCGTCATTATCGATCAAAAAATAGGCGAAGTGGTAAACTACACGGGTCAGGGCAACAACGCATGTTCCGCATGGCCTGAGTGCACCGCGAGGCTGACGCAGAACTGGTCGAAAAATAAAAAATGGTGACCGACGATCATGTTGGCAAACCCGATTTTTGAATCTGCCGGCGCCGTCCGAGTCTGTATAAAGAGATGACCAGCAGAATTCTACCCAGATATGTAATCCTCGTGTCGGCCCTCACGCTGGTCGTTATCGGCATCATGTTGTCCATTTTCTACGGCCAGTACCGCTGGCTTGCCAGCGGCATCGTATCCAGCAGCGTTGAGCAACACGAGATCAGCTTGAGTGCCAGCTTCGAACGACGGGCCAGAGGACATCTGCATCGCACAGCGGATTCCTTGTCCACAACCGACAGCGATAACTATGGGGCGCAACTCCTGGTGCTGAGCCGGGCCATTGCGGACAGTGACGACCTGGTGGGCCTGAGATACGTACAGTCAGGCGGGATTAATGTCCAATCCGGGGAGCCCGTTGATGATCCTGCAGCCGATGGCTATGTATTGCGCGCGGACCATCTGTACATGACATACGCCGTGCGGCGCGATGAGATTGAAATGGGCACTTTGCTCAGCGAATTTTCACTGGTAAACCTGTCGCAGGAATTAGAGGCATTCGAACAGCGGTTGGTACAACAGGGCACACAGCGCCGGCAGGCCAGCCTGTTTTGGGTCGGCGGCGCCACCCTGGTCATGCTCGGCCTCTGCGGCGTGGTTATATGGCTGATTGCCAAAACACAGGCCCAGCGCATTCGCGAATTGAAGATTCAGGCTCAAAAACTGAGCGAATCAGATTTCGGTGAACCTCTGCAGGTTCTTCATGGTGACGAACTCGGCGATCTCGCTGAAGTCTTCAACGAGATGCGTGACAAGCTGCGGCGCACGACGATTTCGAGGGATTACGTCGACAGTGTTTTGTCCAGTATGAACGAAGCGATCATTGTTACCTCTGCAGACGGCACAATCACCCGCATTAACGAGGCAACGTCTCGCCTGCTCGACTACACGGCCGACGAACTCGTCGGTCAGAACGTGGACATTATCGTTGACCGGAAAAAAGGGCGACCACTCGAACCGGATTCAGGATCAGGCGTACCACGCGAGGCTTTTCTACTGACGAAATCGGGCGAGCAAATACCCATCTCATATACGAGCTCATCTATTTGTAATGATGATGGGCAGCCCGGCGATCGTATTTATGCCGCCCAGAATATTACTGAGCGGCGAAAAGCAGAAAGAAGAATTCGCTACCTGGCAAGAATAGATGCGTTGACCAAAATACCGAACCGCATGCAGTTCCAGCACTTGTTGCAACGAGCGATAGCCAGGGCCCGCCGGTCAAACAAGAGCCTGTGCCTGTTCTACATCGATGTTGATAAATTCAAGGACATTAATGACACTTTCGGCCACCTGGCCGGCGACACGGCACTGGAGACCGTGGCAGAACGGCTGACATCGGCGTTGCCACGTGATGCGGTTGTTGGCCGGCTCGCCGGAGACGAGTTTGCAGTTATCGTTAGTAAACTTGACGCCGACGCCCGGCCGGTCCTCGATAAACTTGCTCAAACGGTACTCGACCGCCTGGCAGACCCGTTCTTTGTGCAGGGACATGAAGTCTTTATGACAGCCAGCATGGGTATTGCTTTTTACCCGTCAGATGCACGCAATGTCATTGACCTTATCCGCAATGCCGATGCCGCGCTTTACCATTCGAAAAAGAACGGTGGCAACATTTTCTCCTACTACCGGCCTGAGATGAACGAGGCGGCAGTTGAACGCCTGATGACCAAGAGCAAGCTTAAGCGCGCATTCGAACGCGACGAACTCCTGGTCCACTACCAGCCGAAATACGACATCGAAACCGGTAAGGTAATCGGCGCCGAGGCCCTGGTCCGATGGGACCTGCCGGAACGCGGGATAATTATGCCCGCAGATTTCATCCCCATTGCGGAGGAATCGAACCTGATAATCCAGATTGGCGAATGGGTTCTCGCCCGGGTTTGTGATGATTTTCGACACTGGCAGCGAACAGTTTCACCAGCCCGCATTTCCGTCAACTTGTCACTCAAGCAGTTGAAACAGCCGAACTTCATCGACCGCATCAGCTCAATATTACGAAGCTACGAAGTCTCACCGACATCGCTTGAACTGGAAATCACGGAAACTACGCTGATGGAAAATCCGGAACGTACAATCAAATTACTGGACGAACTTTACTCGCTCGGATTGCATCTCGCGATTGACGATTTCGGCACTGGCTATTCATCGCTGAGCGCTTTGCAACAATTCCCGATCAGCACCCTGAAAATCGATAAATCGTTTATTCGCCACGTAGCCACAAGTGTGGATGATGCGACGATTGTCGGGACCATCATTCACATGGGCAGGGCCCTTAAGATGGATGTTGTTGCCGAGGGAGTCGAAACCGAAGAGCAACTGAATTTCCTGCAACAGATGGATTGTAATTACGTGCAGGGACTCTTGTTCGGCGAACCGATGAGTTCCGACAATTACCTTGAATTGCTGGTGTCGCAGGTAGCCGGCACCGATGAGCATCGCGCCTTGTTTGCCTGAGTCCCGCAAACCCGCACTAATTGACTGGTTTATCAAGCAGTTAATCGGCAACTTCACTAGTTGGCAACGACATGATTAAATATCGCCACGCCAATGCCGGCGGGTTGCCGGTCAGCGGTATGCCTCAACAGCTCTCAACTTAAGCCAGGATAATGAAAGACTTCATCAAAGTTATTTGCAGTGTCCTCGTATTGTCTGGCGTACAGGCGGCTCACGCCTGTGACTATCCGCATCGGGTATTGATTCCTAACGGTACCACAGCGACCAAGGATGATATGCTCCAGGGTCAGCGCGGCGTAAAGAAATTTGTCGCTGATATGGAACTTTATCTCGAGTGCATTATTGACGAAGAGAAAATGTCCCGGGCGGTTTTGGAAGATCTCGACCCGAATGAAGAGCAGCAGCGCGAAGACCTGCTTAATAAGAAATACAATGCGGCGGTTGATGAAATGGAGAGACTCGCCGCACAGTTCAATGTCGAGGTTCAGGCTTACAAAGCCAAGGAAAGTTCCTAAGCACCGCCACCAGCATCACAAAGAATCGATTTCTTTTTTCAAGTCGAAGCGATTCTCCGTGATAATACGCTCAAGCACCTGGATGCGTTCTTCCAGTGCTTCAATTTTTGCGAGTGTGTCCTCCAGTTCCGCGTTAGCTTCAGGTTCCTTCTTTCGGTGCTTGAGATAGGTCTGGACGATGTTGGCGCACATCACCATGCCGATAATAAGAAGAACAAAAACTAGCGTACTGTTCATATATTTTCCCTTAAATTAGGTGGCAGCCCTGGCTTAAAGTTTTTTGAATTCCTGGTCGAGATTGAATCTCGACGATGTTACGTAGCGCTCGAGGCGCGCCAGCCGGCTGTCCAGGGACTGAAATCTTCGTCTGACATCACCGAGTGTTTGCCGCGGGGCCGATCGAAGTGCCTTACGGAATTCCGGGTCATAGTCTGGCTCCCGATCGCCGCTCGAGGCGGCCGGCACCAGGAATACCGTACCGAAATATGCAATCAGGGTTACCGGCATAGCCATGAAGAATGCAAAAACCGCCAGCACCCGGGTCATCTTCAGGTTGAATCCGAAATAGTCTGCCAGACCAGCGCATACGCCACCGCATACCGCACGATCGCGGCTGCGATAAAACTTGCGGCGTGCGATCGTTTCGTAACCGCTCACGAACGGCTCCAGTAGTCGTCTCTCGACCGGCGACGCCAGAATTCATATTCCTGGTGCCTGCCGGAAAAGATCAGCGGCTTTTCCCTGAACAGCACGACTGCTCCAAGGTAGACCAATGCAGTGACCCAGAAGAAGAGCAGCAGGCAGATGACCGTGATGATGCGTACGGTTGCGGTTCGAAAGTTGCCGAATTCCGCGATTCCCGCGCAGACTCCGAATATCCACCCATTTTCCCGGTCACGGTATAGCCCTCGCAATGGGCCGTGATTCAGATTCCAGGCGCCTCTGCTCATATTTTTCTCCTCCAGTCCGGCAGGTCGCTGTCCAGTATTTCCTCGAGGGATTCGAGTCGCTCTTCCAGGCGACGAGCCAAAAGCCACATATCCTCCAGCATTTGTTCGTCACCACCCGATATTTCCCGTGACTGTTTCCACTTGGTAATGAAGTGCAGCACGATAAACAGCGGCGCAGGAACCGCGATAAATACAATGACCGCTATTGTTAGTAATTCGCTCACGATGAGATCCGGTTACTTGGCCTTTGCGACAGCATCTGCGCCATCCGAAACTCGCTTCTTCAGGGCCTCAAGCTCCCTCGCAACAGATTCCTCTGCTTCCAGGCCGGCAAATTCATGATTGAGATCTTTCGGCAATCCCAGGTCGTAGGCTTCGATTCGCCCTTCGACGTCATCAATGCGACGCGTGTACTGCTCGAAACGGACCATTGCATCTTCAATCTTGTAATCGTGGATTTTCCTCCTGGCCGCGAGCCGGCTATTCGCTGTCTTATGACGTACCAGCAATGACTTCTGCCTGGCTTTCGCATCCAGCAACTTCTTTTCCAAACGCGAGATGTCTTGGTTGAGTTTCGCCAGTCCTTCGTCGATGATCGCATAATCTGCCTTCAGTATTTCTGACGCCGTTGACGCTCTCGATTTCTCGATCAGTGCTGCCTTGGCAAGATCCTCACGGCCCTTGCGAAGCGCGAGCTCGGCTTTCGAGTCCCAGTCACCTTGCTCGCGCTCCAGGTGCCCAAGCTTGCGATTCAGGTCTTTCTTGTCGGCAATCGAGCGGGCCGCTGCCGAACGAACCTCCACCAGCGTGTCTTCCATTTCCTGGATCATCAGCCGCACTATTTTCTCGGGATCTTCGGCTTTATCAAGAATTGCATTGATATTCGAGTTCACGATGTCGCTGAATCTCGTGAATATGCCCATGGGTTTGTCCTCTTTTAGCTAACAGTTCAGTTACTTTAGTGCAGTATCCGTGCCAGTCCGTTTCTCCATGGTTAAGCGGCTGTTTTTTAAGGCATAAAATCGGGTATTCAGGAGTCTAACTGATATCCGGATTTGGTGAATTACGCTATTTATTTGCGAAAACCGCTGTTTTCTGGTTTATTTAGCCAATGCCGAGTGAACGTCCCGTCCAACCTATCATCGGAGAGGCGCCGGCTTTTCTCGAAATGCTGGAGCATGTATCGCGAGCCGCCCCGCTCAACAAGCCGGTACTGGTCGTCGGCGAGCGCGGCACTGGCAAGGAACTGATTGCATCACGCCTGCATTTCCTGTCCAGGCGCTGGGAGCAGCCGCTGGTAAAAGTCAATTGCGCTGCGCTGACAGAGTCCATCCTCGAGTCCGAATTGTTCGGACACGAGGCAGGGGCCTTTACCGGTGCAATCAGGGCGCACATCGGTCACTTCGAGCGAGCCGACGGAGGCACGTTGGTTCTTGATGAATTGGCGAGCATATCCTTGCGCACGCAGGAGAAAATTCTGCGGATAATTGAATATGGGGAGCTGCAGCGGGTTGGCGGCAGTGACACCTTTTCCGTCGACATTCGCATTGTCGGATCGACGAACGCGGATTTACAGGCATTGGTTGCCGCCGGACGTTTTCGCGTGGACCTGCTGGACCGGCTCGCGTTTGACGTCGTCACCATACCGCCGTTGCGTGAGCGTCTGGAGGACATTCTGCCTCTCGCCTACGCATTTGCCCTGAATATGGCCAGTGAATTGAAGTACCAGTACTTTCCCGGCTTCGGCGCGCGAGCCTCTTCAGCGCTGTTGCGCTATGACTGGCCTGGAAACGTTCGTGAGTTGAAGAATGTGGTTGAACGCTCTGTCTATCGTTGCACGGAACCGGGCAAACAGATCACCAGTATCGTTTTTGATCCATTCGATTCGCCGTTTCGATTACGCGAATCGGCAATTGTGGAAAGTTCAGCGAAGAGAAAGTCTGTCATACGAAGCACACCGATTTTGCCGACTGATATTAATACGCGGGTACAGGACCTCGAGGTAGAGCTACTGAAAGCCGGGCTCGAGAAAGCGCGATTCAATCAGCGCCTCGCTGCAGACTTGCTGGGCCTCAGCTATCACCAGCTAAGGGGCAAGATCAGAAAACACTCGCTGGATATCAGGAAAGCTGAAGCCGGCTAACTGTCATCCCTGTAGCGGCGCATGTAGATCGCCGCGGCAGTGAAGAGACCGCACACGATCAGGCCCAGCCACAATCCCGGGTTAGTAAGGAAACCACCTAAATCCATCAATCCCAGCAGGCTCAATTGGGCGTCGGCAAGAAGCGCGAAACCATCGCCCTCTTCGAAAAGGCGTTCCATTGTGCCGGGATTGATAAACAGCGGCATCTTGATGGAGCGCACGAAGAACGCCTCAGCAAAGACCGCGGTGTCAAAAAGCATATTCTCGAGCATCGGCAATATGGCGATCGGCAGAAATGCGGTAAGAAACGGTGAGCGTTTCGTGAAAGCAGAGACAAACAGGAACCATCCGATGAACGGTGACAGCCACAAGGGCAATGCCAACACGAAAATGAGCGTCGCTGTCCAGTTGTCGAAGAACGGGACTGACCCCCAGATCAGGGTCAAGCCGCTGCCGCCGCGGGCCGCGACCCACACACTGGCAAACAGCAGCACGGCCAGGTGCGTGACCAGGATCATTGCGAAAGTCACC
>SMWE01000139.1 GCA_004357475.1 Gammaproteobacteria bacterium
CATTGACGATGATCGCCGTGTTGGAACCCACCATCAGGTTTCCTGTGCCGCGGGCCTGGTAGATGTCCGCCACAACCTCCTCGAATACGAACGCCGGGCCATCGAAATTCGAGCCAGGATAATCGCGTGCATCCCACTGCGCCAGTGCTGCCGGCATCTGACATGCCAGGAGTGTCAGTAAAATGATTATTGGTCTTGTGTTCATATTGCAGATCCCCCGATTTCTGCATGATTATAACCGGCCAGCTTCGCTACATCATGAGCGCACGTCTTTGAATGCGCGCGCTACTTTGAAATTCCCGTTCTTCGCCCCCATGTAAGGCCGAGTTCGCAAAATCATTAAACGGTGCAACTATGGTAAGAAGAATTATCCTGCAACTAATCGCAAGCAGCGTTTTTTCGACACCCCCGATAGAACTCCGTGCCCGGACGATCAAAGTCGTTGAGGTCTATGACGACAATTCTGTTTAGGGGTCCGACCTGCTTGCGCCTTTTTTACAATCGTCAAATATCTCGTCAACAGCGTTCGCCTATCGCCCCGATCGCTTGCTAATTTAACGCCATTTATCTTTTCGCACTTGTCTGACTCTTGGGCTTCCCTCAGTTTCGTGGACACTCCGGAGCCGCAAGTTTGAGGTCCGAAAACAGATGGACGTTCGCACAGTTCCCCACCAAGTTGTACCTTCCGAAGACATTTAGGCGCTTATAATTTTTTGTCATAAACAGGCGTGCTGGAGACGGTCGCCGACGTAAACGACCGGCAGATCATAACGGATCCGGACAGGTAGCGGCAAAATCCCGGTACTCCGCCGAGAATCTCATGTGCTGCGCCGTTGTGCGAGTGCTGGAACGGGTAGCCGTGCAATTATTTGCAAGTCCCGAATACTGCCTGGCTCGGATAGCCGGATGGTGAACTCGCAACTGACTCGCTGCTGGCCGTTGATAGAGGCCAAAATAGCTCGCTTCTATCTATAGATATGCGTAGTGTACCGTACAGTCAATATTTGCAAGAGTCTCGCTCATCTTGTGACAGCGAGCGAAAGAAAAAACGGCGCCTGATGGTCGGAAAGGGGGAGACTAGCATCCAGCAAGGTGGCTCGAGGGCTTTTTGTTCCTTGTGATTGCCCGTGTCCATCTAATCATCGCTTCAGGCGGAAAACGACTCTGATGCCAGGTCATTCGCGGGTGCGCGAAGCCTCACGATTGACGAGGGTCGTCCAGTTTTTTTCCAGGAATTGTTTGTTCGCAGAATTTGCGTGCGGCAGTAACGCAACCGCAAAGGCTGTCGGATTTGACGACATCGAAACCGGAAACGGTTGGGGGGAATTAAAATGAAAAGTACAAGCTGGACAAATTTCAGTATTTCTTTATTAACAGGTGTTGCGCTGGCCATAACCGCTTTGCCGTTCACCACCCACGTTGCATTCGCTCAGGAAGACACTGGAGCAAACGCGGATGACGAGGTTGAGGAAATTATCGTCACCGGATCGAGAATTCGCAGAGCCGGTTTCGATACTCTGCAGCCGGCAGTGCAGATCGATGCCGAATTCATGGAAGCCCGTGGATTCATCAATGTGGCTGATGCGATCAACGAAGTGCCAACCTTCGGCCCCCCGGGTAACGGGCCGGTCGGTCAGGGAAATGGCGCGGCGGTTGGTCAGAATTTCGTCAACGCATTCAGCCTGGGTTCGCAGCGTACGCTGGTACTGATTAACGGACGGCGTGTTGTTTCACAGAATTCGCCGGGGACCACCGGCATCACGTCAGGTCAGCAGGTCGACCTCAATATTATTCCGACGGCGCTGATCGATAGGATAGAGACGATATTTAACGGCGGAGCGCCGATTTATGGCGCCGATGCCGTTGCGGCAACGGTCAACATCATTCTCAAACAAAACTTTGAGGGCGCGCAATTCGATGCGCAGTATGGTGTCTCGGATCGGGGCGACGCGGACAATTACCTGTTTCGTGCCCTTGTTGGCGGCAATTTCGAAAGCGGACGCGGCAATGCGGTAGTTGCGTTCGAATATGCGCGGCAAGATGGCGTGCTTCCGGCTGACCGCAGCATCGGCCGAAGAGATATCAACTTTCAGGACAATCCTGACCCCAACGGACCGAACCAGATCATCGGCGATAACACCGAGATGGTCTGGCAGGTCCCCCTGACGGGTGTGCCTTTGTTGAACCCGGGCTTTTGGGACGTCCCGGTCGGCGGTTCGAACGGATTTGTGGACGCAAATGGCAACGGTTTGATTTTTGAAGTAGATGGACAAACGCTTATATCCGCCACGCCCGACATCATAGGCGCGCCGTGGAATATTGTCTTCGGAACGGACCCCGGCGGTTTTTTCAACCCATACGTCATTTCTCTTGGCCGAACCAATACACTGTTGACGCCGAGTGAGCGATGGGCAACAAATGCGCTCGGACATTACGATATTACAGATAACATCCGGGTGTTCTCCGAGTTTCTATTCGCGCGAACCGAATCCGTAGATCACGTCAATCAGCCACCCTGGGGCGGGGGATTCTTTTCCCCGGGCGCATCGTCGGCAATCATGGTGCCATTGACCAATCCTTATGTGACCGCCAGCGTGGCCAACGCCATTCGGACGCAGCTCGAAGCACGTGACCTCGACGGTGACGGCTTCCCCGACGGCGACGCGAATCTTCTGGACCTCGATCGTGACGGCGTTGCCGATACGCCCGGGTTCTTCCTCGCGCGGCAGAACGGCGATATTGTCGGCGATAATCCAAATTTCCGGGACCAGAATGTCTTCCGCATTGTTACCGGGATACAGGGAGATTTTGAGCTGCTTGACAGGTCCTGGGAGTGGGAACTCTCATACAATTTCGGCCAGACCGATGCCGACACTCGTGTAACAACGTTGAATCCCACCAGGTATCCGCTCGCGCTCGATGCGGTTCTCGACAGCAACGGGGAGATCGTCTGTCGCTCAACACGTGATGGAGTAGTCCAGCCGGGTGGCGGGGTGCTGTCGCTACCGACCGTGATCGATGATGTGGCCAAATGTTTGCCGATTAACCCGATGGGATTCGGAAACTTTAGTCAGGAAGTGCGTGACTACCTGGTTCAGGAGCGATTTCGCAAGACAAAGATTCGTCAGCAGATCTACGAGTTGAACGCCGGTGGAGATTTATTCGATTTGCCGAGTGGCACGGTACAGATAGCCGGCGGCATCATGCACCGTAAAGAAGAAGCTGGATTCTTCTCTGACCTTGCAAGCGAAACCGGTCAGGAGCCTCTCTTTGAGCAGGCGGTCCTGACGACCGAAGGCGAGTACGATACGAACGAATATTACATTGAGACATCGGTGCCACTTCTCGAAGACGGAAGTAGATGGGACCTTCCAGGTATTTCGTCGCTGCGGGTAGACGGCGCAGTCCGTTATGTGGACAACAGCGTCGCAGGGTCGGAAACGACCTGGACGGTGGGCGCCCGGTTGCGCTTTAGTCTACCGTGGTTCGAAGACGGATTTATGATTCGTGGCAATGTCACTCAGGCCATTCGCTCGCCGTCCATTACCGAGTTTTTCCTTCCGGAATCACCGGCAACCGACCGCGGCGCCGACCCGTGTGACGAGGAGTTTGTCGACACCGGCGTCAACCCTGCGGTTCGACGAGCTAATTGTCAGGCGGAACTCAGTGCGGCGCAAGCAGCGGCTCCGCCGACGGCGCCCATTCAATCGGTGACCCTGGACAATTTCATGTCCACCGTCGTCAACGCATCGGCACCTGGTGTCGTATCGGGTAGTATCGACCTCAGAAACGAGGTCAGCGATTCCTGGACGGCGGGAATAGTACTCACGCCCCCGCGGATACCGGGCCTGAGATTTTCGGCAGACTGGACCGAGATCGCAATTGAGGACGCGATCGTAAACGTCAATTTGAATACGATCTTTGCCGCCTGTTATGACGATCCCGGTTCACCCGTTGAAGCGTGCAGTCGAGTGACACGTAACCCTAACACGTTCCAGGTGGCCAGCTTCCGGGGTGGCTTCCTGAACGCAGCTGAGCGCGACTTCAAGGGTCTGATCGTCAACATTGACTACAATACCGATGCCGCCAATCTGCCATTTATGTCGAATGCCCCAGGTGCATTCAGATTCTCGTCTTCGTACTTTCATACGAGCTTTCAGGGATCTTCGGTTACGGGCGTTACGCCTCAGGACGACACGGGGGAACGCGGATTCGAGCAGAACATGTGGCAGGCCAACTTTGGCTATGACATGGAGCGACTCGGTTTCCTGTGGCAGGTGCGTTGGCTGGGTGAAGGAAACGCCGACAATGCGGGCGGACCCGATCAGGCAACGCCGCTCACATACGACAATCTGACCATTAACAATTTTACTGTTATGTATGAGATGAACGATACGGTCAATCTGCGTTTTGTCGTTAACAATGTGTTCGATGAGTTTCCGAGCGATTCCCGGATCGCGTATTCCGGCACTACCTCGACGACCAGTGGCGGCAACGCAAATTTCTTTGATGATCCTGTCGGACGCCGATATTCGTTCGGTTTGAGTGCGCGTTTCTAGTAACGCACAAACAGGTGCAATAACGAAACAACTCGCCCCGGCATTGCCGGGGCGAGTTGTTTGTCGCTGTACCGTATGCATACACGGCGAAAGGGTACTAAGTTATGAAAAAATCTCGGCGTGATTTCCTGAAAGCCACAGGCGCCGGTTCGGCCATGCTGGTAAGCAGCGCCCTCATTGGACGGCAAGCCGTTGCGCAGCAACAAGTGCCTGTAGAAGACAGCCTGCTCAGTGGCGGCGGTGCGCCAGTTGGCGTTAGTGAGCAGACTTTTGCGGAAGCTGAAAAGCTTTACGGCCTTGAGTTTACGTCATCGGAACGGAGTCTGATGTTGACTTCCGTCAATGATCAGATTGAAGCCGCAAAACAAATTCGTGCACTCGAAATACCAAATGATGGGCCGGCACCGGCAACCATGTTTAACCCGCGCCTGCCACAAACTAAAGTTCCCGACCGTGCCATGTTTCAAAGGTCAGCCGGGAGTACACCATCAATGCCGACCAATACGACTGATATTGCCTATGCGCCGGTCACTCATTTGTCAGACTGGATAGATAGCGGGCAAATCACCAGTCGCCGCCTGACTGAGATCTATCTTGAACGCATCGACCGCTATGACGGGCAGCTGCACGCCTTCGTTACCGTAACAGGAGACCTCGCGCTCGCCCAGGCGGATATCGCTGACCGGGAAATTGCGGCCGGCATGCGCAAGGGCCCGCTTCACGGCATTCCGTACGGGGTGAAGGATTTATGCGATACCAAAGGCATTCCGACCACATGGGGTGCGACGCCCTATAAAGACCGGGTTGCAGAACGGGATGCTACCGTGGTCAGTAAATTATGCGAAGCTGGTGCTGTGTTGCTGGGAAAAACAACTCTGGGAGCGCTCGCCTATGACGACCTCTGGTGGGGTGGTCGCACACGCAACCCGTGGAATACAGAGGAAGGTTCCAGCGGATCGAGTGCCGGGTCCGGATCATCGGTCGCCGCTGCACTATCAGGCTTTGCCATTGGCACCGAAACGCTGGGCTCAATCTCCTCGCCATCGGAACGGAACGGTGTAACCGGGCTGCGTCCGACTTTCGGCCGGGTATCAAGGCACGGTGCGATGGCTTTGTGCTGGTCACTCGACAAGATAGGTCCAATGTGTCGTGCGGCTGAAGATACAGCATTAGTGCTCGATGCCATTGGCGGCTACGACCCCAAAGACGCGGGCAGTACGCAAGTCCCATTTTCGTTCGACGGCACGTCCGATCTCAATGGAGCCAGGCTCGGGTATGTTCCACAGTGGTTCGACACCGAGGCCATCGGCGATCAAGGCAAATTCATGCTGGAGTCAGTCGCGACGGCAGGATTCAAACTTGTTGAAATATCGCTACCGGATTGGCCTTATGGCGCTATGCTGCCGGTGTTGCTGGTCGAGTCCGCCGCTGCCATGGAGGAGCTAACGCTCAGTGGCCGTGACGATTTACTGCGCCTTCAGGCGGCCGAAAACTGGCCTAACACCTTTCGGCTCGCCAGATTCGTATCCGCTGTCGATCTGCTGCAGATGAACCGCTTTCGACGACAGGTCATGGAAATGATGCATGAACAATTCGAGAGCGTGCATGCGATCATCGGCCCTTCAAATGCAACGCCGATGTCGCTCATAACAAATTATACGGGACATCCGGCAATCACGATCCGCGGCGGCTTCATTGAGACAAAGACCCGTCGCGATGGTATCGGCAGCGATCTTGACTTCGACGGCCCGGTAACTGAAAAAATGTATGAAGTGCCGATATCACTGTCGATCTGGGGGCCGCTTTACGAGGACGGCCGTGTCTGCCGGTTCGGTATGGCACTCGAAAAAGCACTCGGCATTGCTGCAAAACGCCCGCCCGATTTTGGCTGAAATGACAGAGGCAGCCAGGAAATCGAAATAATGCCACGAAAAATCTCAGTAACTCTTGCGGTATTGAGCATAGTCACATCACTGGTTGCGTGTGCGGACACGGGCGGCAGGCTGCAACGGCACCGCCATGTACCCTCCTGCCCCGACGGCCTGATCCTGATTTGCGAGTCTCAGCAGCCACCGGCGAAAGGCGGAGCTGAAGAAATTCCGAAGTACGAACGCTGCTATTGCGAGTCTGTTCTCTAGACTTAGCGTTTGAACATCGCCCGCAAGGGGCGGGCTCCTGTTAACCAGCGTGCACGATGCCCACGGCTATTCCAAGTTCCGGGGCGACGGAATAGAAATCCGTTTCCGGGCTCTCGCCGCCCGCAGCCAGATGTGCCGCGGTTGCAGCGATCCAGGTGTGCAATTCCATCGATCCTATCCCCGCATCTTCGACAACTTCTGTCGGGTCCCAGCCATCGTACTGACTGAGGTCACCGCTGGTCAGCACCTCGAGAAAACGTGCGTCGGCATCGGCATTCAGGCGCATGTGTTCGGCGGTGCGCTCGCCTCGCGTAATCATTTTCGCGCCTTCGATATGCATTTCCTTGAGCCGGTCGATCCATTCCTGCGGACTTAATGATTGCGGATCATCGCCGCCCGTTAGTTGCCATGCCGTTACCTCGTCGGGACCATCGCCCAGCTCGGGGTAGTAGCGCGTCGGATGATGCGACATGCCGCCTGATGCCAGGAACAATACTTTCTTGTCCAGCGTCTTTGCGAACTTGCCGATTGCCTCGCCCAGCATGCGCGAGCGGCGAAACGGCACGAGCGGCGGTGCGATGCAGTTGATGAATATTGGAATCGTTGGTTTGGCCTGCAAACCGCCGAGCATGTTATGGATGGTCTGAGAAAACGCATGATCGATTGTCATCTTGTAGGAGACGGCAATGTATATGTCTGCATGCCTTAGAAACTGCACGGCGTCGGTTGCCTCGGTTTGCGGCACGTCAAGCGGTCCTGCGAAACCACCGATATCGCCAACGGCTTCGGCATCGAGGCCGATACAAAAACATGGCATCAGTTTCAGGAAGAAGCCGTTGAAATGGTCGGCGCCGAATGCGAATACGAGATCCGGATCGAAATCCTTGATCGCTGCTTCGCGCTCTGCACAGGCCTTTTGCAACGCGTCCCAGTCGTCGGGCTCCTTCTCGTAGCAATACAGGAGGGGGCTATGTGAGGCACATGTAAGAAAGGTCTTCATTCAATCGCCCGGTGGGCCGGGCTCCTACGGCCGCATATAGAACGCAAATGTCTCGCCCGGTGGGCTGGGCTCCTACGGCCGAATGTAGAACAGAAAGGGCTCGCCCGCCAGAGCAGGCTCCTGCGAGAAATTGCAGAATGGTTTGCTAGAGACGCCATTGACCGATATCCATTTGTTTCCTGATGACCGAATTCTCCTGCGTGCCGAGTCCCAGGTTCGCGTGATGAATCGACTTGCGATCTGCAGATGGTTTGAACGCCGTACCACAGGAGATGACATCACCGGGCTGCAGTGTCGGAACTGGCTGATAAAGCTCACGATCTCCGCAACCTTGTAATTATAAAAGCGGGTACTATCTTGCGCCACAATCTCTCCCCCTACTTTACAGCTAACAGCAAGCTTGTCCGGATCATCCGCTGACGCATACAGCGCGTAATACTGAAACAGGTCTTCCGAGCGCATGCCGTTGCCGGTGATATCGTCGAATATCGTGTGCCCGAATATGTGCTGAGTGGCTTCGCTCGCGACCGGCATCGCCCATCCTGAGTAAGTCGATGAGCTCGTCAGGACAATCTTCCACCGCAGCCCTGATGTCGACAATTTCATCGTCCGCTAGCGCAACGCCGTAGGAGTCCTGTCCACTGAACCGGAAACTCGCAAACCTCATCATCCGTAGCCAGTCAAATGTAGATGTTGATCGTGTTGAGAACTGCGTCGCAGTTGATCAGGTCCACGCGCTTATGGTGAATCTTGTAGCTGTCGCCGTCACGAACCAATTCATGCGTGTACCTGCCGGCATAGGGCGTCTGCTTGTCGCGATAATACATGAAGCAGTGGAAATTGGACGTCACCGTGCAGTTGCCAGTCTTGTCATCCATTTCCGTTATCTGGATATTGGAGATGATGTGCGATGAGCGAACTTTGTAGTCTTTCGATGCGGCCCTGGGGTGCACAAAATAGCGGCGGCGCACTTCCATCATGACGCGATCATCGTAAAACAGCGAAATGTGGTTCAGCGGATCTTCCTGATCCTCGATCGTCGGCATCCAGTAGGTGCCATCCTCCGTGTAGAGTTCGATCCAGCGGTCGAGATCCGGCCTGTCCAGCAGCGACGCCTCCTGGTATAGCAGTTGTTCGATGTCGCGGATCACCTCGTTGCTGGTAACGACAGTGCTCATGTCAGGGTCCTGCCGCCGTCATGTATTCTTTCCAGGCGGAGTATTGTGTTCTCACATCCAGATCGCTGGTGCCCATGCCGACGGTTCGATCATCCAGGACCTCGTCCCTGCCAAAATTTCGGTGCATCTCGATCCAGTCGCTGGCAGTTGATTTCAGGCCCTCCTGAATTCGGAAATATACGGTCTGGTCGTCGGGTCCAACCATCGAGCCATTGGAATTGATCAGCCGCGAGTAAAGAATGGTCCGCTGCAACATCGAGTCCGGCGCACCCTTCAGGCGGAACGAAAAGGTCTCGATAATGGTTTTGTTGTAGGAAATTGGACGAACAACCCGGATATTCTGCACGGCAGACTTGATGGTCAGCGACGGATAGTAAAGCGTGTTGTGCGTATTGAATGACAAGATCTCCTGCATGCGCTCCTTGCCGTATGCCTTGATCATGGCCGCCTCGTATTCCGGATCCACGCTGTAGTCGGCATGAATGCTCGTCTTTCCCCCATTATAGTGATGCCCATACTTGAATCCGGTTATGCCCATGTCCTCCATGTATTCGTACGATTGTCCGAACGGCGGAAGAATTTCCGCCTCGTCGCGATGCGGGGAGTCCTCGGGCAGGGTACTCATGTATTCATTCGCCGCATCGACGACCGAGCGGTGCACGATCATTGGATGCATCGCATCGTTCAGATTTTCGAGGAACGGTTTCCAGTTGCAATCGTGTTCATATCGCAGCACACCGCCAGCCGCCTCCACTTCACCCTCGGGCGCCCGGTCGCAAAGGTTGTCCATGACGTCGGCGGCACCACCCATCCAAGTTTTCAGATCCGGTGCGGATGCATCCATGGTTGCGAATACGAAGCCTCGGTAGCTGTCGTAACGGGCCAGCTTCTGCATGCTGTACTGGGGGTCGTCCTTGTCGAATCCCGTTCCCTCATAGCCTTTCAGATGCGGCACGCCGAGCAGTTTTCCGTCGAGACGATAAGTCCAGCCGTGATAGCAACATCGAAAACCACTGATTTTTCCGCAGGGGGTATCGACCACCTTGGTGCCTTTGTGACCACAGCGATTGTGCAGCACGTGCACGTCGTTGTTCTTGTCCCGTACCATGACGACCGGCATCTTGCCGTAGTTCATGGTCATGTAACTGCCGGGCTCCGGCACCTGGCTCTCGTGCCCGATATAAATCCACGACCGCGCCCAGATGCGCTCCATTTCAAGGTCGAATATCTCGGGGTCCGTATAGAC
>SMWE01000140.1 GCA_004357475.1 Gammaproteobacteria bacterium
TCATGTGAAAATAGTGCTGCGGCCACGCCGGGCGGGCAAGGACTGCACCAGCGCCCATTGCTGCTGCGCTGTCATTGCAGACCACGCCACGATTTCATCCATCGTGCGGCCGCAGCCAATGCAGATCTTGTCGTCATTCAGAGTACACACGTCATTGCAGGGAGAAGCCGGATGGCCCGCACGTGGCGGCCTGGCGGGCACATTTGGCATGCGGGATCCGGCTGGCGTGGAAAACCGTGATTATGCAACTTCCTCCATTTAATTCAAATATTTAAACTGCCACTCCTGTATGCCACAAGAGCAGCAACAGGCCAATCAATTCCTGCAAAGCAGGTATTGACCCACTATAATACCCAGGCAGAGCAATCGAAGAAAAACAACGACCGATAACGCTCCAACAATCCTGCCGGAGAAAATGAAAATGAATCCACTAAATAGCGTCAAAGGCACCATCTTTGCCGGTTTTGTCCTGGCGATCATCATATTGCTGCTTACAGGCGACAATCCGATAACAGCCATGGGTGCGGCCAAAGGTAGCTCCGTCATCATCTGGTTACATGTACTCGCCGGCATCATTTGGATCGGCTTGCTCTACTACTTCAACTTCGTACAGGGACCGGCACTGGCTGATGCGGCGGCCGATGACGGTGGCCCCGGTGGCGCCGGCATCAGCAAATACGTTGCACCGCGCGCCTTGCTCTGGTTCCGCTGGAGCGCCCTGGCGACGTGGCTGACGGGTGCCGCATTCCTGCTGCACAGCCCCAAAGGCTCTCTTGCCGGCGCGTTCATGCTGGGCATGGGTGGCGAAAACGTTCACGCCTATAACATGACGATTGGCATCGGCGCCTGGCTGGGCACCATCATGCTACTCAATGTCTGGGGGCTGATCTGGCCGAATCAGAAAAAAGTGCTGGGAATCGTCGAGGCCAGCCCGGAGGAGATTGCGAAAGCCAAGAAAATCGCATTTATCGCTTCGCGTTTAAACACGCTGTTGTCCATTCCGCTGATCATGAGCATGGTTGGCGCAGGCCATGGCTTTTTTATGTAAAGCATTTGCTTCGCTGCAATCTGGAAGCCCGGCCGTGCGCCGGGCTTCTTTTGTCCGCGATCAGTAACCGATTACCGAAAATGAACGATCAACTTGCCACGACCATAATCGCCAACGTCAGCGCCGCATTGCAGGAAGATCTGGGAAGTGGTGATAAGACGGCGCAGTTGCTAGCGGAGTCGTCTACAGCAAGTGCGATTATTATTTGTCGCGAGCCAATGACGCTGGCGGGTCAACCCTGGGTCGATGAAGTCTTTCGCCAACTTGATCCCGGCGTCGAAATTCAATGGCTCGCCAACGACGCCGACCATCTGCCGGCAGACGCAGAGATTTGTGTACTAAGCGGTGCCGCACGTTCCCTGCTGAGCGGAGAGCGTACCGCGCTGAATTTTCTGCAGACCTTATCCGCAACGGCGACCATAACATCTCGTTATGTCAATGCTGTCGCCAACTTCAAGGCCAGGATTCTCGATACGAGAAAGACGATTCCCGGCCTGCGGATCGCTCAGAAGTATGCCGTCCGCTGTGGCGGCGGCAACAATCACCGGATCGGGCTGTTTGACGCAATCCTGATCAAGGAAAACCACATTGTCAGCGCCGGTGGAGTTGACACTGCCATTCGCACCGCGAAGAAACAGCACAGCAATCTGCCGATCGAAATTGAAGTTGAATCAGTCACTGAGATGCAGGACGCGCTGCGCGCCGGCGCCGATCGCCTTTTACTCGACAATTTTGATATCGAAGATCTGCAACGCGCCGTCAGGGTGAACCACATGGAAGGCAAGCCACCGGCCGACCTCGAAGCATCGGGAGGACTGACGCTTGATGAGATCGTCAAAGTCGCTGAAACCGGAGTCGATTATATTTCGGTCGGCGCGTTGACCAAAAACATAACCGCAATAGACATCTCAATGCGTTTCCGCCATGAAATGTAGGAGCGGATTTATCCGCGAATGGCTCAATCCTGATTCTCGGCTGCAGCCGCTCCTACGTTTTCTCGACCAGCACCGGCCGCCGGTCGAGGTGGCCCGTAATTTTTTCATAGGCTTGTGCAAACTCCAGTACTTGCTGGTCTGAGCCGAAAGGCCCCAAAATCTGCATGCCCATCGGCCGATTTTTCCGATCGAATCCGACCGGAACATTTGCAACCGGTACACCGCCGAGCGTGCCGCCGATGACAACTTCCATCCATCGATGATAGGTATCCATCTTTTTACGATTGATGCGTTTCGGCCAGTGAGTGTCTTTCGAGAACGGGAACACCTGGGCTGTCGGCAGCGCCAGAAAATCATACTGATCGAACAGCGCGTGTAACGCGCGGTACCAGTCGGCGCGGGCGATGCCGGCCCGGTACACGCTTTCTGCCGAGGTGTCGAACGATCCTTCGATTTCCCACACGGCCTCTGGCTTCAATAATTTTCGAGTCTCCCGATCATCGTAAAGCGGCCGCATGGCGTGGCGCGTCCAGTGCCGCAACGTTAACCAGGTTTGCCACAGGCGATCCATGTCGTATCGCGGCATGCAAGGCTCGACTGCCGCCCCATGCCCGGCCAGTGTCTCGAGACTTGACTCGCACAGCTCAAGGATACCGGGCTCCACAGGCAGGTAGCCCTCGTAGTTTCCCATCCAGCCGACGCGTAATCCCTGCAAACTGCTGGCACTGAATTCGGCAGACGCCGGCACGCGATCGCGGAGTGACATCGGAAGAGTTCGCTCGGGTCCGGCGATCGTATGCAACAGCCTGTACGTGTCTTCGCAATTGCGGCCCATAGGGCCGCTCGTTCCCATTTGTTGATAGAACAGATCTGCTCCGCGCCCGTCAACCACCCGGCCCTGGGTCGGACGAAATCCAATGACGTTGTTGTAGGCGCCGGGATTTCGTAACGAGCCCATCATGTCCCCGCCGTCCGCCACGGGCAGCATGTGGGTGGCAAGACCACAGGCACCACCGCCAGTGCTGCCACCCGCGGTAAGATTTGGATCGTAGGCGGAACCAGTTGCACCGAATACCGGGTTGTAGGTCTGGGAACCCATGCCGAACTCCGGCAAATTAGTCTTGCCGATAAAGATAGCGCCCTGGCCACGAATTTTGGCGATCAACAGATTATCTTTTCCCGCGATTGTGCCAGCGAAGATCGGAGAGCCGTGGCTGGTGGGCATACCCTCCACGTCCATCGAATCCTTGACCGCATGCGGCATGCCATGCATCCAGCCCCAGTACTCGTCCTTGTCCAGCGCCTGATCGGCCAGTTCTGCCTGCTTAATGAGTTCATCGTCTTCAACCATGCTGACGATAGCGTTGTACACCGGGTTATAGCGGTGAATTCGATCGAGGTATGCCTGCATCACCTCAACGCAACTCACCTCACGCTGCCTAATTGCTGCAGAGAGCACCGAGGCAGTCATGTCGGTCAGGTCTGACGGCAGGTCGGCCGCTTTCAGCGTTTTCTGGCCGATCGCCATCAGGATGCCAAGTCCGCTCGCACCTATAAATTCCCGTCGGTCCACCTAATCTCTCCCGGATAAAACACTCGCCGTTAAAGCACTGCCCTGACGATGAGAAACAGCACCGAGGGCGCCAGTAAACAGCCAACACCCGTATAAAAAGTTGCCGTCATCGCACCATACGGCACCAGCTTCGGATCCGTCGCCGCCAGTCCGCCGGCAACCCCGCTGGTCGTACCCATCAGTCCGCCGTAGATCAATGCAGCATGCGGAGTATTAAGGCCTATTCGCGACGCAATCAATGGCGTACCGATCATGACCAGAACTGACTTCGTGAGTCCCGCCGCCACACTCAGTGCAATGACATCAGAATCCGCACCGAGCGCGGTGCCGGTCACCGGTCCCACTATGTAGGTTGCAGCACCGGCACCAATGGTGCTGATTGCGACCGGGTCCGTGTAGCCAAATGCGACTGCGACCACTGCACCGACACTGAATGACAACACCACACCGATGAAAACTGATGCCACACCGACAAATCCTGCCTTTTTCAAGGCGTCCACGTCAGCACCAAATGCGGTGGCGACAATGGCAAAATCGCGAAACATGGCGCCGCCCATGACGCCGACACCGGCAAGCAACGAAAAATCGGCAAGTCCCTGGCTGCCACCGGTCATCGATCCGCCAACCCAGGCCAGAACGAGACCGAGTGCGATCGCAATGGCCGAGCCATGGATGTAACCGCGCGTCAGCCTGGCGGAAAGCTGGTAGGAGACCCATACCAGCACGCCAACGAATACGAACGCCGTGATCAGTCCGTTCTGCACAAGGACAGCGCTCAGGGCGTCAAGAATCACTCCGCCCTCCTTTGCCGATGCGATCAAGCACCGGGATCATCGCAAAACTGGCGGCGACAGCGGCGACACCCGCGATGATGGCCATCCATCCGCTTGATATTGCGGCAAACACGTTCTGCCTGGCAGCCATAGCGACGACGATAGGAATATACATCGCGCTCCAGAAGCCGATGCCGCCTTCCGTCATCGGCTTCAGTTTGAATCGCTGTGAAGGCAGGTTTGACAACACAATCAGCAGCAGCATGGCGAATCCGACGCCGCCGACGTTCGCCCGCACGCCAATCAGTTCACCCAGAACATCGCCAACGAACACGCCGGCGAGCAAGCAGAATGACAACAGGGCTACACCATAGATCACCACTGCCTCTTCTCCTTATTCCTGGGTCTCGGATGGCTGTTCGTTTTATCATGCCCTGCATAACGCAAAAATGCGACGGGAATAATCGATGGGCGCCGGGGACTTTAATCTCTACACTCACTTTCACAGGCAGTTCGCCCGGCACGCAGATGACGAACTGCTGCGTACCGTGCAAGATCAAAGCTACCGCTACTGCGACATCGACAAGCGGTCAGCGCGGCTTGCCCGGTTCCTGACGGATCTGGGTGTATCCCCCGGAGACCGCATTTCTGTCCAGGTTGAAAAATCGCCGGAATCGCTGTGCCTGTATCTCGCCTGCCTGCGAGCCGGATTTGTATATCAGCCGTTGAATATGGGCTACAAGAGCGCGGAACTCGAATATTTCCTGGGCAACGCGGAGCCGGCTGTCGTCATCTGTGACACGCGCAATGAAGACACTATCCGACCGATAGCGGACACAGCAGGAATTGATCATTTACTGACGCTGAATGCAGACGGCGGCGGCACACTCCCCGATAAGGCAAACCAATCACCGGCAGAATTCGATACGTTGCACCGCGACCAGGGCGATCTCGCTGCACTCCTGTATTCGTCCGGCACCACCGGCGTGCCCAAGGGAATCATGCTGACGCATTGTAATCTTCTCAGAAATGCCGAGGCTCTTGTCGAGGCCTGGGGATTCACCGAATCAGACCGGCTATTGCATGCGTTACCGATATTTCATGTGCATGGTCTGTTTGTCGCCATCGGTTGTGTTTTGCTCAGTGGCGGCAGTATGCGCTGGTTGCACGCTTTCGACGCCAGGGAGGTGATCCGGTATCTGCCTGAGTGCACGGTCCTGATGGGCGTGCCAACTTACTACACGCGTTTGCTGGCAGAGGCCTCGTTTACAGCCAAAATCGCTGACAAGGTTCGGCTGTTCATATCCGGCTCGGCACCATTACTGAAAGAAACATTTGCCGAATTCGAAAAGAGAACCGGACAGCGGATTCTCGAGCGATACGGAATGACCGAGACCAATATGAATACCTCGAATCCCCTGCATGGCGAACGCAAACCCGGCACGGTAGGCCTGCCACTACCGGGTGTCGAGGCACGCGTGTGCGACGAGGATGGCAACGTCCTTGATATTGGTGAGACAGGCAATCTGCAGATTCGCGGTCCGAATGTGTTCGCCGGTTACTGGAAAATGCCGGAGAAGACTGCGGAAGACTTCACGGACGACGGTTTTTTCAATACCGGCGACAAGGGAAGAATCGACAGCGACGGCTATATCTCGATCGTCGGTCGCGCCAAAGACGTAGTCATCACGGGTGGGCTGAACGTGTATCCGAAGGAAGTCGAACTCTTCATTGACGGCCTGGCCGGGGTAAGGGAATCCGCGGTAATCGGCGTTGCTCACGCCGACTTTGGCGAAGCGGTGGTTGCCGTCGTGGTGCCGGAACAGGGCAGCCAGTTAAATGAAAACGACATCATCAGTCTGGCCAGGCAACAGCTGGCAGACTTCAAAGTGCCGAAGCGCGTGGTTTTCATTGATGAATTGCCACGCAATTCAATGTCGAAAGTACAGAAAAAGGTGCTGCGTGACACCTACAAAGGCCTCTTTTCCTGAGATGAAATTATCGCCCGCTGGGGCGGGCAATCATAAACTCAGGCGACTGCGCGGGTCACCGCTTTCGGTTCGGATACGCCATAGCCTTGTGCATAATCGACGCCCATGCCCCGGAGCATCGTGATGATTTCTTCGTTTTCCGCGAATTCGGCGATCGTTTTCTTGCCTGTAAGGTGGCCGATTTCATTAATCGAGCGAACCATCTCTCTGTCGATCGGATCATGAAGGATCTCTTTGACAAAACTGCCGTCGATTTTCAGGAAGTCGACGGGAAAGTGTTTGAGATAGCCGAACGAGGAAAGTCCCGTTCCAAAATCGTCGAGCGCAAATTTACAACCAAGCTCTTTAAGCGCATTGATGAAACGGTTCGCCTGCGAGTAACTGGCGATGGCCGCCGTTTCTGTGATTTCAAAGCAAATCTTGGTCGCGTCAAGCCCGCTCATCTGGAATTGGTCGATGACGAATGGAAGAAACTTTTCATCACTGAAACTTTGTCCCGACAAATTAATCGAACACATTATCAGGCGCTCTCTCTCGTCGGCTTCAGAGACCAGCCAGCGGAACGCATTCTTGATGACCCAGCGATCAATATTCGGCGTTATACCGTAGCGTTCAGCCGCTTCGATAAAAAGCCCCGGCGCGATGATGCCGCCACTTTCGTCACGCATGCGCAATAAAATCTCGTAGTGCGCTCCATCCTCCTCGACCTGCAACGGCTGGATCGTCTGACGATACAACTCGAATCGATTATCTTCGAGTGCATTATTGATACGCGCCGCCCACTGCATTTCGCGGCGCCGGCGCATCATATCGATGTCGTTTTCCCGGTAGCTGTGAATGCGGTTACGGCCGGCTTCCTTGGCCGCAGTGCAGGCGCTGTCCGCTGCAATCAACAATGCCGCCACATCTTCGTTGTCGGCGGTGATCGGCACGACGCCAATACTCACGCCGAGACGGAAACTGCGATCGTCCCACATGAATTTGAACTCGCCGATCGCTACCCGCAGCACCTCGGCTGTTTTCAAGGCCTCCTCAATACTGCAGCTTTCCAGCAAGACGCCAAATTCGTCGCCGCCGAGCCGCGCCAGTGTGTCGCGCCAGCGAATCTTCGACTTCAGCAAAGCGCCCAGCTGCCCGAGCAACGCATCGCCGGCGCTGTGGCCGCAGGAATCGTTGACGATCTTGAACTGATCAAGGTCGAGGTAACAAAGCGCGTACGACGCCTCCCTGGCCTTGGCACTCTTCAGCGCCCGCTCAAGCCGCCTCTCGAACTCGGCACGATTAACGAGGCCGGTCAGGATATCGTGACTGGCGTGGTAACTCAGGCGCCGGTTCAGTTCGCGGGACTCACTGACATCATGGAAGACCAGAACTCCACCCGTGACATCACCCTTGCCGTCACGAATCGGTGACGCAGTGTTCTCTATATACAACTCATTGCCGTCGCGACGAATGAGCAACGTCGGACGCACCGACTTGATTGATCGGCTACGCCGAATCGATACGGCCAGTGGATTTTCAATCGGTTCACAGGTTTCTTCGTGAAACCCACGGAATATATCGTCAATCGGACGGCCGCTGGCATCGTCAACCTTCCAGCCAGTCAGCTCTTCTGCGACCGGGTTGATGTATTCGACATTGCATTCAGCATCAGTGGTGATAACTCCGTCGCCGATCGATCGCAAGGTAATCTGTGCACTTTCTTTTTCACGGAAAAGTGCTTCCTCATAAAGCTTGCGTTCGGTGATATCGACTTCGACACCAAGCAGGCGAATCAACCGGCCTTTCTCGTCCTGTCGTGCTTTGGCGCGGCTCCTCATCCAGCGCCATTCGCCGTTCTGATGCTTCATGCGATGCACACTTTCGAAAAATTCACTCTTGCCGTCCAGATGATCGCGCATTTTCGCCTGGACCCTGGCCATATCGTCCGGGTGTACCAGGCGGTACCAGTCGGGTAACACGTCTTCCTGGTTTTCAGGGTAGCCGAGCATGACTTTCCAGCGCCGGGAGAGCTGGATTCGTTTCGTCCGTCCGTCGAAATCCCAGATGCCGTCATTGGCCGTAAGGTCGATCAGCGAGTTACGCTCCTCCATTGACTCGATCAAATCGATGGTGCGCATCCGTTCCAGGCCGGAGGCGAGTGAGGCGCCAATCAGTTTCATCAGCAAGTGCAGGTTGGCATCCCAGTTCTCGACCGGATGTTCGTTTGCCAGTGCGAGAAATCCCGCGACTTCGTCGCGAATAGTAAACCCGATGATCAAAGCTGATCCGATATTCAATTCGGCAAGGCGTGCCATTTCCGCTTTCGCGATCTTCGGTCCCGCATCGGTGTCCGCGACTTCGATGACCCGCAGATGACCGAGCCGCTTGCAGAGCCAGGGCCAGTCATCCAGTGATTCACTGGTCAATGCATCAGGATTGCAGGAAGAAAATCCGGAACTCGACGAAAGCACCGTCTCGATGCTGGACAGGTCTGTACTAAAGAGCGCCAGAAATGCCGCGTCGCAACCCGTAGCGTCCGGCAACTTGGCAATGTTTTCACGAAGCTGGTCTTTGAACCGGTCCTGGTCCAGGTGCTGAACGTTGACGGCGATTTGAGTTTGGAGAGCATCCACGGCACCACGGTTGCGTTCGCCGGGCGCTGGGCGCCGGCGCCGCACAGGCGCTGATCCTGAAGATTTGCTACCGGACGGTGTGGTCATTCAGCCGCTCTTGCCGCAAGTGAGTCATCGTTAGTCAAACTCGACTGTACTGATACGCGCGCCATTCGACGGTTTACCAACCGCTCCAATGCCGCGCGAGCGCTAGCTGCACATTTTGACATGTTACCGCAGGAATACAAGATAAGTCCCTGTATTTTTTTGTGTTCTTGCCCTGTTACCCCGCGAATTCCTGCCCTCACAAGCCACAGCGAACTCGCCCCGCGTCAACGCGTCCCGCGCTACCGCGTTATAGCCGGGTAATGAACGCGCTCTCGGAAAGGAGACCAAAATGAATGTTTCGAATAACCACCTCCCGCGTGGTGTCAACAACCGGACAACGTGGATGTCTGTAGCGCTTATGTTGATTGTGCTTGCGCTGTCTGCCTGTGGCGGCGGTGCGAGTACAAGCAATACTGTGGAACCGCCAGTTGTCGCACAATGCAATCCTGCCGATCCCGGAACTGCCGGCGAATGCGGCACCTTGATTATAGGCTTGACTGACGCTGATGGTGACTTCCTGAGTTACACCGTCGACGTATTGTCACTGATTCTCGAAAAGTCTGACGGCGCCGTCATTGAAGTAATGCCGAACGCCACTCGCGTCGACTTCGCACAATATGTGGACTTGACAGAATTTATCAGTGTCGCGACTGTGCCGCCCGGTCTTTATGTTGCCGGCACTATTCGCCTCGACTATACGAACGCCGAAGTTTTCGTCGAAGACGGAGACACGGCCAAGGAAACTATTGTTGTCGATGCCGATGGCAACCCGCTTGGACAAACGGAACTGAAAATCAAGCTGGTGGATCGTGATCAACTTTTTATCAGCCGCGCGACAACATCGCTGCTGATAATTGATTTCGATCTTGATGCGTCGCATATGGTAGACATCTCGCCAACTCCGGCAATCGCAACTGCAGAACCCTTTATCGTTGCGGAACTGGATCCGGTTGATACGAAAGAGATACGTGTTCGGGGTCGATACATCGAAGCAAACGAAGCAGGAATGTATTACGTCGTCGCACTGCGCCCGTTCTACGACAAGGTTGGTGATTTCGGTCGGATGAAAGTTTTCGTGACCGAGGGCACTGGCTGCGAGGTGGACGAGGCAGAGTTTTCCGGTGTCGAATGCCTGCACGCACTTGAGGCCGCCGAACAGGGTACATTAACGGTCGCCCGGGGCACCTTGAACGTTGCGCAGCGGCAATTTACGGCCAACTTGATCCTCGCTGGCAGTAGCGTGCCTGGTAACGGAACCGATGCCGCCAAAGGGCATGTAATCGCCCGCATGGACAATGAGCTTGTCGTGCGGGGTGGCACCATCATCCTGAGCGACGCGTCCGGTTCGTTCTTCCGCGACGATGTCACCGTAACGATCGGACCGAACACGAAAGTGTACAAGACCTACAGCTTCGACCGGCCGTTGCTTGCGATTACCGATCGCCTGCTCGACATCAGCGCCATCTCTGTTGGCCAGAAAGTGACCGTGCGCGGCTCGGTGACGGCCAACGATGAAATCGGTGTTCACATCGATGCGACCGAGGGTGCGGTCATCCTGCACGTGACGCACCTGAATGGCATCGTCAACTCGATCGTGCCGGGACAGGTCGATATCGACCTGCACTCACTCGGTGGACGCAGGCCGGGCATCTATGACTTCACCTGCACCGGCGGCTGCGAGCCTTTAACGGATGCGGACCCGCATATCTATGAAGTATCCACCGGCAACCTGCTGCTGGCCGCTGTTGCGGCCGGACAGCCGGTCTCGGCCTGGGGCTTTGTGAATGCATTCATGGGAGCACCGCCGGATTTCGAAGGCCGCTCCATCATCGACTTCTCGGATGTTCGCAGCGCACTGGGCGTGGGCTGGGGTGCAGAAGGTACGACTGCGCCGTTCCTGATGATGGACGAAAACGGGCTGCTGCTCGACAAGCGGAACGTGGACATCGACCAGCGGCATTTCATCAAGCAGGACCCGGTCCTGATCGACCTGACCACGCTCGATGCCGACACGCTGATCGCGCCACGTGGCACCGGCCGCAAGTTGTTTGTCATCAAGACGGCCGACAGCCTGCAGCTCTACGCGGACTTTGACGACTTCGTCATTGCGCTGACCGATGCGCTGGCCGGCGGAAATGCAGCACGATCAATGTACGCACGAGGACATTACAACGCGGATACCAATGTATTCACGGCGTATAAGATCTTCGTCTACATGCTTGAGCCGTAAGATGAAGGTGTCTTAGTCACTTTATGGCAATGCCGGGCAAGATTTTTCCCCCGCGAACCCGGCAAGACTGGCACACCCCCCCGCACATTACTGTGCGGGGGTTCTTTTTTTCCAATCGCTGCGGGAACGCTTTATCGTTGTCCCAGCACCGGCTGTCCCGGCCGTGCACCCTCCACCAGCGAACCATCCCGGACGACGAACTGGCCATTCACGAGCACAAACTCAACGCCCTCCGAGTAGGAAAGCTCACCGTCGAAGTCTGCAGTATCGATAATATGTGCAGGATCGAATATAGTGATATCAGCATCACTGCCTTCCTGAATGCGGCCCTTGCGTTTCATCTGCGGCGTGACATTCTCAAGCCGCTGTGCCGGCATCAGCGTAATTTTCTTCAGCGCGTCCATCTGTGGCAGCAGTTCCTGCTCGCGGATATAGCGCCCGAGGAAGCGCGAAAACGTGCCTGCGCTTCGCGGATGTGCGCCGGGGGCATAGGGCATTCCATCAGACGCAACCATCACGCGAGGATCTGCAATCTGTGCCTGAATCCACTCCGGCTTCATCAGGTGAATGATGAGGACGCCACCCTCCTCGTAGTAATTCCTGAATGTCTCCTCGGTCAGCCACTCACCAGTATCCTGCCACTGCAGGTCCCCGTACGAGATTCGTAACCGCTGCTGCCATCCAGGGTCAAAAATTGCCGAACGTATTGCCGTCGATGCCGCCGTGTAGGGATAAGCCTCGGTCGTAATATCGGCGCCGCGTTCCTGCGCCCCAAGGATCAGATCGAGATTGGTCTGGTAATTCCACAAGCTCGAGCTGTTCATGTGGACGATATGCAGCGACGCGCCGGTTGCGACAGCGTTCGCGATGACCTCCTGCATCGGCGCGACACCCATATCACGCACGTGCGTGTAGATCGGAACGTCCTGTCTTGCTGCGAACTCGAAAACGCGAAAGATTTCGTCGTAAGTCACGCCGGGATAATATTGGTGGGGCATGGCGACACCGAGAGCGCCCTCATCGAGTCCCTTTTCCAGTCGCGCCCAGAGCGCCGGGTATTGCACCGGATCAAGCGCCTCGTCGCGGCCATTACGAGTAGCGTCATCGAGGATTTCCCAGGATTCCGCTGGGGCCGCACCGCTCTGCTGTATCAACGCCACTGCTTCGCTGATCTTTTCCGCGTACTCGGGCATCACCCAGGTACGGATATAGCCGTGCGCGATACTGGCGCCATAATTGATGACAGCCTGCCCTTCACGCCTGGCCAGAAAGCCGGGCATGTCAATGACGCCCGCTTCCAGTTCGAGAGCCGTCGTCACCCCATCCATCGCCTGGAACTCATTCGCGCGAGCACTTCGTCCGTGGGCATGCAGATCGATGAATCCCGGGGCACCGACGAGCCCACTGGCATCAAGCATTGTCCTGCCTTCCAGCGACGTTTCGGAAATCACAGCAACAGTCCCGCCACGGATGCCGACGTAACGAACACCATCCAGACCGCTCTCAGGATCCATCACACGCCCGTTGGCAATCACAATGTCGTAGCTGTCCTGGGCAAGGGATTGCGGCGCCACAACCGCGCTCGTCATCACCAAGAAGATCGTTGTGAACAGGTATCGCAAAATATTCGTTAGAGTCATCGGTTCTCCACCAGGTCAATTGCCAAGCTCGGTCTCAATATTGGCCAGAATGTCGCGATTCATTTCAATGGTTTGCTCGTAATGCGGCAGGATGCGATCTTGCAGACGAGTGAGTTTCATCATGCACAGATTCCAAAAATACTTGTCATAACGGATATCTTGATAATCGTCAGGAATGTAGGTACCTGGTTCAGTTTGCCGGAAATTTTTCATGTAGTAAGGCACAACACGATCCGTAGCAAAGGCACGATCGTTTAGATACGCGCCATGTACTCGTGGAAACTGATTTTCGTAATAATAGATGAGCTTCAAACGGAGTGAGTGACTGGAAATCAGATCGAAGCCGGTGCTTTTCAATGCTTCGTAAGGTGCCGAGTTTGTCCGTACGCCAACCCAAGTCATTACAGATCCGAAGTTGGGCACAATCGATGAGTCGTATGGGTCGGCACCTACCATATGCTCAACAAGTGAAGTGACGTTTTGAAAAACTTGCGTCTCAATCGCGTACCAGGATTCAAACTCGTCCAGATCTATTTCAAGCGCCTGCTGAAGTTGCATTAATACCTGCAGTTCGTCGCGCCGCTCCTGCCGATCTCCGTACCAGGAATTCGCCGCCAGGGCGATCGTGACGCCGACGACGATGAGCAGCACCTCGCCGACCGCGTAACCCAATTCGCCGCATTGAAAATTCGTGCAGCACGCATTCGCCACCCCCGATTCTCTCCCATGGCAGAGTTTAGCGGGTCAATGGCTTGCATGCGTGTCTTGAATCGATATCGGACCGCAACAGCAATTCTGCCCTGATCTTACTTACAGACTTTTCTTCATGTGATTTCGACGAAGCTCTGCGGATGACTTCGGGTCACCAGCGAATCACGAGCGGCAGGTCAGGACGCAGGTCCCTCGATACGATAGATTCCAGCAACTGGGATGGCCGTTCGACCGGCACGCTTACCCTTACTTCAGTGAGCTCCGTAAATGGTGCCGGCGACAGGGGTTGACCTGCAGATGCGGGAGGCATCGTTGACATGCAGATGCAGGTGTTGCCTTCGACGCACGTAACGGAATCAAAACTGACGTTCTTACAGCTGATGTACGTGGATCTGACGATCTGGCTCAGTATCGTCTACGCCATATCGCAATCAGCTAAAAAGTTTGCAGTTTCTGACATCGACAGGGCACTTTCCCGTAACCTGTTACAAGACCGCATCGTACGCGCGTCTCCGCTTGATGAAATCACCAAGAGTAATGAACTCGTCCGGTGGGGCGCCGTCGTTCATAGAATCAATTGAAACAAGCGAGAACCCAACATGAGGCAGAGCAGAATCGACTGGCCAAACTTTGTTGCTTGCGCCGCAATTATTCTCCTGGTTTGCATTCCACTTGCGGCATCACCAGAATCTGGCGGCGAAATTTTGCAACGGGCCTATGATTTTATCGCGCAGGAATTCGGTATTGCATACCTACTCGCGAGTGTGGCAGCGATTGGCTTCCTGATCTGGCTTGCAAGCAGCCGCTTCGGCCATGTCAGACTCGGCGAGCCGGATGAGACCCCGGAGTTCGCAACGATAAGCTGGATCGCGATGTTATTCTGCGCCGGCGTTGGTGCAGGATTGCTGTATTGGTGCGCGATTGAATGGGCACATTATTATCAGACGCCGCCGTTCGGTGTCGAACCGTACAGCCCAGAAGCTGCCGAATGGGCTTCCACCTACGGACTTTTTCACTGGGGATTTACTGCCTGGGCTTTTTATTGCCTACCTGCTGTTGCGATTGCATATCCTTATTACGTCAAGAAGCTTGATCGCCTGCGTTTCAGCAACAGTTGCCATTACTTTCTCACCGGTCGCGAACACGGCTTCATCGCTCGCGGCATCGATTTTCTTTTCATGATTGCGTTGATCGGCGGCGCAGCCTCGTCGCTTGGTTTCTCGACGCCGATGATCGCCGCTTGCATGGCTCGGCTCTTTGGCATCGAGCACAGTTTTGGCCTCGAAGTGGCTGTGATGGTCCTTTGCATGATTCTTTTCGCTACCAGCGTGTGGCTTGGGCTTAAGAAAGGCATCAAGAAATTGAGCGACATAAACCTGATGCTCGCGTTCGGTTTGTTGCTTTACATCCTGATGGTGGGGCCTACGGTGTTCCTGCTTAAGGCCAGTCTCAACGGCGTCGGCATGATGGCGCAGAATTTTCTGCGCATGAATTTCTGGACCGACCCGTTTACGGATTCAGGGTTTGTAGAGGACTGGACCGTCTTTTACTGGGCCTGGTGGATCGCTTATGCACCTTATGTCGGTCTGTTCGTGACGCGCATTTCCCGTGGCCGCACCATCCGCCAGGTTATAGTCGGCATGATGCTCTTCGGTTCGCTGGGCAGCTGGCTCTTCTACATGATTATCGGCAACTACTCGTTGTTCCTCGAACTCGAAGGAATCGTCAGCATTACGGAAATCATGCGCACGCAAAGTGGTAACGCTGCAATCGTAACGATTTTGGAGCAGTTGCCCCTCGCAGCCGTGGTTATCGCGGTTTTTTCGATAATCGCAATTATATTTTCGGCAACGACGTACGATTCTGCCTCGTATATATTGGCATCCGCTGCCACATTGCATCTTGCAGCCGGTGACGATCCGGCGCGTTGGCACCGCGTATTCTGGGCGTTCGTCCTGGGTCTCCTGCCGATAACACTGATGTTCATCGGCGGACTCAAAGTTATGCAGGTCATATTACTCGTCGTTTCAGCTCCGATTCTGGTCGTTGGCGTCGTCATGTCTGTAGCCCTTGTGAAGTCACTGCAGGCCAACACATGATCATGCGCAGACTGACCCCGGCTCTCTTATGTATCGGAGTAATCGCCTGTAACATTCAGCCGGAAGTCGAAGTGAACGGCGAGGTGCTCCGCGGTGAGTATCTTGCAGA
>SMWE01000141.1 GCA_004357475.1 Gammaproteobacteria bacterium
AGCATGCGGACTTCGTAGGTATCCTCGACCCGGGCATAGACCACGGTGAAATCACGGAACGATTGCAATCCGCTTTCACGCACCGCGAGGTTCACGTCGTGTTCGGCGATGATGGCGAACCCTTGCACGAACTGGCCGGGTCGCCAGCTGCCAGCCGTATCTCCCAACAGCACGCGGACAGTCGCCGCCCGGCTGGCGGTGTCAAGCGTTGGCAGGATTCTTTCGATGGTGCCGGCGATCGTGGTCTCGCCATCCAGGCTCGAGACCAGCACCGTCTGGCCTGTTTCTATCCGGCCCAGGTCGCTTCCGTACACTTTGAAGTCCGCGACCAGGCGTGACATGTCTGCGATGACGTAAAGTGCGTTATCGCTCGATGCGCCGCCAACACTCGCGTCACGCGCAATCACCGTGCCATCGCGCGGCGCGGTAACGACGTAGGTTTGCAGGCTTTCGTTCGATTGCACACGAGCCAGGACATCGCCCCGTCGTACCACGTCACCGATCGTTTTGTGCAACGCCTGAACCAGGCCGGGGAATCTGCCACGAACCTCCGTCAGCGCGTTCGGGTGCGGCTGAATGGTGCCCCAGAGTTCGATTGTCTCGTGTATCCGCCTGCCCGCGGCTTGCGCGACTTCGATGCCCATCGCTTGCGCCACAGAGGATTCTATCCGGGTTCGACCCTCGTAGGACTCGTAGTGCCAACGGGACTGTTTGCCGGACTGTCGCGCCGTGACCGTGACGTCGAAAGAGTGTGGCTCGATGACGACACCGTTACCGCGCAGAAATTCACCCTGCGAGTAAAACTCGAACGTGTCTGCGTGATCGCCCAGGCGACCTAACTTAACGGTAATATCCACTGTGCCCGGGTCGATGGGCTGATCGTTCCGATACGGGTAAAGCCGGAATTCCGGTGGCACACCGGTTTCGAAGATCGTCACTTCCAGTGCGAAGTCGCCGTCACGCAGCAGACGACCGTTGTGCGGTCCTCGCTCGAAATCCTGCACCTCGTTGGCAGCCGCTCCGTGGCCGCCGCCACTGTCGGACCCCTGCTGACCGCCGCATCCGGCCGCCAGTATCGCAAGTACATATAACGCCGCACGAAAAATGTGACGCTTGTGGGAATACTGTTTCATGGCGAAACTCCTGGTCGGTCAGCGAGCCAGACAGAACCGCCACCGGTCAGTCGCTCGATATCAATGAGTCGAAGTTGGTGGTCACTGCAAGCAGTCAGACGTGCCGCCCGCGCCGACAGCAGTTCACTCTGCGCGTTCACCAGTTCGAGATGAGAAAAACGGCCCACGCGGTAACCAGCCTCGATTTCTTCGAGTATGGTGCTGGCTCGCGGCAGGATCTCGACATCGAATAATTCGACCTGGGAACGTGTGTGAACCAGCTCCTGGTAAAGCGCGTAAAGTGTGGCGTGAATATCCAGACGTGCCGCCTGCTCTTCGAACTGGGCTTGCCGGCGCAAGGCATTTGCACGCCGCTCGACCGGTGCGGCGCGCGCCGATGAGCCCAGCGGTACCGTTACGCTAAACACCAGCGCCTGGTCATCCAACTGTTCGAGCCGCCGTACGCCGGCGGACAAGGTCCAGTCCGGTCGCCGACGGGAATGGGCCAATTGAGCACGCGCTTCTTGCAAGCGCTGCTCCGAAGCGAAGCGCTTGAGATCCGGATTTTGGTCAAGAGTTGCGACAACCGCCGCAAACGGCACCAACGGGGAGAGGCTGCAGAGCTTCGCATTGGCGTGGCCGAACATCGGGGTCAGGTCACCCCAGGTCGCGGCCAACGACAAACGCGCTGCGCGTAAGCCGTGTTCAGCGTCCTCCACTTGCAGGCCCGCGTTCGCCAGGCGAATTTCAGTGCGCAATCGATCCACAGCGGGTGCTGCACCGGAACGCTCCCGAAGCTGCGCCGCTTCCCTGGCACGTTGCCAAACCTCGGTCGATTCCTGGGCAAGCTGCAGAAATTCTTGCCGATTGACCACCGCCTCAAAGCGGCGGGCAAGCAGCGTCATAAGATCCAGGCGCTCGATTTCAAGACGATTTTCGAGTTGGGTCGCCTGGGATGACGCAATGGACATTCGACCAGAACGAATGTCGGAGCGCTCGAAAATTCGCGACAGGCGCAGCGTTGTTTCGCTGGCCTTGAAACCGGACAGCGCCCCGGTGCCCGCAAAATCTTCAACTTGCAGGCTCGCGGACCACTGCGGTTTCAGGGCCGCCTGGTCCAGCGCTGCGGTCGCTGCATTGCGAGCGAAGGGCGCCGAGCGAAGCCGCGGATTGCGTTCCAGCGTACGCTCCGCTGCTTGCAGCAACGTCAGCGACGGCGCATCAGATGGATCTTCCTGCGACCAGGCAACGGGGGCGGAAAGGACCACCCACAAAACAAATAGACGAAACAAAACACTCTCCCAACGATTGAACGGGCGTGGCTATGCCACAACGAGATTGCGATTCAGCAATCAGCCGTTCTAAACGATTGGAGGCCGTTGGAGAGGTGTTATCAGATTATCGGGCGGATGGGCGCTCGGAGGAGGAGTGCTTCCGTCAGCCTTCTGGTGCGCCACCACGTTCACGTCGAACTCGGGAAACAGCGCTAACGCAGTTACACCAATATCGTGTGTGTGCACCACGCCATTATTGCCGGGATCACCGATGTCGCCAGAATTGGCAGCGTCCGTACCAACATGATCATGCACGTCGTGAACATGGCCAAACCGCGCGTCAGAGTGTGTATGAAGCTCGATCTGCGAAAACCCGGATGCGATCACGGCCAGCAAAATCACTGAAAGAATGACCGTGCGTTTTTGTGCGAGACTTGTCATCGAGGTCGCCATTGATCGAGACAGTGCCACAAAGCCACATCCATCTCAACACCCGGCAAGATTAGCGAGCCGCTACGCGGCTCCGCTTGTCGGCCAACTGTGTTGACCTCGGTGCAAACCTGGAACCCCTGCCTTCGGCAGGCAGTACTCTATCCAGCTGAGCTACGGGCGCCTGCTTGTTAGTTCCGAGCGTATTTCAGTTCGCCACCTACATAGGTCATATCGACTTTGGTATTCGGAATGTCTTCTTCCGCAACTGTCAGCAAGTCCTGCGTCAACACCACCATGTCGGCGTACATGCCGGGGATCAGCCTGCCCTTGATCTCTTCTTCAAAAGCGGCGTACGCATTGTTCACGGTATACGTCGTCAGCGCCTCTTCGCGTGTCATCACGTGCTCAGGATAGAAACGCTTGCCGTTTACCATCATTCTCGATACAGACGAATAAAAGGATGCAATAGGATCAATGCGTTCGACCGGCACATCCGTACCGTTGGTCACCACCGCACCGGTTTCAAAAAGATGCCGCCACGGCTGCGATGTGCTTTGCGCACGCGCGTCGCCCAGTCGAGACGGGATCCAGGGTCCATCGGAAGTGCCATGAATCGCCTGCACTGCTGCAATAACGCCCATTTGTCCGAAGCGCGGCACATCCACTGGATCGATGTGCTGCGCATGTTCAATGCGCCAGCGTAACTCACTGCCGTCGACCCCCGTTCGGTCGAAGACTCGTTCGTAAAGATCGAGCGTTTCACGGACAGCGCGGTCACCGATCGCGTGCGTATTCAACTGAAAGCCGTGACGAATCGCTATTTCTGCTGTGCCCTCAATGTCTTCGACAGACTCCAGCACGAGACCCGATGTATCCGGCAGATCTTCGTACGGCTCAAGCAACCACGCACCGTGCGCACCGAGCGCACCGTCGATCTGGCGTTTGATGGACCGCACGGTCAGAAAATCGTTGCCCTCAGCTTTCATCAGGTATTGCGGCAAAGCCTTGTCGAGCAGGTCGTTGTCTTCGCGTCTCACCATGACGTACAGGCGAACGTCCAGCGCTCCCTCTTCCTCAAGTTTCCTGAAAAAATCGATCGTCTCGAAACTCGAGCCCGCGTCATGAAAAGAGGTCACACCATGGCTCAGCGCCTCATCGGCTGCCAGCTGTACACGCTCCCTGTTCAGTACGTCGGTTTGTGCCGGGGTCAAACGGCCGTTGTATTCGTTCATCGCCGCATTGATCAGTCGCTGTGCCGTCTCTCGCATCAGGCCCGTCGCTTTACCTTCCGGCGTGCGCACAATGGTGCCACCGGAAGGATCTGCCGTATCGTCTTCGACTTCGGCCATGGCCAGGGCTGCATCATTGAAAAATGCTGCATGACCGCTCGCATGGCCGAGAACGACCGGATGGTCGGGTGACACCTTGTTTAGTGTGTCGTTACGCGGCACGCCGTCCACCGCATCGTCCGGCACGCTGTCCCATTTGTCCTGATGCCAGCCACGGCCGAATATCCACTCGCCGGGACGGGCTTTGTCCACGGCGACGGCAACCATCGTGACCACCTCGCTCCAGTTCTTGACGCCCTGGAGGTCCAGTATTTGCTTGGAACGACCGAGACCCAGGTAATGACCATGTCCCTCAATAAACCCGGGCATGACAAACCGCCCCGCAAGCTCAACGACCTCCGTCTCCGGACCGATATACGCAGCAATGTCTTCATTGCTGCCAACCGCTGTGATCTGGTAACCATTAACGGCAAGCGCCTCAACATAGCCGGTGGCCGGATCGGCCGTCGCAATCTTGCCACCGCGAAGGACCAGATCAGCCGGTGGCTTGCTGCTATCTGCCGCAGTCGGCGCATCGACTGACTGTTGGGATTCGTTGCCGCAGGCTGCCAGCAGCAAAGTGGCAACGGTGAGCGTGGCCAGTTTTACGGTGATTTTGTGCATTTTCATGTTGTCCCCTGGTAATTGCCGTGGCAAACGCCGTTTGTCACTGTCTCACCGTGATCGCGGGAAATCAATCGGCTCCCGGATCACTGATATCGGCTGGAGCAACAGAAACCCGGCAATTTGGACAGACATCGCATAGGCAGAAATGGGCCTTTAATGGTACATTACCGGCCCATTTCGACCCCCATGACGGACGAGAACCCTGATGCGATATCTTTACCTGACGCTGGTAGCAATCATCACCATCAATAGCCCAGCATCGGCCGATGCCATTCGACAAACCAAGGGCGACTTCTACGACGCCTTCCGCCAACTGGACGTTGATCTGCCAACCGCCAATGTTTACCGCACCGCTTCGGGTGCGCCGGGGCCGCAATACTGGCAGCAGCGCGCCGACTTCAAGATCAAGATGACACTGGATGAGGAAAATCGCCGCATCAGCGCCGCCGAGACCATCACCTACACGAATGCCTCGCCGGACACACTGCGCTACCTCTGGATGCAGGTCGACCAAAATCGATTCGCCGATGATTCACTCGAGCGGCGCTCCGAAACAGCGAAGTCGGCCGCCGGCAGAAAGACGTGGGATGAAGCAGGCAAGGATGTTTTAACCTACGGGCGCATTGCGCGCGAGCAGTTGGCGAAAGACATCGACTACGGCTTCGAAATCGAACGCGTTGCTGACTCCCGGGGTCGGGCCCTGCCATACACGGTCGTCGATACCATGATGCGCATCGACCTGCCCGAGCCACTGGCGCCTGGAAAACGCATCACGTTTTCGATCGACTGGTCCTTCAATATCGTGCACGAGGACCGCGTCAACAGTCGCGGCGGATACGAGCATTTTCGTGACAATGACACTTATATATATTTCCTCGCACAATGGTACCCGCGGCTCGTTGCATACACCGACTATGCCGGCTGGCAACACAAAGCCTTTCTTGGTCGCGGCGAGTTCACACTCGAATTTGGCGACTACGAAGTGGAACTCACCGTGCCCGCGGACCACATCGTTTCGGCCACCGGCGCACTGCAGAACCCGAACCAGGTTTTGAGCGCCACGCAACGCAGCCGACTGCGTTCGGCCGGTACGGACACCCCTGTTTTTATCGTCACTCCGGAAGAGGCGCTTGCAAACGAGCAGGAAAAATCCAGCGGCATGAAGACCTGGAAATTCAAGGCTGACAATGTTCGCGATTTCGCCTGGGCCAGTTCTCGCAAGTTTATCTGGGATGCAATGATTCACCGTCAGGATGACCGGCGCAATCCGGAAGTGCTTGCCATGTCGTTTTACCCCAATGAGGCGGAGCCCATCTGGTCGAAATACTCGACACATGCCGTCGC
>SMWE01000142.1 GCA_004357475.1 Gammaproteobacteria bacterium
AATGACACCGGGGAGTTGAGAGATATTCATCGCTATGATGCCGACGGCCGTGATTACGTAGGCCAGGCCCATAAAAGGAACAACGAACTGCGTTACGTGCGCAATTCTCTTCACGCCGCCGAAAATAATAAATCCGAAGATTGTGACCACAACCACGGCAGACGCAATCTTTGTGAAACTGATATCGCCAAGCGCTGTTTGATAAATCTCACCGGTGCCGAGCGCAACCTCCGCGGCACTGCTGATGCTGTTTGCCTGTACGCCGGGAAGCAGCAAACCGGTAGCAATGATCGTGACGACCGCGAATAGCCAGCCATACCATCTCTGGCCCATCGCCTTCTCGATATAGAAAGCGGGGCCGCCGCGATACTGGCCTTCGTCCACTTCTTTGTATATTTGACCGAGTGCAGCCTCGACATAGGCGGTGGATGCCCCAAGGAATGCGACGACCCACATCCAGAATACGGCGCCGGGACCGCCAAAGCCGATTGCCGCTGCAACGCCGGCGATGTTACCGGTGCCGACGCGGCCTGACAGCGACACTGCCAGCGCCTGGAAAGACGAAATGCCCCGTTCCGATTCCTTGCTGGAAAACAGCAAGTGAATCATCTCGCGGAACAATCGAACCTGGACGAACCGCGTCAAAATTGAAAAGAACAAACCGGCACCGAGGGCCAGGTAGATTAGCGCCGGACTCCAGACCCAGGCATTGATGCTGTTGACAACATTTTCCATGGACGGGTCCTGTGGGTACTTTGGTTCTTATCGAAAAGCTCTGCGGATACTACAGGAATCGAATCCAGTCAGCCTGACCGGGCGGACGATGTTCGTTCACATCAGGTGCGCTAGCGCAACCACGCAACGACTGAGACACCGATAAAACTGCCGGCTGCATAGCCCAGGGATCCGAGCAGGAGGCCGGGAATCAACAGGTCACGCCAGCCTTTTGCCGAGGCCAGCGCCGGGGCGCTCGCACGGCCGCCAATACAAACTGCAGATGCCATCGCCAGCTCCGCAAGGTCGAGTTTCAGGATTTTTCCGACGCCAAACAGAATCACCAGGTGCACGATGACGATGACTGACGCAAACAAAAACAGGATCGGCCCGATTTCAATAAGCTTCCAGATATCTGCCCCTGCGCCGACGCTGGCGAGGAATATAAACATCAATACATTGCCAGCTTCCCTGTGGCCCGAGAGTTTTTTGACTTGATGCGGGGACACCGTTGCGATTATCAACGCGAGCACGGTAATGACCAGGATCGAGTAGTCGGACATGCCGATGAGGTCAGCGAGAATCTTGCCGGTTGCTGCCAGCGCGAAGGCGAGCGCCAAAGCCGTCATCAAGCCCGCAATATCGAGATCGGCGATGCGATGCACATCCCCCCCTGACCCGGCGTCGAATAACACTGCATTGTCCATGTGATGTGTCGGATACTTATTTGCCATCCACGCGATACCGGGAATGAAAATGATCAACAGGAAATGCAGGTTGGTGATCACCTGGTCAGCGGCAACGGCCGCTGTCAGCATGTTGTCGTCCTGCATACCGGTGGCCTCGGCGACTGCAGCGAAATTCAGGCCACCGCCGATGTATGTGCCGGTAAATATTCCGGCCAGTTCCGCTTCGTTCGGACCCAGATCAAAGAGAACTACGCCGACGATAGTTCCTACAACTACCGCTGCACTGCCGATCATAAAAGCAATCAGCGTCGGACCGGATTCCCGGACAATGCGCTTGAGGTCCGCCTCAAACAGTAACAGTGGAATTGCGATCGGCACCAAATAGTCCCAGACAACTTCGTACGCGGGTGCCGATGTTGGAATGATGCGCAAGTTCGCGAGTACGATTGCCGCTGTGATCAGCAACATGACGCCCGAGTATTTCCTGCCCCAGGGAAACCGTTCACACCAGAAACCGAATCCCGCCAGTCCAATCAGCACCGCCCAGATCGCGAAGTCCTGGTCGGGCCCGATTAGTGGCAATGACACAGTAGTGGTTCCCCGGAATTGCTACTCGATGATTGCTGCGCGGACCAGGCGATGAAAGATGTCGCGATAGAATTCACCACGATACGGCAGATACTGCGTCAGCATGATGGCCACCATTTCCTCTTCCGGATCGATCCAGAAGACTGTCGACGCAAGTCCACCCCAGTAATATTCCCCGTTACTGGTCGGGTAATTACCCTGTGTGTTGTCGACAATGACGCCGAAGTTAAGCCCGAACCCGCTGCCGTTCGGCAGGCTCGCCGGCTCTTTCAGGCGGTTGGTGGACATCATTTCCACAGTTCTCGGCGATAGGTAGCGTATTCCATCGAACTCGCCGCCATTCAACAGCATCTGGCAAAAACGCCAGTAATCATCGCTGGTCGAGATCAGCTGGCCGCCGCCGCTGAACGCCCCGGGTGCGTGAAGGTAATTATCGGCAAAGCTGCCGGTAAATTTCTCCCGGTCACCAGCTTCATTATGCGTGTAAATGTTAGCGAGCAATGAAGCCTTGTCAGGTGGTACCCACGCCATCGTCTGATCCATGCCGAGCGGGTCGAAGATTCTTTCCTGCAGGAATTCGCCGAGCTCCATGCCGGTCCATTTTTCGATCAGGTATCCCTGCACATCCACTGCGACGCTGTAATTCCACCGAGTACCCGGCTGATACAGCAAGGGAATACTGGTCAGCTTGTCGATGAACTCCTGCATGGTCTGATCGTAACTGGGGACATCCATCTCGATATACTGTCTGTCGACTGCAGAGTTGCCAAAAATTCCATAGGTGAGGCCGGCGGTATGTTGCAAAAGGTCATGGATCGTCGGCTCACGCTCCAGTGCTTCGAGCGTCACGTTGCCTTCGTCATCCTCGCCGGCATAGACCCGCAACTCGGCAAACTCCGGAATGTATTTTGAAATCGGATCAGCGAGCGAGTACTGTCCTTCCTCGTAGAGCATCATCATTGCGACGCCCATGACCGGTTTGGTCATGGAGAATATGCGGAATAGAGTCTCGTCTGTGACTGCTACGTTTTCTTCAACGTTGGCCAATCCCAGGTTTTCATACATGATGATCTTGCCACGCCGGGAAATTAATATCTGAAAGCCGCCGGTCTCTTCATCCTCCAGTAGTCCCTCGAAAAAACTCTTCAGGTATGCCAGACGTTCCGAGGACATCCCCACGTCTTCCGCGCGCGAAACGTCGACGGGCGCGGCGAAGGCCAGGGAGTGGCACAGGTAAACTGCTACCACCGTGGCCACAATAATCGATTTATTTCTCATTCAGGTTTCCCCGCTTTGAATTTTTCATTTTTTCAATAATGCCCTGATTTGGCCAAATAATACCGCCAATTCCCGATTTGGCGCCGTTCAGGGCAATCCAAAAATTCTGGGTGCCGGCAGCAGGCTGCCGTCCGGATTGAACACGATGCCAGGGGTCATGAAATCCCGGATACTCAGGCTGCGTATCAGGTTCAGGGCACCGTTCTCTTCATCAATGGACGGTCCGTCCGGGCGCAATTGAATCGTGGAGTAAATTTTCCCTTCGACAAAATTGCCCTCGCCATCGAGCGTTGCAACCAGGACGGGCGCAATCCCCTTGATGCCCTCGACACTGATGCCGTAATAAGTGGCAAAATTTCCCAGGCTGTACGCGATCAGCCGGTTCCTGTATCGCTCCATTGCCCTGACGACATGCGGACCGTGACCGACCACCAGGTCGGCACCCGCGTCGACCATCAACCTGGCAAACCTGACGACGTCGCCCCGCGGTTCGGCAAAGTATTCCTCCTCCGCAAACGGAAGCCTTGTGACATTCTGTCCTTCGGCGCCACCATGAAATGAAACCACGACGATGTCGTGATGCCTGGCATGGTCGGCAACAATTTTTGCCGCCAGGTTATAATCAAGCATCATGTTTGAATTCCTGGTTACCGCGAACGCGAGCAGCGCGATGTCCAATTCGTTGACGGTGAACGATGCGAAGTCACCTTCAAGTCCGGAGTGATGGATACCGGCTGCGGCAAGCGTTTTCATGCTGGCGAGGCGCCCCTCCTCGCCAAAATCTCTTGCGTGGTTGTTTGCAAGGCTGAGTACATCGAAGCCTGCGTTCACGAAGTGCTGTACATAGCGCGACGGTGATCGAAACAGGTAACAGGCATTCGGGTTGCTGCACTTCTTGCCCGCCTCACCATCGTCCAGCAGCACTCCTTCGAGGTTGCCGAACGTAATATCCGCCCCAGCGAGAATCGGTGTAAGCTGCGCAAGAAAGCTGACGCCGTCATCATCAGGCAGATGATTTTCGGGATAATCCGTGCCCAGCATCATGTCGCCAACGGCGGCGATACTAATACGCTTCGATGTGAGATCTCTTGCAGGTTTTGCGGCGGGTACCGCTGCAGGCGGTGGTGCTTCTACCTGCGGAGGTGGGCCTGGTGCCGGCGGCGGTTCTTCGGTCACCGGCTGGGTTGCGCAGCCGGCCACACACAAGAAAATCCAGAGGCAGGAACTCCTAGTCACCCAGGCGGATTCTCAGGACGTCTATCTTCGCCTGACGCAGGCGGCTGCGCAGCGCGTTGAGTTCATCGAGGTCGCGTGTTGGCCCGATGCGAACGCGGTGATAGGTTTTGTCGTCAATGGTCACGCGCTGGATCCGCGACTCGATACCCTGCAACGCCAACTGCGCCCTGCGGCGATCGGCGTCGGCGTACTCGGTAAAGGACCCTGCCTGCAACACGTAGATGCCCGGTCTTTCGATGGCCTTTGCTTCCCTGTCGCGGCTGACATCGGGCTCCTGTTCAGGGATGATCACCTCGAAATTAGGCAACACGCTATAAAAGTCGAAGCGTCTCTCGGGCGGCTCTTCCGCTGATGCCGTCGCTGATTCATCGTTGTTATTAATTGCGCTGGCGAGGCTGGCTGGCGCAGACGGAGTCTCCCGGGCAGCGGCCCCGGGGTCGCGATCTTTCATGAAAATGGCCAGGGCAACCGACAAGCCGACTCCGAGACCGAACAACATCCACACCCAGCCCGGATACCCGTGCTGCTGTCTACTCCTCGTCCTGCGTTTTCGCTGTCGTTTGGTCATGAAAAACTACATTGAATCCGGTGCCGAGACGCCTATGATTGCCAGGCCGCTGGCGATCACGGCACGCGTTGCCGTGATCAATGCAAGCCTCGCATTGCGCAGCGCATCGTCGTCGACGATAAATGTGTGCGCATTGTAATAAGTATGAAAGTCATTGGCGAGATCGCGCAGATAGTGCACGAGGTGTTGTGGCGCGCGATTGTTAGCGGCCAGTTCGATAACTTCCGGGAAGCGAGTCAGGGTCGTCATCAACGACTTCTCGTGAATCTTTTCAAGCAATGCCAGGTTAGCGATGCCTGCGGCCTGATCATATTGCAGTGACCTGTCTTGCAGTTGCCTGAATACGCTTGCTACGCGCGCGTGTGCATATTGAATGTAATAAACAGGGTTGTCGTTCGACCGGCTTTTCGCGAGCTCCAGGTCGAAGTCGAGGTGCTGATCATTCGACCGCATCACATAAAAGAATCTTGCCGCGTCGTTGCCGACCTCTTCACGCAGCTGACGCAAGGTGACGAACTCGCCCGATCGTGTCGACATGGATTGTTTTTCGCCAGCCCGGTACAGGGTGACAAACTGTATAAGCTCAACTTCGAGGTTGTCGCCGCCGTACCCCATTGCCTCGAGACCGGCCCGGACTCTTACCTGGTAACCGTGATGATCGGAGCCCAGGATGTCCAGTAAGTGATCGTAGCCGCGTTTGCGTTTATCGTCGTGATACGCAATGTCGGCTGCAAAGTAGGTCGTCTTGCCGTTGTCGCGAACGACAACGCGATCTTTCTCATCGCCGTAGTCAGTTGCCCGGAACCAGGTCGCACCATCTTTCTCGTACAGCATGTTGCGCTCTTTGAGAATGGTGAGGGCATTATCGATGAGATTATCGTCAGTCAGGCTTTGCTCGAAGAACCAGCGATCGAAAGTTACACCGAATCCAGCCAGATCGTCCTCGATGTCTGCAAGAATCGAGTCGATTGACTGTCTGCGGATTCGTTGGAAATGATGAATGCCGAGAAGTTCGTGTCCCTTTTCGATCAGTGCGTCAATATATTCTTCCTTGTCACCCTCCGGGGCGTCAGCTGGCAGACCGCTGGAAATTTCGTCGGCACTAAGCTTAGGCATGCCGCTGATATCCAGGCTTGCCGCGATATCCTGGATGTAATCACCTTTGTATCCCGCCTCAGGGAAACTGATCGTTACCCCGCTTTGCTCGAGCAAGCGCAACCAGATGCTGACACCCAGAATGTCCATTTGCCGTCCAGCGTCATTGACGTAATATTCGCGATCGACCTTAAAGCCTGCCGCCTCGAGCAAATTACCGACGGTGGCGCCATACGCCGCATGGCGTCCATGTCCGACGTGCAACGGACCGGTTGGATTTGCCGAAACAAATTCGAGCAGAATTCTTGGCTCTGGCCGGATTTCCTGGTGGCCGTAACATTTTCCCTGCTGCAGAACACTCGCCAGTGCGTGGTGCAAAGCTTTGCTACTTACATGGAAGTTGATGAAACCGGGTCCGGCAATCCCGACCTTGTCGATAAGTTCACTCTCCGGCAACTTATCGATGATCGCTGCGGCAATTTCGCGCGGATTCCTGCCCAGCGATTTCGCGAAGCGCATCGCGATGTTGGTCATGAAATCGCCATGGCGCGCGTCGCGGGTCCGTTCGACGGTTGTGCTGATCGAAGAAACCTCCGGCGCCTCAGCGAGGTCAGGCAAGCTGTTGATGGCCTGCTCTACAAGTTGTGCAATGCTGGATTTCAATTTATGTCCGGGAAATGTTTCGAATCTTAATGGCGTCGCGCAGGAGCCCTTCCTAAGCGGACGATTTAGCTCAAGCAAATGTATCAAACTTTAATCGCCGGCTCAGGAAGGGCTCCTGCAGATCGGCAATTTTAACCATAGATCAGAAAAGCTCAATCGGATCGACGTCGATCGACCATCTGACACGCCGTGCGGATGTGCTGCCCTCGAGTGCGGCGCGGACGTGGCTGAGCATGTCATGCAATGCCCGGCGCTGTCGGGACTGCAGCAATAGCTGCGCACGATAACGCCCGGCCCTGCGTTCCATCGGTGCGCTGACGGGTCCGAGGATCCTGACATGCTCAAACTTCATGTTCTCCGCGATTTTCCTGGCAGACTCGAGGAAAGCGTGAGTATCCTCCCGCCGGACTGCGGACGCCCGCAGTAGCGCGAGCCTGGAAAATGGCGGCCATGCAGCTTTTTCTCTCTCCGCCAGTGCAGCGGCGGCAACTCGCTCATAGCCGCCGCTGAACAATTCGGACCAGAACGGATGATGTGCAAAGGCGGTCTGAATGATGACCTGACCCTGGCGGGCTTCTCTGCCGGAACGGCCGGCGACCTGTATCAAACTCTGCGCGAGCCGCTCACTGCCGCGGAAGACGGTGCTGAAAAGTCCCTGGTCGGCATTGATGATGACCACCAGTGTCAGGTTTGGAAAGTGATGTCCTTTCGACAGCATCTGCGTGCCCACAAGGATCTTCGTCTCGCCGGTGGTGGCCGCCGCGAGCGCTTTTTTCATTGTGCCCCTGATCCTGGTGCTGTCGCTGTCGATGCGCGTGATCGTGTGTTGCGGAAACTGCGCGCGCAGTGACTCTTCCAGCCGCTCGGTTCCCTGTCCGAGCGGCTTGCACGAACTTCCGCAGTCGGGGCACATGCTGTCAATCGTCCGGCTGGCGCCACAGTGGTGGCACATCAGCTTGTTTGTGTTCGCGTGTACCGTCATGCGGGCGTCGCAGCGATTACAGTCTGCGATTTTTCCGCAACCGGTGCAGATTAACGTTGGGGCAAATCCCCGTCGATTGAGAAAAACAAGGACCTGCCCATCCTGGCTAATGTTCTCAGCGATCGCAGAAATGACCGGGGCGCTCAGGCCATCGCCAGCCTGATGTTTGGTCAGGTCGACGAGGCGCAGCAATGGCGGCACCGCCCTGCCTGCACGTGATGGCAACTTGAGGTGCTGATACGCATCTTCCCGGCATCGCTGCAGCGATTCCAAAGACGGTGTTGCCGATCCCAGCACAACGGGGATGTCCTCCTTTTTTCCCCTTACGATCGCCAGGTCACGTGCGGAGTATCGCAAGCCTTCCTGTTGTTTCAGCGAGCCGTCGTGCTCTTCGTCAACGATAATCAAACCCGGCGTTTTCATCGGTACGAAAACGGCAGACCGGGTTCCAAGGATGACCTGTGCTGAGCCACGGCGCGCCGCGCGCCAGCCGGCAAGCCGCGCCGTACCGCTGAGCGCCGAATGTAGCAGGACCGGGTCGAGTCCCAGGCGTGTCCTGAATCTCCTGACGAGCTGCGGCGTCAGGCCTATCTCGGGCACCAGCACCAGAATCTGGCGGCCGGCATCGATCATGTCGCGGATCAAATGCAGGTAGATTTCCGTTTTGCCACTGCCGGTGACGCCGTCAAGCAAACTTACCCTGAACCCGGCTTGTGACCGGATAGCCTGCAGCGCCTTTGCCTGATCCCGGTTCAATTGCGGTCCATCGGTCTGCTCGAGGTTCGCGCAGCTGTCCGGCTGGTCGCTGTCGTCAGAAGAAGCAAATTCCTCGATCATCGATTTGTCGGCAAGATTTTTCTTCAGGCGCCGCCAGCCCGGCATGACTTCATCGAGTTCGGCAAAACTGATGGTGTCTGCATTCCTGATAATCGTAAGCAGCGCGGCCTGGCGCGGCGCACGTCGTCGCATACCGTTCAGATCGGCGGCCGCGCCCTCGGCAGTTGCCGACAATTTCCTGACAGGCGATACCAATGGCTTTCCTTGCCGCAACAGCGCAGGCAGGGCCGCGGCCACCACCTCGCCGATCGGGTGGTGGTAGTAGTCACTCGTGAAGCTGACAAGCCAGCGGTCGACCTCATCGAGTAGCGGTTTGTCGTCGAGAACGGAAATCGCTTTCCTGAGCTTCGATTGCGCAACATCACTGTGTGAAGCCAGCTCCATCACCAGGCCGATTTTGACCCGCCGCCCGAATGGCACCAGCACCCGGCATCCGGGCAGCGGATTGCCGCTGTCCGGGGGCAAGTAATCGAAGAGACGGGACAGTGGCGCATTGATTGCCACCCGGAGCACGGACCCGGTGTTCACGGTAACATGGCCGGCACCGGGAGGATGTCATTTTTGTTAATTAATATAATCACTTACAGAGTTTTCTGCGGCGCGGATGCCCGCTTGATATTACATAATCCGGGGATATTGGAGCCTGTTCCTGTCAACCATCGCCCTGGCCGGACGTTAAATAGTCATGATTCCCGGAAGGGAGTCAAGATGAAAGGACTGAATGAGAGGGATCTCCTGGTTTATTGGACAGGGATGAGCATTGTATGAACGCCTGTGTCACGAGTTTTGCGGTATCTTGCGAGTCGGAGTACCGAACCGGAGTCAGAACGCTGCAGCGCGAACAGGAGCTCAATCGATTTTTGGCGGAGGTCGAAAAACGCGCGTTGCGAATCGCAGAGATTTCCCTCCGCGATCGTGATGAGGCACTCGATCTCGTGCAGGATGCGATGATCAAACTGGCGCGGAAGTATGCCAATCGCAGCAGCGGCGAATGGACGCCGCTTTTCTATCGTATTCTGCAAAATGCGATCCGCGACTGGCATCGCCGGCAGGCTGTGCGCAATCGCGTGATGGTGTGGTTCGGAGGTTCGGGCAACGAAGATAACGATTACGATGCCGTTGCCGCGGCCCCGGATCCTAAAGGCCGCACCCCGGATGAGTTGCTGCAGTCACGCGAGGCCATGCAAGGCCTCGAAGTTGCGGTTGGCGAATTGCCCACCCGCCAAAGAGAGGCATTCATGCTGCGGACGTTCGAGGGCCTGGACGTCGCCGGCACCGCCACTGCGATGGGATGCAGCGAAGGCAGCGTAAAAACACATTACTTTCGGGCAGTGCGTTCACTGCGCGAATCGTTGGGAGAGCATTGGCAATGAAAGAACGGAAGGACATGACGGCCGACAGAGCATTCGCTGACCAGGCGAGGAAGCTTTTCGATGAGTCTGTTGAGGCTCTCGACGGACAAACCCGTTCGCGACTGAACCGCGGACGCCAGGCGGCGCTTGAGGAGCTCACGAGCGGTACACCCGTCTGGGTGCAATGGGCGCCTGCAGCGGGCGTAGCCGCCGCTGCGGTTGTCGCGGTCGTGTTGTGGACCGGCAATCCGCCGGTTGATGAACTGACGCCGGGGGCATCAGTGGCCGATTTCGAGATCCTGCTCGCAGAGGACAGCTTCGAGATGCTGGAAGATCTGGAGTTCTATAGCTGGATCGAGCTCGATGAAGATGCAGACGAAATTATGGAGCCCGAAGACATTGTCGGTTGAAAAAAGACAACCTGAAGCAGCGTTCAAGGTCGCTTTGCTTTGGGGGCTCTTTGCTTGCAGCGGCATAGTCGCCGCGGACGATGATGTCATGCCCGATATAGAGTTTCTGGAGTACCTGGGCAGCTGGGAGGAATCGGATGAAGATTGGATACTGCTGGCCGCCGAAGTGGTTGAACAGGTTGCGTCCGAAGACCAGCGGACCGATCCCGCGTCGAAAGAGGAAGAATCGGTGGAGACTGACGATGAAAGCTAAATATCTTCATCCGGCTGTTGCGACAGTGCTGCTGATATTGAGCAGCGTTGCGATGGCGCAGGATGACCAAATGAACTGGAGCAGCCTGACGGAACAGCAGCAACAGGTGCTTGGCCCGTATGCCGAGGACTGGGAGTCGCTGCCAGGTGAACGCCGCACACGGCTTGCAGAAGGCGCGCGACGCTGGTCGGAGATGGATGCAGACAATCGGGCAGCCGCCAGGGAGCGATTCCAGGACTGGCAAAGTCTTACGGATGATCAGCGTGCTGCAATCCGCGATCGTTACAACCAGTTCCAGCGCCTGACACCGAGAGAGAAGGCAAGAATCCGCAGCAATTTCCGGCACTTTCGTGATCTGCCTGCAGATCGCAGACGGCAGTTGAGAGACCGGTTTCGCGATATGACGCCGGACCAGCGACAGAAAGTCAGGGATCGCCTGCGCCAGCA
>SMWE01000143.1 GCA_004357475.1 Gammaproteobacteria bacterium
GCGAAACCCGCAGACCATCGCCCTGAATTACGCCCGCAATATAGGCGCCGCCGATGGGCTCAGTCACACCACACATCAAAAGCTGACCGAAGAACTGGGCGCACGATTTGCGGAGCGCTTCGTCTCCGCTGAAAAACTCGCTTCGGACTTTCGCTCGCGACGCGTCGCCACTGAAATCGCCGCATTTGCGTGGGCCGGTGAGATGTCACGCAACATTGCCGAACGCGCGTTCTCGAACGAGGTCATCACACCCGGAAAAACCACGCTCTCCGATGTCGCATGGTGGATGCGCGAGCAACAGTTCGAGAACAGTCTCGACACATCGTTCGGCATGCCCTCTGTCTACATCACGGGACCTGACGGAATTGTTGCGCTGTCGGATGATCACGTCATCCAGCGAGGCGATTTCCTCGCAATAGACTGGGGTGTCGGCTACCTCAATTTCTACACAGATATGAAGCGTCACGCCTATGTGCTGCAGGAGGGCGAAACCCATTTGCCGGACAGTTTCCAAAAGGCATTCGATAATGGCCGCGCGGTCCGCGACATCCTCAAACAGAACATCAAGGCCGGCCGAACTGCAGGGGAGACGTACGAACTGCTGAACAGGCTCATTGGAGAGGCTGGCTTCACGGTCATGGAAACCTTCAACCAGCCAACAGACGATCCTGATCTCATCGATGTGATCATCGGCTGTCACTCCGTCGGCAATCTCGGCCACGGCATCGGCCCGTCAATCGCGTGGTTCAATCCCGAACGCATGAGCTACATGATTCAACCGACGAACCTGTTCTCGATCGAGTTATTTGCCTACACGGCGATCCCCGAATGGGGTGACAAGAAGCTGCGCATCCCGCTGGAGGACGATGCCATCGTTACGGAGCGTGGTGTAGAATGGCTCTATCCCGTCAACCAGGAAGTATTACTGATCAGGTAGTCAATCGACACCCGTCATGTTCACTGCCAGGTCTGCGAATAAATGAATAACTTCAAAATATCTGGCTTTGCTCTGGCCGGCGCTGTTTTCTTCCTCGCAAGTACTGCGAACGCCCATCATTCATTCGCCACCCACTATGACACGACCAACGTCGTTGAAATCAGTGGCGTCCTTTCTGAAGTGAAAATGCGCAGCCCGCATTCATTTTTCGGTGTGGATGTCGTCACCGAGGACGGCACAATTGAAACCTGGGACGTCGAAGCTCATGCAGTACCGATACTCAGACGCCTCGGCATCACGAAAGATACGCTGAAAGTCGGCGATACGGTAACGATTCGCGGCCCTCGCAGCCGGCGGCCGGAAAAGCTCCTGCTATTCGGTGCGGAAATAAACACAGCGGACGGCAAGCGATTCGAGATGCTGGATTCCATCCGTAAAGCACCGGATTACGCAATCTCGGATACGCGCGAAGGCATTACCGGCATCGATCGCCTTACCGGTAAATGGATGACATTCATCACGGGACAGAAGGTATCTGACTCACCGATGCCGCTGAATGATGCCGGCCGGGAAGCGCGCGAAAACTTCGACCCCCTGGTCAACCCGGCATCGAAATGCGTCCCGTCCAACCTACCATCACTACTGATGATTCCGTACGTCTACGAGATCAAGCGTGACGGCGATGACCTCGATATTTTTCACGAGTACGCGACACTTCACCGTCCGTTTACTCTCGGGTCAAGCACTCCTAACGTTACTGACCCGAGTTTTGGCAGGCGCGTCGGCAGGTACGAAGATGACACACTGATTATCGAGTCGGACGGCTTCCCCGCAATGTCTGCCGGACTCGCTTCCGGCTGGGAGCCGAACGGCAATGGGGCGGATATCCCGTCAAGCACGCAAAAAGAACTGATCGAGCGATATACCGTTAACGAAGATGGATCAGTGTTGACGCTTGAATACACGGTGACTGATCCGGCCTATCTGACCGAACCGTATACCGCCAAGGTCATCTGGCACAGAATGCCGTTCGACTCAACGATCTATGAATTCACCTGCGACGCAGAGATCGCGTTACGGTCGACACAAAACGCGGCCGTTCTCAATAAACAGTAGGAGCGGCGTTTTGTACAGGGATGTACTTATGTCGCCGCGCACATGGAGGTGCAAGCAGCGACCCCGCCGCGAATAAGTAGCGGCACCAATTTTGCACAATCAGTGCCCGCCTTCCAGTTGATGTTCACGGTTGTGATGATCATTCTCGCGAATGCTCTCGCCTTCCTTACTCAGATCCTCCCATCCGGCCAGGTTTTTTTCGACAACGACCCGTTCGAGCGCCGTCAGCCAGTGATCGTAATAGCGCTGGCCGGTGTCGTATTCGCCGCGCGCTTCGGCTTCCTTGAAAACCGCACCGAGGTGATCCGCCCATTCTTCTCTTGTCAGTGTGCCAGCCTCGGTGAGTTCGACAACCATTGCAAATGCCTGAGCCTGCCATGGTTCGGCGAAAACCGGACCGTCGTCGTCGCGCGGCAGCAGCGGCAAGTCGGTGAGTTCATTTGAATCGGGCACGCGCAGTCACCTTATGCAGCTGGCTGCAAATGATAGTCCCACAGTTCGGCGTAAATTCGATCTTTCGGATGGGCTCTACTGCCCCAGAGTTCCGGGCCGCTGAACATCACCGTATAAAGGTGTTGTTGCCCGACGTCCTGTCCACCGACGTGATCCTCGAAATAGTGCACACCGTGATGACGGTGAATAACGCCATGATGACCCCGAACATACCTCGGCATTCTCGTATGGTCCTTTGGATGTTCGTTCTTGACGATTACAGCGTCACCGACCGCAAAAAATGGCGGCACTTCCGCTTCGAGCTCATATGAATCATCAATAGTGAGTCGCCTTAGTGCTTCTTGCGGACTGCGCGGCTGAAAATTCGGAATATTCGGCATCGTGGCGGAACCATCGGGATCGGCAAGTTCCGCCTCGGTTACGAAGCCGCCTGCAAGCAGCGACTTCTCTGCCCGATAAAGCCAACGGGCATAATACGGCATGCTGAGGTAGAGCTCGGGTGGAATCATCTCAATGGCAGCACGTCCACCGGTGGAATAACCCGGCACTCCTCAATCACTGCAAAATTCAATCCCCAAATCTACCTCTCCCACTCCTCCTTCAGGATGCGGCCCTGGTCCCGTTCCGGAATCGTGAAGCCATCCATTCCGCCGAGGTCATGAATTGGGTTCATGCATTGGCGTCCTGCAGATGGTAGTCCCAGAGTTCTGCATAGATGCGATCATTCGGATGGGCTCTACTGCCCCAGAGTTCGGGACCCGTGAACAGGACAGTATAGAGGTGCTGTTGCCCGACATCTTCGTCAACGTCATCGTGGAAAATATGCACACCGTGATGTTTGTGAATTTCACCGTGGTGACCTCGCAAGTACCTGGGCATTCGCGTATGACCCGCAGGATGTTCGTTCCTGACGGTGGCTTCGTCGCCAACCGCGAAACTCGGCAGCACTTCTGCGAGGATCTCAGATGAATTGTCGCCGTGAGAAATGCGGTGACGTCTGCCGGACTCGCAGGCACAAAATTTCCTGTATCTGGCCTGGTCATCGATTCGTCCGGTTTTTCAAGCTCGTCCTTTGTTACCAGGCCACTACGCAGCAGCGCCACCTCTTCGGCCCATAACCATTTCGCGTAGTACGGCATAGTGAGATAGAGCTCTGGCGGTATTCGCTCGATATCGGCGCGAGTGCTACCCGCGTAACCGAGAATCGGTTTGGACCAAACGGCTAAGACCAGCCCCCAGATCTGCCGCTCCCAATCCTCCTTGAGAATTCGTCCCTGGTCCCGTTCCGGAATCGTCAAACCATCCATTCCGCCGAGGTCGTGAATCGTATTCATCGTTTATTGCCTACGCCGGTGACGCGAGCTTTTCGGCGCCAATCATCGAGTCCCTGGTCACGAGATCTGCAAGTTGCGCCTCGGTCATGCCCTCTGTCCCGGCCGGGCGCTCGGGAATGACGAGATAACGCACCTCCGCGGTGCTGTCCCATACCCGCACTTCCACGTCATCATCGAGTTCGAGCCCGAATTTTTGCAGCACGCCGCGCGGATCGATGACCGCCTGAACCCGATAGGCCGTGTCCTTGTACCAGGAGGGCGGCAACCCCAGCAGGGGCCACGGATAACAGGAGCAGAGTGTGCAAACGACGAGGTTATGCACCTCCGGTGTGTTTTCCAGGACAACCAGGTCCGTGCCCTGCACACCGGTGAGGTCGTCTTCCCGCGCAACGGCGCGTGCATCTGCCAACAGCCGCTGCCGATAATCGGGATCGACCCAGCTTCTTGCCACAACCCTGGCCCCGATATGTGGCCCGACCTTGTTCTCGTAGAAATCGACAACGGCATCCATTGTCGCCGGATTGACGAGATTTTTCCGGGTGAGAACAGAGACGAGTCCTTTCGTGCGCACAGCGTAATCGGATTGCACGTACTCCTCCGCTCCCTGTGCGCCCGCGGTACCCGCCGCAACGCCGGCAACTACGGTCGTTGCCGCCATTGAGGTATTGCTTATGAATTCGCGGCGCGAAACCTTGTCGTCTGCCAGGCTTCTCCCCTGCGCATTTGACGCTTTAATTGCAGATTCTGGTTTTTGGTGCTGCCGATGCCAGCCAGGCTACCGGCTCAGTTGCTGACTTTCTTCTTCGGCGTTGGCACCAGGTTGACGCGGCCGCGTTTGCCCAAGTGCCGTTCGTTCAATTGGGCGACCAGTTCCTCCACCGCCATCGTCACAGCACGGAGATTCCCCTGTTGATAGCCGTTAATGGTGTTGCTGCCTTCAAACGCAATCACGTATTGATGCCAGTTGGAGCCTTCCACACCGGGCGGAGGTTCTGCGCTCCGTACCGATACAATCTCGTAGTGTTGTCCCTTTACCGGGGATTCATTCATCATTTAATTTCACCTGAGTTGATCGAGCCTGCCAGTTCCAATGGGACAGCCCCTGATGCAGTTTATCCAAATTCATGCTCAACCCCCGATCTCGGTGCTTATGGCGATACAGACTAGCAATTCCCGGATCGTGGCAGGTCTGCTTCCCCCAGGCAGACTGATTAGACTGATTCTAACACGGTTCCAGCCTGAATCTGTAAACTCCGACAAGTAGATATTTAACGGCATTGTTTCCAGGCAACCATTGCTGGACTATTCTAGTAGTCAAAGGCGTGAAGGGGTGTGCCACGATGAAACTGGTTAGCGATATCCTCGATTCCAAGGGGCATGACCTCTGGGCTGTCAAACCTGATGACACAGTTTTCGATTCTCTACAGCTGATGGCCGAGAAAGAAATCGGGGCATTATTGGTCATGGAAGGAGACAGGCTGGTCGGCATCGTGACTGAGCGCGACTATGCGCGCAAAGTCATCCTCGAAGGAAAATCCTCCAAAACTTCCTCAGTTGCGGAAGTCATGACAAAACGGGTCCTCTGCGTTACCCCGGAGCGAACCATCGACGAGTGCATGGCACTGATGACAGACAAGCGCGCCAGGCATCTGCCCGTCATCGATCACAAGCGTGTTATTGGCGTTATTTCTATTGGCGACCTGGTAAAAGCAACGATCAGTGAGCAACAGGTGCTCATCGATCAGCTGCAGCATTATATTTCGGGCTGAAACTGACTTCGATTCCCACCATTCAACTTCGTTGCTGACCCAGGAAGCAGGTGATTACAAAGTAATCGATGGCGGCTTCGGGCAGTCGAAAACAGACGTCAGGACAATCGAGGTCTTTTCCGCAAACAGGACTATAATTGATGGTATGGGGGCAGAATCATGAAATGTTTATATTATCTCGCACCTACGCTAGCCAGCACTCGCACAATTTCCGATGATTTGCATGCCATTGGAGTCAAGGACTGGTTCATTCACGTTATCAGCAACGACGAAGCTGGTCTTAAGAGAGAACGGATCCATTCCAGCAACTACATCGAAACCCTGGATTTTATGCGTACCGGACTCCTTGGTGCCTATATCGGGTTTTGCGTCGGTATGTTTGCTGCCTTTCTCGTCATGGCACCAAGGTATTTGGCCCGAACATATCTGTTGTCGCGTATTTGTCCGTGATTCTGATTGCCACATTATTCGGTGGCTGGCTGGGTGTGCTGTTGGGTACGGGCATGGAAAACAAAAAGCTGAGTCAGTTTCATGAAGCTATTCAAAATGGCCAATACCTGTTCCTGATTTATGCCAGGAAAGGCAAAGGCAATACAATCAAGGCGATGATGCGTGACCGACACCCGGAATCGGAATATGCAGCAATTGATGAGCATTTCATGGGTCCCTTCAGCGATGTAGTGCGGAGAAAACACCTGACATCACAATAAGGGCACGTCTGCAATCATCCCAACGCTGGCAACGAATCCAGGGCTGAAACATCAGTTTCAGAATCATGATGCTGGCGGCGATCATGTATGTGTGAAATACAGGATTGTCGAGGCTCGGTATTGCGGTTTCGATATTCATTGTGCTTTTTCTACTAGCGGCATCACATTCGGTGCCGGACATAACTTAATGGCTTATTGCGATTCATGCGCACGACTCACGACATACGAACGCAAAGCCTCCGCTTCGGCCGCAGTCAGGTTTTCCGCGAATGACACCATGCCCTTGTCGGCAAGGATGCCGTCGATGACAACGGCTCGCCAGCTTTCTCCGGAGGCAAGCACTGGTGAGTAGCGTAGATCCGGTAATACTCCGCCGGCAAATACATTCGCACCATGGCAACCACCACAATTCCTGGCGTAGTGAATACGCCCCTCTTCCACCATCACGTCATCGCCAAAGGCTGGTGGCGGCTCGGCACGTGTACGCAGCGGCGGCGGCGGCGGCAATTCGGCCTGCCCGCCGATCTTGTAGGCGAGCACGCGACTGATGTTCTGCTTGTCGCCGTCCGGGTTGAGCGCCTCGCCCCGAATCAAAGCAGATACAGATCCCCAGCCGGCAAGGACGGCAATGTATTGCTCACCATCGATGGTATAGGTGACGGGTGGCGCGGTGATTCCGCTTTGTACATCGACCGTCCACAAGCGTTCACCATCAGTCGCGCGGTAGGCGACAAACTCTGAGTCAGCATTGCCCTGAAACAGGAGATTTCCTGATGTCGACAACAGGCCGCCATTGTGCGAGCCCGGTTGCGGGGCACGCCAGACTTCGCGTTGTTTGACCGGATCCCAGGCCAGAAGATGGCCCTGGTTCTCCGGCAGGTAATCAACGTCGAGCGGATAGTCGGCAGGATCGATGTCCCAATTGTTGGTGCCGAGGTTTACGCCGAGGGAACGGTAGCTAAATCCTTCGTCGAGGTAATAGACATTGGGTTCCTGTTTCGCGGGTATGTAGACCAGCCCGGTGTCAGGGCTGTACGACATCGGCTGCCAGTTGTGCGCGCCGCCAGGCCCCGGAATGATTTTCACGGCTTTGCCGGTTTCGTCGTAGCGGGCGAACTCGGTTTCGACCGGACGGCCGGTGTCGGGATCGATGTGGGTCGCCCAGTTGACCGGCATGTAGTTTTCGGCGGACAGGAATTCCCCGGTCTCGCGGTCGAGTACATAGAAGAAACCGTTCTTCGGCGCCTGCATGATGACTTTGCGTAGTTCACCCTCGATCTTTATATCAGCGAGGATCATGTGTTGCACGGCGGTGTAGTCCCAGGTATCGCCGGGCACGGTCTGGTAATGCCAGACGTACTCCCCGGTGTCCGGACGCACGGCAACGATGGAGCACAGAAACAGGTTGTCGCCACCGCCGGGACTGCGCAATGCGCGCGGCCAGGGCGAGCCGTTGCCAACGCCGATGTAAAAGAGATCGAGTTCGGGATCGTAGGCAAAAGAATCCCAGGCCGTACCGCCGCCACCCTGCGACCACCACGTGCCGGACCAGGTTTCCGCCGCCATGGCCATCGTGTCACTTTCGAAGCCTTTCGCAGGGTCGCCGGGCACGGTGTAGAAACGCCACACCTGTTCCCCCGTCTCAGTATCGTAGGCGGTGACATAGCCGCGAACACCGTACTCGGCGCCGCCGTTGCCGATGATGACCTTGTCCCTGACGATACGCGGCGCACCGGTGATGGAGTAACGCAAGCTGGCGTCTGTCGTGCGCGTTTCCCAGTCCAATTTGCCGGTCTCAGCATTAAGGGCGATCAGTCGCCCGTCGAGCGTGCCGGCATAAACTCGTCCTTTCCACACAGCGGCGCCACGATTCTGCACGCCGCAACAGGCCTTCGCATCCCATTCGGGAGGTACTTCGGGATCGTATTGCCACAGCAGCTCGCCCGTAGCCGCGTTGATGGCCTGCACCTTGCTCCATGCGCTGGTCGAATACATGACGCCATCGACGATCAGTGGCGAAGCTTGCTGACCACGGCTGGTGTCCAGATCGAGATACCAGGCAAGGCCCAGGTCGCCGACAGTGGCTTCGTTGATCTGATCAAGCGGACTGTAACGTTGTTCCGAATAAGTCCGCCCGTTACTCAGCCAGTTGCCGGGCTCTGCATCGGCGTTAACAATGCGATCATGATCGACCAGCGCAGTTGTTGCCGGCGCGGGCTCGGGTGGGGACGACGCAGGTTCTGCAACGGGCGCCTCCTCCCGAGCGCACGCAGCCAGGCTGCAGCAACAAATGATGAAAACGCAGGCACGGGCACGAACGTGCCCCATCAGTTCAAAATCCATGGCGACCCCCTGCCAGGTGACTTCTTGTTGGTTGTTGCCCAAGCATAGGAGAGCGGGCGGCTGTTAGCCAGCAGTTGGCGGAGCTACCGGTGTGGTCGAAGTTCGATTGGGTCGAAGGCACACCTGCGCGTTACCGCGGAAACATTTCCTGGAAATTACTTTAAGGTATCGCTGTAAGTTCGTCTCGAAGGAGTTTAGGTAAGGTCGCGAGTCGATTTAACTTGCGACCTCAGTTTAGCTGCCTGCCGCTGAAAGTGGGAAAGCAGTTTCTGGCCAAAACGCGAAGAAATGAAGATCAGGAACGTGCCTGGTCAATCACCCGGAGAGATCACAATGAATCGGCAAATTTCAGGGCAAACTTCGGGACACCGATCAAAGATCCGGGTAAGTCTCAGTGAATCGAACGGCTCACCGAAAATTATGGGTGTCCTCAAAATTGGCCTGGATGATACTCTTCCGGGATCGGCCCAAGCGCCATTGATCCATGGATTTCGAGGTCTAAACCCATGAAAGAGATACCCGTAAAGCAGTACCACAAGATGAAGGAGCGTTATCCGCAGCTGCTGGACGCGGTGGAAGCGCTAGGGGTTGCTGTAGCCAAAGCAGGCCCCCTGGGTGAGAACTCAAGACAGCTCGTGCAGCTGGCGGCCGCGGCCGCGATACGCTCTGAGGGTGCAGTGCACAGCCACGCGCGCCGCGCCATCAAGGCCGGGGCAAGTGCGGAGGAGGTTCGCCACAAAATCATGCTATTGACCAGTACCATCGGGTTCCCGACAGTCGTAGCCGCTATGGCCTGGGCCGACGACATGCTGGAGCCTGGTTAGCGATCAATACAATGGCATTCACGGCTCGCAGCCACGCAACTCGTAGTGGCGCTCCACTGTGGCGATCGGCACACCGGGACCCGAAATCTGCGGGAAAGCAGTGGTGTGGTCCGACAGGTCGATTTGTTCAGCCGCCTGTTCAGCGCTCAGACTTTGCTTGCAGGACTCGCCGGTTTTTTCCCAAAGCTGAGCCAACAGGCTTTGCAGGTGGCCGATCCTTTCCCGATCTGAAAACGGCCGGCCATGTCCGGGCACCACCGTGTCGAAATCCAGCGCTTTGAGCCGTTCGAGCGTATCGATCCAGTCAGTCGGATATCCATCACCCATGAACGGCATCGATTCCAGCAATAAGTCACCTGGAAAAAGTATTTTCTCAGCCGGCAGATAGACAACGACATCTCCGCCGGTATGGCCCCTGCCAAAGAACAACATCTGGATCTCTCTGGCGCCACGATAGAGCGTCAGTTTGTCGGTCAGGGTTATGTTCGGTGGTGTTGGAATCAATCCTTCCTGACCCTCGGCGCCACCCGGTTCGCTCGCCATCCAATCGGTGAACCGGCCATAGGTACGACCGATCGAGCCACCATCCACCAGCATCTTATAGGTGAACTCGTGACCAATGATTTGTACATCCGCCGGATAAACCTGGTTCCCGTGCGCATGATCGAAGTGAAAATGCGTATTGATCACGTACCTGATCGGCTTGTCGGTTATGGTTTTCAATTCTTGTGCCAAAGCAGCCGCTGCGGCCGGCGATATACTGGAATCAATGACGACAACGTCATCGTCATTGACGATGATCGCCGTGTTGGAACCCACCATCAGGTTTCCTGTGCCGCGGGCCTGGTAGATGTCCGCCACAACCTCCTCGAATATGAACGCCGGGCCATCGAAATTCGAGCCAGGATAATCGCGTGCATCCCACTGCGCCAGTGCTGCCGGAATCTGACATGCCAGGAGTGTCAGTAAAATGATTATTGGTCTTGTGTTCATATTGCAGATCCCCCGATTTCTGCATGATTGTAACCGGCCAGCTTCGCTACATGATGAGCGCACGTCTTTGAATGCGCGCGCACTTTGAAATTCCCGTTCTTCGCCCCCATGTAAGGCCGAGTTCGCAAAATCATTAAACGGTGCAACTATGGTAAGAAGAATTATCCTGCAACTAATCGCAAGCAGCGTTTTTTCGACACCCCC
>SMWE01000144.1 GCA_004357475.1 Gammaproteobacteria bacterium
ATAATTTTCCCGAATGGCGGCTTCGTCTTCGACTATTGCAATACGTTTGGGCATTGAAGTTCCGATTGGGGGCAAAGACATAATTTGCCACATTCCATGACAAAGCAAAACCCGGCATCCGAAGGTCAGGTTCAGGGCCAAGGCGCGCGCCCAGGGGCTGATGAGACGCCGGGCAACATGGACCTGGCTTTAATGATTTTCCAGCATTTGCTGACGCGGAGCAATGCGGCAACTGACATGGCGTTTGTAATTTCTCTCCGCTCAACCATCGCCAGCGCCTCAGACAACGGTGTTAGCGAATTTGCAGATCCTCCGTTTCCTCGAAATCAGGTTCGCCCTCTTCGAGGTCCTCGGCAACGAAGACGATGCCTTCTTCATCGGTACTGGAATTATGGGACTTTCTCGCTACGGATATATCTGCCGCGCACACACCCGCCAAATCGATTGCAGGATGTGAGCTGCTGAGTCATAGTTAGGCCGCCTCCCGGGTGTACAAGCACGCGCTCAGGCGATACTTCACTTATTCCGGAACCTCTCATGGTATCAGCGCAGGCGCGGCTGACTCAGGGATCGGTTGGTCGACATCTGGTCGATATGGCCGTGCCCGTATTGTTCGGCATCTTCACAATGATGTCGCAGGCGTTCGCCGACATGTGGTTCATCGGGCGCGTCGGCGATCGGGAACTGGCGGCACTCAGTTTCGCGTTTCCTATCCTGATGATTGTGACAAGCATTGCGATTGGCTTGGGCGCTGGTACCTCATCTGTCGTCGCACGCGCAATTGGTGCGCACAATCACCGTCGCGCACGCCGCCTCGCTACCGATAGCCTGATTCTTTCTTTTGGTATCACCGCGATCGTTAGTGCGATCGGATTTCTTACGATTGAACCGTTGTTCAGATTGCTCGGCGCACCTGACGACATGATTCCGCTGATCGCCGGTTACATGACGATTCTGTATGCCGGCGTGCCTTTCGTTGTGGTTGGCATGGTTGGCATGAGTAGCATGCGTGCGACAGGCGACACACGCTTGCCGAGCATGTTGATGGTCATCGCGTCGGTTGCCAATATGATCCTTGATCCAATCCTGATATTTGGTGTCGGGCCGGTACCGGCAATGGGCCTGAATGGCGCCGCAATGGCGGCACTCCTGTCGCGTGCGGCAATATTCGGTGGCACCCTGTACTTCATGCGCATGCGTCTGGACATGCTCACCTTCAACAAGCCTGATCCGGGCGAGCTCAGGAGTTCGTGGGCTGACGTGTTGCACGTCGGTATTCCAGCGGCGGCAACGAACGCAATTATTCCAATTGCAACCGGCGTTATCACCGCGATGCTTGCTCGCTACGGGCCGGAAGCGGTCGCGGGATTCGGGGTTGCAAGCCGGGTCGAGTCTTTGACGCTGGTTTTGTTCTATGCGTTGTCGGCAGTTATCGGCCCCTTTGTCGGACAAAATATCGCGGCCGGCAAACCTGAACGTATTTTTGAAGCACTGCGACTTTGCACGATTTTCTGCGTCGGAACAGGATTCGTTATTGCTGTATTGCTGGCTTTCTCAGGGGCATGGTTGCCGACGCTTTTCAGTGACAATCCTGAGGTCACGGATGTGTCGACGAAGTTCCTGATGATTGCGCCGATCAGTTACGGCGCCTATGGCATGGTCATGGTCATGAATGCATCGTTTAACGGTATGGGAAAACCGATGCCGGCGGTTTATATCAGCGTTGCCCGTATGGCGGTAATCTATATACCGCTGGCGTTTGTGGCGGAACGGTTTTTTGGAATAACAGGAATTTTCGTTGCGTATGCGTTCGCCAATATTGTTTCCGGAGTCATTGCTTTTGCGTGGGCCCGGGCTTCAGTTCAGGAACAGTGCGATTTGCATGCAGAACCGCTGATCGTTTCGGAAACCGCCTGACCGGGTCTATCCGGGAAAGCCGGGCAGCACCCGGTAGCGGTAGTAGTAATGCATGCCTATGCCCCGGCTCCCCAGAAAAATCATGAATGCAAGCCACAGTCCGTGATTGCCGAGGAAGCGAAACGCGAACCAGGCGGGAATGAACACGAGGAAGGTCGACGCCAGCATGCTGTTTCGCATCTCTTTTGCACGCGTCGCCCCGACAAATACGCCATCGTAGAGATAGGCCCACAGTGCGACTAATGGCGCCATAATCACCCAGGGAAGATATCGCAGCGTCGTATTGACTACCTCGGGTATGTCGGTCAGCAAGCGGATGATCATTGGCCCGGTAAGCCAGAACAGGATGCTGAATCCAACGGCGGCGTAGAACGACCAGCGCATCGTGAGTTGCACCGAGCGTTGCAGCGCTTTCCGGTCTCGCGCACCCACTGCTCTCCCAACCAGTGCTTCCGCGGCATGAGCCAGCCCGTCGAGTGCGAACGAAAGCAGGTTCAGGAGGTTCATGAGAACGGCATTGGCCGCGAGTATCAAGCCTCCCATCCGCGCACCCGCTGCGGTGACGAAAGCGAACGTAAACATCAGTGCCATTGTGCGAATAAAGAGATTCGCATTAATCGAAAAGAACTCTGCGTACTCTTTGAGGTTTGTCAGGTGAGAAACGACCAGGTGACCACCACGACGCCGCAGCTCGGAAATCGCGAAACTGATGCCAATGGCCACTCCCGTAAATTCGGCAATTACGGAAGCTGCGGCGACACCATCTACCTTCATTCCGAGAACGAGTACGAAAATGAGGTCCAGCGCGATATTCGTCAGGTTAATGGCAACAACAATATAGAGTGGAACACGCGTATTCTGCAGGCCAATAAACCAGCCAATGAGCGCATAGTTGGCAAGTGTTGCCGGTGCGCTCCAGATGCGTATTGAAAAGTACTCGCTGGCGAAACCTGAAACTTCAGGTTCGGGACCGAGCAGGGTCATTGCCAGTGTGTTGAGCGGCGCTTGCAACAGGATCAGTGCTGTCGCGATTACCGTCGAAACAACCAGTGCCTGTCCGAGCGCGACCCTGAGCCCGTCATCGTCATTCGCACCAAATCGCTGTGCGGTGATTCCTGTCGTGCCCATGCGCAGGAAATTTACGCCGCTGTAGAGGAAACTGAATATCATCGAGCCGATGGCAACTGCGCCGAGATACACGGCATTGTCGAGATGGCCGGTTACGCCTGTATCGACCATACCAAGCAGCGGCACGGTGATGTTCGAAAGAATCATCGGCGCAGCGATGCGCCAGACGTCGCGGTTTTGTGGTATTTGGGACAGTTTACTTATCTCGAGCAGAAAAGAGGTCGGATCCTTTTTCGCCTGATGACTATAGCCAGGTTTATAGTCTCACTTGCCGGCAAAAAAGGGATCCGATCCTTTGTCCGGGATCGGCCCGTGTCGTTCAGGAGAAGTAAACTGTCCCCGATTATCCTAAAAGGCGTTGGTGCCGGTCAGCTCCTTGCCGACAACGAGTTGGTGAACGGTTTCGGTACCTTCGTAGGTAATTACACTTTCGAGATTCAGCATGTGTCGGATCGGCACATATTCAGCACTGATACCGGCGCCACCGAGCATGTCGCGAGCGTCTCTCGCAATATCCAGTGCGGCGCGGCAATTATTCCATTTCGCAATCGAGACCTGTGTTGACGTCATGCGTCCCTGGTCCTTCAGGCGGCCCAGCCGGAGTGACAGGAGTTGTGCGGTCGTGATACGCCGCGCCATGTCAGCCAGTCGCAGCTGAATTGCCTGGTTGTGCGAGAGAGGTTTATTAAAGAGAATTCGCTCTTTCGAATACCTCAACACCTCGTCCAGGCAAGCCTGCGCGGCGCCGATGACGCCCCAGGTTATCCCGTATCGCGCCTGCGTCAGGCAGCTCAGAGGCCCCTTGAGTCCAACCACCCCCGGCAAAACACTCTCTTCAGGCATGCGCACATTATCGAAGAACAGCGCAGACGTAATTGATGCACGGAGTGAGAATTTGTTCTTGATTTCCTGTGCTGTGAATCCAGGCAAATCTGTCTCGACGATAAAGCCACGAAGACCCTCTTCAGTCATCGCCCAAATGATGGCTGCGTCCGCAATGTTGCCATTGGTGATCCACATCTTGGATCCATTCAACACCCAGTCTCCACCGTCGCGTTTCGCATGGGTTTTCATGTTGCCGGGATCAGAACCGCCCTGTGACTCGGTAAGTCCGAAGCAGCCAATTGCCTCACCGCGAGCCATCGCCGGCAGCCAACGCTGTTTTTGCTCTTCGGAGCCATAGGCGTGGATCGGGAACATGACAAGACTGCTCTGAACTGAAACAAAACTGCGCAGCCCACTGTCGCCGCGTTCCAGTTCCTGGCAAATCAGCCCGTAGCAAATCGCATTAAGTCCGGCACAATCATAGCCTTCGAGCGAGCTGCCCAGAAGCCCGAGCTCGGCAACCTGAGAAATGAGGTCTTTTGGAAAACTATGGTTCTCGAAGGCCTCTTGGATGACGGGGAGCACCTTGTCGTCGACAAATCGTGCGACGGAGTCCTGAACCATGCGTTCTTCGTCCGTGAGTTCGGAGCGAACGTCAAAAAGGTCTAAGGGATCAAGTTGTCTTTTCTGAGATGCAGACTTTGGTACAGGAGTCGTACTGGCCACAATGCCTCCCGGCGGGCTTCAGGGTTGGGGAGCAGATTCTACCGGAACCGGCGCTAGACGGGTATGCCGAGCTTACGGTACAAAACTGAAAGCAGCCATGCCGGCGCGATCATCATGAGCTGAATATCGTGAAAGACTGCCTTTATCCCGCCCCTTTGATAGTGCCCGAGATAAAGGCCGACGATGCTCGCCACAAACATACCGCTCGCAATCCGGACCAGCGAAAATGATGAGTCGATCAGCCATAGCTCCAGGGCCGCCACACCAGCCACGAATGGCAGCATGCCAATGGCGAGCGGGATGGAGATGATGAAGTAGTAAACGACGGCAGCCATCAGGAAGGCGGAGCCCCAGTTCAGAACCGGCGAGATTTTGACGAATTCCTGCGGAATCGGCAGCGACCACAGCATGCCAACAGTACCCAGCACGAGGATCGGAACCGACAGCCAGTAGATCCCCGGGTACCTTATATCAGTATGGCTGTCGCCATAGTCGGATAACCACCGATCTGTCTCGGACACCACGATCCCCCGCAATCCGCCGTAACCAGGCGACATATTCTACACACAGGGCGGATCTTGCAAATAACAGTTTGTGAAGGCCAAAAACGAGAACTGCTGCCCAACTTTGCCGGATATTGCTGCCAGACTTCGATTCTTCAGTCACTGTTCAGGAACGGGGCCTAAGAATAGCGCCTCGAACTTCGCAAAGGGTCACCGTCTTACGGCGGTTAGCTGGAAAAGAGGAAAGGCTATGAATATCAAAGCACTGAAAGTCATTATGCTGATAGCAGGATTGAGCGTCGCGCTGGGCGGTTGCGAAACGCTGCAAACGATTAACCCGTTTACGCAAGAGCCGGAAACGAGCAATGCAGCCAAGGGTGCAATGATTGGCGCAGCAGCCGGTGTTGCGGTTGGACTGGCGTCCGGTGATGACGCGGTTGAGCGCAGGCAGCGTGCATTGATACTTGCAGGCGTGGGTGCGCTAGCGGGTGGCGCAATCGGATACTACATGGACCAGCAGGAAGCCAAGTTGCGAGCGGAACTGCAGGGTACCGGTGTCAGTGTTACCCGGATCGGCGATAACATTACGCTGAACATGCCTGGCAACGTTACGTTTGCGACCAACAGTTCAGATCTGAGCCCGGCTTTCTTCGATGTACTCAGTTCCGTTTCAAAGGTACTGGCCGAATTTGACCAGACCGTGGTCGAAGTTGCAGGGCATACGGACAGCAGTGGTTCGGCGGCCTACAACCAGAGCCTGTCGGAGCGGCGCGCTGGTTCGGTAGCGCAGTATCTTCAGTCGCAGGGCATTATCAACCAGCGCCTGCTGACGGTAGGTCTCGGCGAAAGTATGCCGGTCGCCGATAATTCATTGTCGGCCGGCAAACAGGCAAATCGCCGTGTCGAAATCACGATGGTTCCTGTAACGAGCTAGTTCCGCCCGAATTAAGGGGACAGTTTACTTATCTCCGATTCAAATTTGCGGGTACTAAAGCAAAGGAGATGGAGATAAGTAAACTGTCCCCCCTAATTCCCTAAACTTCCATCACAACGCCAAGCTTCTTTATCGCACTGGCTTCGATCTGCCTGATGCGTTCCGCAGATACACCGTATTGATCGGCCAGCTCATGCAATGTCTGCTTGTCTTCGGTCAGCCAGCGCGACTCGAGGATATCGCGGCTACGCTCGTCGAGCGTTGTTAGTGCTTCTCGCATTCGCGAAGTAGCGTCGTCATTCCAGTCGGTCTTCTCAACCAGCACCGCCGGATCCGCATCCGCACTCGGCAGATAGGCTGCCGGCGAAAACGCTCTGTCATCATCGCGAACATCGGGCAGTGGATCGAAGCCGGGATCACGGGCAGTCAGCCTGCGTTCCATCTCGGTGACTTCCCTGGGACTTACTCCGAGATCTTTCGCAACTGCCTCGGTCTCGGCATGCGTCAGCCATGCAAGACTCTTCTTCGACTTGCGAAGGTTGAAAAACAGTTTGCGCTGCGCTTTTGTTGTCGCAACTTTGACGATGCGCCAGTTGCGCAACACGAACTCATGAATTTCGGCGCGGATCCAGTGCACGGCGAATGAGACCAGCCTTACGTCGAAGTCAGGATCGAAGCGTTTGACCGCCTTCATAAGGCCAACATTGCCTTCCTGGATGAGGTCCCCGATAGGCAGGCCGTATCCGGTATATCCCTTCGCGATATGTACGACGAAGCGCAGGTGAGCCATAACGAGTGCACGCGCAGCCTCGAGGTCTTCATGCTCGCGGAAGCGGCGAGCCAGTGCCTGCTCGTCTTCCTTGCTCAGGATTGCGATACCACCGACTGCCTGAATATAGGCACCCAGATTTCCGACCGGGCTGGTCAGGTCGAGATCTTGCATCAATGTTGCGACTGCTGTTGTCATGGATATTGCCACCTCCCTTGGGCCCGCCAATTTTAGCACTCACCGGGTTGGAGTGCTAACAACGGCGAATAGTTCCCGCTTGGATCGAAGAAAAAATCAATATAAAGCAATTAGTTAGCCTGTAACTGAATGCCTGGATTATGTCAGGTCAATGGCGAATTATAGCGCTCGGATGCCGATCAGCGCGGCTCTATGCGACGCATATGACGGGCCGCCGCGACCCAGGAACCGCTTAGCCCGAGGGTCATGCCCGCGCCGATAATCAGCATGCTTTCTCCAAGGTCCAGCGCAAGGACACTGAACGGGCTGTTGTACAGTCCGGCCAGCCGGATAACGGGCGCCTCGAGGGCATAAAGCCCGTAGCGAACCAGGGCCAATGCTAAAAGCCCCCCGCCGAGTCCGTACCACAGGCCTGAATACAGGAACGGCCGCCGCACAAACGCGTTGCTGGCGCCGATCAGTTTCGTGACCTCGATTTCTTCACGCCGGTTCTGAATGTCGAGGCGAATCGTGTTGCCGATGATGACAAAAATGGCGGCGCCCAGTAAGGCGGCACCGATAACAATCGACCGCTGCAGAATGTCGAGGATGGCATGGAAACGGCGCACCCATTCGGTGTCGACCTGCACAAAATCAGCTTCGGGAAGATTGCCGAGTTCCTCGTGAAGGAGACTCAATGACGCTTCTGTATTGGCGCTCCCCGGCCGCACGACGAGTGTATGTGGCAGCGGGTTGACGGTGAGATGGTCCAGCGCCTCACCGAATCCCGATTGATCGCGGAATTCTGCAAGCGCCTCGTCGGCCGAAATCAGCGTTACTTCTTCGACATCGGCGCGTTGCTGGATGATGTCCGCCAGTCGGCGGGCAACATCGATCGATGTATCGGCAATCAAATAGACTGAGAAGTCCAGTGCGTTGTCCCATGAGGCACTGATGGACTGGGTGTTCTTGATCAGCAGATGCATCGCCGCGGGCAACGCCAGTGTCACCGCGATAACCAGGATTGTCATCAGGCTGGCAAAAGGTTGTCGCGCCAGGCGGCCGAGCGCACCAATCGCAGTGCTTAAGTGCCGCACGGCCCAGCTCGCGATCGGGCCGGACGAGCGTGGTGCGTGCAGTGCGTCCGCTGATTTTATAGCTGCCACCCGGTTCGCTCCCGTTCAGACTCGAGCCTTTCTGCATATTCGGCAACGACGTCTTCTTCTTCCTCGTAGTGCAGCATGCCGTTCGCCAGCGGTATGCGGCGACAGCCCAGTTGATCGATCAGCGCAATATCGTGACTTGCGATCAGGAGGGTTACCCCGACTTCGTTGAAGCGGCGGAAAATACGCATGACCTCGAGTGAGAGATCGGGATCCAGGTTGCCCGTCGGCTCATCCGCGATCAGAAGCTTCGGCCGCGAAACAATAGCCCGGGCAATTCCGACACGTTGTTGCTCGCCGGACGAAAGCGTCTCCGGAAACTGCTTTTCCTTGTTGAGCAAGCTGACCTGGTCAAGCGCCGCCCTGACCTTGCGCGCGGCGTCACGGTGACTGAGGCCCGCGATGATCAGTGGTAGTGCGACATTGTCGAAAACGGGCCGGTCATAGAGCAGCTTGTGATCCTGAAATACCATGCCGATCTGACGGCGATAGGCAGGGATTTTTCTGCGTGAGACGCGAGAAGTATTTTGCCCGTCGACGATGACCTGCCCGCTCGTGGGCCGCTCAATCAATGCGATCAGGCGAAGCAAGGTGGTTTTACCGGCGCCGGAATGGCCGGTCACAAACACCATCTCGCCTTTTTCGACGACCATACTCAATCCCCTGAGTGCATCGTGCCCGCCGGGGAATCGTTTGCTTACGTTTTCGATTCGAATCAAGGCAAGTAAATCCTACATTGAATCAGTGTGCGGCAGCAGCGCGTTAACATATTCGTCGGCGCGGAACGGCTGCATGTCCTCGATGCCCTCGCCGATTCCAATGAATCGCACAGGCACTCCGAGCTTCTCTGCGATCGCGAGAAGAATACCGCCTTTGGCGGAACCGTCCAGCTTGGTGACCGTAATTCCTGTCAAGCCAAGCACGTCATTGAATTTCTCCGCCTGCGCCATGGCATTCTGGCCCTGGCTGGCATCGAGGACCAGCATGATTTCCTGTGGCGCTGCCGGATCCTGCCGCGCAACTACTTGCTTTATTTTTGCCAGTTCATCCATCAGGCCCTGCTGTGTTTGCAGGCGACCCGCGGTATCCGCAAGCAGAACATCGATATTCCGGGAACGGGCGGCTTCCCAGGCGTCGAAAATGACGGCGGCGGGATCGGCCCCGGTCTGTTGTGCAATGACGGAGACATCATTGCGATCACCCCATACCTGAAGTTGCTCAATGGCGGCGGCGCGAAATGTATCACCGGCGGCCAGCATGACCGAGTAACCATTATCTTTGAGCTGCTTCGCCAACTTGCCGATCGTTGTTGTCTTGCCCGCACCATTAACGCCGACCATGAGAATGACGAAGGGCAGGTCCTGCTCGGCAATCACCAGCGGTTGTTCGACAGGCTGCAGGATTTCGGTCAGCGCGGTCCGAAGCCCGCTGGCCAGGGCATCCACGTCTTTCAATTCCTTTCGTGCAAGGCGATTTTGCAGACCCGAAATGATTTTTCCGGCGGCGTTCACCCCGACATCTGCCAGGATCAGTCCGGTTTCGAGCGCCTCCAGGGCCTCTTCATCGATCTTGCCGCCAGGCGCCAGATTGGCCAGATCACAAGTGAGCCAGCCAGCACCACGATTGAGCCGGGAGCGGAGCCGTTTGACAAATCCATCCCGGGGAACGGGCTCAGTTTTTTTAATCTTGCCAAACACAAATTTCCACCACGCGGAATCCTGAAGTAACCTCGTGCCCTGAACCGGGATATCCGGGGGGCAATATGGGGCGACAAATAAGCCGGGGATGTAACGACACGGGATCGCCATCCGGAAGGCTGCGTATTGTAGCGGGAAAATGGCGCAGTCGTCTGTTGCCGGTTGTGGACCAGCCCGGATTGCGGCCGACGCCCGATCGAATTCGTGAAACGCTGTTCAACTGGCTTGCTTCAACCATCGAGGGAGCAAGCTGCCTCGATTTATTTGCAGGCACCGGGGCGCTCGGCTTTGAGGCGCTGTCGAGGGGCGCTGGTGAGGTCGTTTTCGTCGAAAAATCCGCGCGCGCTGCCGCGCTGCTGAAAGAAAGCGCCAACATGCTTGACGCCAGCGACGCGCGCATTCATAAGGCCGATGCCATCAGTTATTTGCACGGTGATCATCAACCTTTCAACATCGTGTTTCTTGATCCTCCATTTACTGCCGATCTGCTCGGCGATTTGTGTAGACTGCTGGACGAGGGTGGCTGGCTGGCTGAGGGCGCCCGGATTTACCTGGAGCAGTCCTGTGAGCGCCCCTGGCCCAGGTTGCCTGATGGGTGGTCAATCATTAACGACAAAACAGCCGGCCGGGTACGCTACGCACTCGTAACAGTGAAAGATTGACAAAGATTCAGGAGCAAAAAATGACAGTCTCCGCGATGTATCCGGGAACATTCGACCCGATCACGCTTGGTCATGAAGATCTTGTTCGCAGGGCCTGCCGTCTGTTCGACAAAGTCATCGTTGCGATCGCCACAAATCCCGGCAAGGAACCCATGTTTTCGTCCGGAGAACGAGTCGATCTCGCAAAGTCGGTACTGTCAGAAATAAGCAATGTTGAAGTTTGCGGGTATGAAGGGTTGACGGTAGATTTTGCGCGCGAGCACAATCTCCAGGTCATCATACGCGGGTTGCGTGCAATTTCGGATTTCGAATACGAGTTCCAGCTTTCGAATATGAATCGGCATCTGGCTGATGATGTCGAAACAGTGTTCTTAACACCGACAGAGACTTACACCTACATATCGTCGAGCCTGGTCAGGGAAATCTGCAGTCTGGGCGGCGACATTTCGGAATTCGTGTCACCGAAAGTCAAAAGCGCATTAATGGAGCGCTGCAGTCGCGCTTAGGCGCTCGCTACTTCTGGCAGTCCTTGCAATAGAATGTCGAACGCTGGCCGAGCACAACCACCGATACGAGGCGTTTGCAGCGACGGCAGGGGTCGCCCTCACGGCCGTATACCGCGAGCTTTTGTCGAAAGTACCCCGGTTCTCCGTCACTGCCGTGGAAATCCCGAAGCGTCGTGCCCCCTGCCTCGATCGCGTTCTGAAGCACGGATTTAATGGCACCGGCAAGTCGCGTCATGCGTTTGGCAGAAATCCTGTTCGCCCTGCGTTGCGGATGAATGCCGGCGAGAAACAATGCTTCGCTCGCGTAAATGTTGCCGACGCCGACGACTACCGAGCCGTTCATGATGAATGGCTTGACGCTGACCCGCCGCCCACGCGCTTTTCGCCACAGATAATCGCCATCAAAAGCCTGGGACAACGGCTCCGGACCCAAATTACGCAACAGGGCGTGCTCGAAGGGGTTGCGGGTCCACAGTAAACAGCCGAAACGCCTTGGATCCCTGAATCGCAAGGCCTTGCCGCTGTCGAACTGGATGTCGATGTGATCGTGTTTGCCGGCAGGTTCATCCGCGTCAATGATGCGCAAGCTGCCAGACATGCCCAAATGCAACAGCGCTGTACCGGCGTCCGTCTCAAACAGCAGGTATTTGGCGCGACGCTGCAGCGATCGTATGACCTGGCCCGGCAGTTGCCGATCGATATCCACAGGCACCGGCCAGCGCAGGCGCCGCTCGCGAATAATCACACGACAAACCTTACGATTCAGAACCCATGGTGCGATTCCGCGACGGCTGGTTTCGACTTCGGGGAGTTCCGGCATGCTGACTGTTAATTGTGACGGGTAGCACACTATAGAGAGATTGCGCCAGCCGGGAAACCGCACAATAAACGGATATTTATCAGTCGCTTCCTGCGCCGGCCTGAACTACCGGCTGCGCGTTCTGTCGATTTGATGAGTTCGTCCTTGGAGCCGCCACTGGCATTGGTTATAGTCATGCCGACTTTTTCAACGGAACCTGTAAATGGAATTCTTATATGGAGCGCTGCACTTAAGCGCTCGGGGATACGTGATCGTAACGCTTGTGATGCTGCAGATCACGATGATGGCCGTAACACTCTATTTGCACCGGGACCAGGCACATCGCGCGATCGATTTGCATCCTGTGCTGCGGCATTTCTTTCGTTTCTGGATCTGGTGCACATCGGGAATGCTGACCAGGGAATGGGTCGCCGTACATCGCAAGCATCACGCATTCTGCGAAAAAAAGGGCGATCCGCACAGCCCGCAAATTTATGGATTGAAGAAAGTGCTTTTGGAGGGCGCAGAGCTTTATCAAGCCGAGAAAGATAATCGCGAGACGGTAGAGAAATTCGGGCGCGGCGCGCCCAATGACTGGCTGGAGAAAAACATTTATCTTCGTGTGCCCTTTGGCGGCATTCTTCTGCTGGTGATCACTGAGTTATTACTTTTTGGCGTGCCGGGCATCATCATCATTGCTATTCAGATGTCCTCGATGCCATTATTCGCGGCCGGCATCATCAATGGACTCGGCCACTACAGCGGCTACCGCAATTTTGAGTGTGACGATGCTTCAACAAATCTTGTGCCCTGGGCTTTTCTGATCGGCGGGGAGGAGCTGCACAACAATCATCACGCATTTCCGACGTCGGCAAAATTTTCGGTGCGCCGCTGGGAATTCGACATCGGCTGGCTGTACATTACGATATTGCGCGGTCTTGGCCTGGTGAAGGTAAACAAGGTTGCACCGCGACCCGTCCTGCAGAAAATGCCCGGTTCAAAGATCGACATCGAGAACCTTCGCGCAATCATCATTAATCGCATGCACGTACTGCGTGACTACACGAAACGGGTGACGGTGCCGGTATTCAAAAAAGAGCAAGCGCTCGCCGCCGGCGACGCTGCCTTTCGCAGGGCCAAGAAGCTGCTGGTACGCCGGCCGGTGTCGCTGGATAAAGACGCAAAATTGAGGCTGGGTAAGTTACTGGCAGACAACGCAGCCCTGCAGACGGTCCACGAATTTCGCGAAAGCTTAAGCGAGCTGTGGAGTGGCGCCAACGTCAGCAATGAAAGATTACTGGCGCAGTTGAAAGAGTGGTGCGGTGCGGCTGAGGCCAGTGGTATTAAGGTGCTGGAAGATTTCGCGGACCGGCTGCGATCGTACCAGCTCGCGCCGGTTTGAACATACAACCGTAGGAGCCCGCCCCGGCGGGCGATACGCTTTGATGCCTGGCGTTGGATTTATCCCTCGCAAACATTGAAGGCCATGTTTTGCAACATGGCCTTCAATGTTTGTCGCTCGCTTGGGCGAGCTCCTACAATACCTTACGATTTTTCCGAATACCGCAGTTACCTGATTTTTCCTTCTTTATAAAGGACGTGTTTGCGTACCATCGGATCGTACTTCCGGGTCTCCATCTTTTCGGGATGCAGGCGTTTGTTCTTGGTTGTCGTATAGAAGTGTCCGGTACCGGCAGTGGAGTTAAGTCGGATTTTTTCGCGCATTAGATAATCCTCCCGGCCTTAGATTCGCTGGCCCTGCGCACGCAGGTCGGTGAGCACCTTGTCGATGCCGTGCTTGTCGATGATGCGCAAGCCTTTGTGGGACACGCGCAGCCGAATATAGCGCTTCTCGGATTCGATCCAGAATCGCTTGTACTGCAAGTTCGGCAAGAAGCGCCGACGAGTCTTGTTATGGGCATGGGATACGTTGTTGCCGCTTTGCGGGCGCTTCCCGGTGACCTGGCAGACCTTCGACATGAGCTGTAAGTTCCTGATTTTACGAAGGGTTGCCCGCGAGTTGCGAGCAAAGAGCGTGACTTTATACCAGTCCGCATGTGCGTAATCAAGCGCTCGTCACAACATTCCCCGGCTGGCGAGAGAGGTGCTGGTTCCATCACCGATAATAAGATGATCGAGGAGCCTGATATCGACCAGTTCCAGGGCCGATTTTATGCGCCGCGTGATGCGCTCATCGGCCTGACTCGGTTCGGCCACGCCGGACGGATGATTATGCGCGAGAATGATGGCTGCGGCGTTGACGGCCAGTGCCTGCTTGACCACCTCGCGAGGATAGACGCTGGTACCGTCAATCGTGCCACGGAATAGTTCCTCGAAGCACAGCACCCGATGCCGGTTATCGAGATACAGGCAGCAAAATACCTCGTGAGGCCGGTCCCTGAGCCGCGCCAGCAGGAAGGTTTCCGTATCCGCGGGGCTGCGAATGGCCTCACCCCGGGGCAGCGTTTCTTCGAAATACCGTCGCGCGAGCTCCGGCAACACCCGCAAAATTGCCAGCCTGGCCTCGCCAACACCGCTTTGGGCTGCCAGTGTCTGGCGCTCCGCATTCAGCAATTTCCTTAAACCTCCGAAGCGGACCAGCAGACGGCTGGAAAGATCCAGTGCCGGTCCCGACCGCGATCCGGTTTGCAACAGCACTGCGAGCAGCTCGCTCTCCGACAATGATGCCGCGGTTTCATTGAGTACTTTTGACCGCAACGCCACTGGCTCCGGCCGGATATCTTCTGACATGGACGATCCCTGTCCGATAAGAGAACGAGGCTGCCAGACTGACTTCACGAAGAGACCGGCGCAAGCGACAAAATGCCCCAGGAAGGACCTATTTGCTGGAAATGGCACCGGACAACGGGCTAAGCTGACAGACCGGCAACTTCAGGCAAACAGATGGCTGAAAGCAAGAAAATCATTCTGGGCATAGCAGGCGGCATCGCTGCGTACAAAACACCTGAACTGGTGCGGCGTCTGCGTGACCGTGGCGCAGAGGTGCAGGTCGTCATGACGCGCTCCGCGGAAGAATTCGTGACCGGGACGACACTGCAAGCGGTTTCCGGGCTGCCGGTTCGTTCCAATCTCTGGGATAAAGATGCCGAGGCCGCCATGGGGCATATCGAGCTTGCCCGCTGGGCGGACCTGGTCCTCATCGCACCTGCAACCGCGGAAATCATGTCCCGGCTCGCGTCAGGCGCTGCTCCCGATCTCCTCACGACGCTTTGCCTGGCAACG
>SMWE01000010.1 GCA_004357475.1 Gammaproteobacteria bacterium
CGCGGCCGGGACGATCTGCAACAGTCCACCGGCGTACGCATCGCTGATCTCGAGTTCACGCGTGAACTGAACCGCCAGGCTGACAATATTTATCAGGATGTAATTGGCCTGTTTCGCGAATTGCGCGCGGCGGGGACCACGGTTCAGGATATCGATGAACTGCGTCGCCTGGCGGCCGACATTCGCGCGTCAGACTTCAGCGGCAACCCCGACATGCTCGATGCAGAATCACGGCACGCCCTGTCTCTTGTAGAGCAACTGGAGCTGGCGCTTGCAAGAACTGTACGCACGAACGGCGTGAGTGTACGTACGAACGTAACCGACGAAGTCCCGGATGAGCACAAGGAAATCGTCGCGGACTACTATCGCAAGCTGGGCCAGGTTGAAGAATCCGCCAATCAATAATTCAAAAAAATTCGATAGGCTATCGTAGGAGCCTGGCCCACCGGGCGACAAACATTGAAGGGCATGTTAGGAAACATGGCCTTCAATGGTTGCTAAGCATGAATCAACCGCCTGAAACCAAAGCAGATCAGCCAGCGGGCGAAAAAACAAATAAGACAACACCGGCACCGCTTATTCTTTGACGAGCTATGAAGATTATTCTATTTACCGCTGGTCATTATGCCGGCCGATACCTATTGAATAGTTCGAAAAACGGATTAGGCTGCACCTCACTCAAAAAGAATCAAGAGGCAGACAACGTGTTTAATACCCGCATAAAAGCTCTTCTCGTGGCAGCAATGCTACTGCTTTTTCCCCTCTCCGGATGGTCGCAGGATGGAAACGCGCCTGGGTACTTTACCCCCGAGGATATTTTGTCATTGAAGTCTGTCTCGGATCCTCAGATCAGCCCGAGCGGTGACTGGATCGCTTATACGATTGAATCGGTCGACTTCGAGACTGACGAATCTTCGACACAAATTTACATGGTATCCAGGGTCGGGAGCGAGGTCGTTCAACTGACTTCCGGCGATTACTCGGCGTCAGTGCCGCGCTGGAGTCCGGATGGACGGTATTTGGGATTTCTGGCCGCAAAGGGAGATGATGAGGAGGCAAAGACCCAGGTCTGGACGCTGGATCTGCGAGGCGGCGAAGCGCAGCAATACACGGCGGTAGATCAGGGCGTGGGCGGTTTTCTATGGTCGCCCGACGGCCAGAAAATGCTGCTTGTGATCAGGGACAAAACTGCGGCTGACCTGGCGAAGGAGGCAGCGGACGAGGCCGGCGAAGAAGTAAAACCGCTGCCATACGTGATCGACAGATTGCAATTCAAGCGGGACGGTGTGCCATACCTGGATCGGAGCCGCGATCACCTGTATGTGGTAGCCGGGCGCGATGCGGAGCCACTTCAGCTGACCTTCGGTGATTTTGATGATATGCAGCCGGCGTGGAACCCGGATAGCAGCGCAATTGCGTTCACCAGCAACCGGACCGATGAGCCTGACAGTAATGAAAATACCGATATCTGGGTCGTGTCCGCGGAAGGCGACGCAGAGAACCGGACTGCACGTCAAATAACCAGGAATCCGGGCGCCGACTACAGCGCGGCCTGGAGCAACGATGGCCGCACTATTGCCTACGTCTGTGTGACTGAGCCCGACCTGATCTGGTATGCGACAAATCATCTTGCGATCGTGCCTGCTGCGGGCGGCGAGGAACGGGTATTGACGACAGCACTCGATCGAAATGTGGGTGCACCGGCTTTCGCGGCTGACGATGAATCAATACTGTTCGTTTTGTAAGACAGCGCGGAACAGCACCTTGCGCAATATGATCTCGCCGGCGATAGCGTGCAGCGGCTGGTAGACGGAGAATTGAGCGTTCGCGAATTCTCGCTACATGAATCCGGAACCGTCGCAATCAGGCTGAGTACGCCGCAGATTCCCGGTGAGATATTCCTGTGGCAGGACGGTGCATTGCATCAAGTGACACATACCAACGATGTGTTGCTCGGAGAACGCCGCCTTGCTGCTGTCAAAAACGTGACCTTTCCGAGTGCCGATGGCACGGAGATCGAGGGCTTTATATTTACACCACCGGATTACGACCCACGCGAGAAATATCCGACAATTCTCCGCATCCATGGCGGTCCGGTTTCTCAATACGATTTCTCATTCAATCGGGACGCTCAGTTGTTTGCGGCAAATGGATATGTCGTTGTCGTCGCCAATCCCCGCGGCTCGAGCGGCTATGGTCAGGACTTCTCTGCTGTGCTTTTTGCAGAGTGGGGCGTTAAAGACTTTGAAGATGTAATGGCCGCTGTCGATTACGCGATTGCCGAGGGCTACTCCGACCCGGAGCGCCTTGGCGTAGGCGGCTGGTCCTACGGTGGCATCCTGACAAACTATGTAATCACCAGGACAGATCGCTTCGAAGCGGCCATTACCGGTGCCAGCGAGGTCAATTATGCTGCGAACTATGGTCACGACCATTACCAGCTTCAATGGGAATTGGAACTCGGCCTGCCCTGGGAGAATCGCGAGGCGTGGGAAAAGATTTCCCCGTTCAATAACGTCGGCAAAATTACGACTCCAACGCTCGTTATGGGCGGCAAAGAGGATTGGAACGTGCCGATTCAGAATTCGGAACAGCTATACCAGGCATTGCGACGGCGCGGCATCACCACACAGCTTGTTGTCTATCCGGACGAATCACACGGTATTTCGCGGCCGAGTTTCCAAAAAGACCGCTACGAAAGATACCTGGCCTGGTACGACACGCACGTCCGCGCAGAGTAGTGGCGCAAGCAGGAAGCATCGCTGGATCCGTTGCTCAGGCGGGACTTTCTGCGTCAATCGCTGCGTAATTGCCACTGAAAAACAGCAACGGTTCAGCTGTGGTCGACTCGAAACTGACGACTTCGCCAATGATAATGTAGTGATCGCCACAATCGTGGATTTGATGCGTATGGCATTCGAACCAGGCCAGCGCGGCGGGAATCAATGGCACATTCTGCTCAGACCGCCTGATCCGGATCGCATCGAACAGAGTGTGGTCGGATTTTGCAAAGTGAGCGGACAAGTCCTCCTGGTCACGGCTAAGAATATTGATCGCAAAATATTCGGCATCAAGAAATGCCTGCAGCGAGTTGGAAACCTTCGCGATGTTCCACAGGATCAGCCTGGGCTCCAGCGAAACCGAGCTGAAACTGTTGGCAGTAATGCCATAGGGCTTGCCGTCTTCGTCAGCGCAGGTCACGACGGCGACGCCCGTCGCGAATTTCCCGAGGCACTGGCGGAATTTTTTCATCTCATCCATAGGCTCCCCCAGCCAGGCTTGACATCCGTCTGATTTTTATTAATATGTTAATAGTTAATATATTAACTAAAGTGATTCGACTTCGCAATGCAGGAATTCAGCCGCTCATTGCCAATGATGCTTTACCGGACGCTCGATGCAGTGATGCCCAGGTTTCGGCAAATATTCAGCGAGTTTGGACTGACCGAACAACAATGGCGAGTGCTCAGGGTGCTCTGGCAGCACGAGCAGATTGCGTTCCGCGAACTGGCGGACCTGACCCTGATATCGCCACCAAGCCTCGTTGGCGTGGTCGATCGCCTGACCAGGAGCGGGCTTGCCGATCGACGCCGTTCCGACACTGACCGTCGCCACGTTTTCGTGCACGCGACGGGTAAGGGAGCAGCGCTGGAATCACAAGTAAGGCCGCGCGTCGACAAGGCTTATGCCGAATTACGCGGCTCGGTCGATACGAAAACCTGGAACGCCCTGATTGCCGGTCTCGAGCAGATATCGTCGATTGACGAGGAAGCTGAAGAAAAAACGGCAAGTCGGCAGGTCATTAACGAGTAACAAGAACCAAGTAAAAGAGAGCAGGTGCAGTATGAGTAAAATTGAAACAACGGGCGGGGAAGGCATTCGCAACGGCAAGCAATATCTTGAGGGACTTCGTGACGACCGCGAAGTCTGGATTCACGGCAAGAAAGTCGCAGATGTGACGTCACACCCCGGGCTGAGCCGGGGCGCACATACGCTCGCCAGTTTCATGGACAAGCAATTCGATGCAGAATTACAGGAGACGATTACCTACGAAGAAGATGGCAAGCGATACGCCACCTCGTACATGATTCCAAAGTCCCGCGAAGACATCGAAAAACGCGGCGCTGCATTCTACGAGTGGGCCACCTGGTCGAACGGCATGTTCGGCCGAACACCCGATTACAAGAACGCATCGATGATGTCGTTTGCGGCTGCTGCTGCTTTCCTGGGGGAGGACAAGCCGGAATATGCCGAAAACATGCGCAATTACTACGAGTACATCCGGAATAACGACAAGGTTTTGACGCACACGCTGATTAACCCGACCTATAACTTCGCAATGGCCAAAGAAGGCAAGTCCAGTGAAGAGGTGGCCTTGCAGGTTGTCAGGGAGACCGACGCGGGAATCGTCGTCAACGGCGCCCGCCTGCTGGCGACGCTGGGTCCGCACGCGGACGAGATCGAGGTGTTCCCGTCCACCTTGCTGAAAGCATCGGAGGAGAATATTCCGTTTGCATTCGCTTTCGCGATCCCGGTCGCTACCCAGGGTCTGCGCCTGCTCTGCCGCGACAGCTACGATCACGAAAAGTCCCACTTTGATGCGCCACTGGCATCCCGTTTCGAGGAAATGGACGCAGTGGTTCTCTTCAATAACGTCCTGGTGCCGTGGGAGCGCGTGTTCATGTACCGGGACCCGCTGCTGTGCAACCGGGCGTTTGCGGAAACCAACGCCGTTATTCACATGATGCACCAGGTAGTGTGCGGCAAACTCGCAAAGGCCGAGTTCATCGTCGGTCTCCTGTGCAAGATGGCGCAGGCGACCGGCAAAGACAAAGACATGACTGTCAGGGGACAGATTGCCGAAGCCATGTGGATCGCTGAAACCGTGCGTGCCTTTCGGTTCAGCGGGGAAAGCCAGGCGCATGAGGATCAGTACGGCAATTACGTGCCGCTGCGAAGACCACTGGACACCTCGCGAAATGTCTTCCCGAAAATGTATCCGAAACTCATCGAAACAATTCATATGCTTGGCTCGAGTTCATTGATGGCTACTCCAACCGAGGCCGATCTGAGCAACGACCTGGCGGATGACGTTGGCAGGTATTTCCAGACCGTGAATCTCGACAGCAGGGACCGGATCGCACTGTTCAGACTGGCACACGATGTGGCGGTTTCGGGGTTTGGCAATCGGCAGCTTCTCTACGAGCGGTTTTTCTTCGGACCGCAGAACATCATGGCTTCGGTCTACTTCGATCTCTATAACAAGGATGACATGATGGCGCGCGTTGATGAGTTGCTAAACCGATCCTGAGTAACCATGAATTTTTGCTCCGATTGCGGATCGAAAGTATCGCTGCAGGCGGTAGCCGGCGACAACCGGCAGCGATTCGTCTGCGATGGCTGCGGCATGACCCATTACCAGAATCCGAATGTCCTCGTAGCGACTTACGTCTGCGTCGGTGAATCCATGCTCTGGATTAAACGTGGCACCGCGCCTGCTGCCGGTAAGTGGGCGATACCGGGCGGCTACATGGAAAATGACGAAACTCCGGAGTCCGGCGCGAGCCGGGAACTCCTCGAAGAAACCGGTATCGATGTGCCGGCCCACGAGATGCTGCTCGTGAGCGTCAGTTCCATCCTGCATATGGCGCAGACGCACCTCGTGTTTCGTTGTCACCTTGAACACAGACCAGACACGGTCCAGACAGAAGAAGCCGTCGAATGCGCATGGTTCGAAGAACACGATCTGCCCTGGGAGGAACTGGCATTTGCCTCGATCGAGCCGCATGTGCGACAGGTCTACCAGTGGCTCCGGAAAGGTAACTACGGTATCCGGGTCGGTTTTATAGACGAGAACGGCAGCCAGTATCGAAACTTCCCGCTGGCGGGTGCGACCTCAACCGGTCAACGCAACGTCTAATCTATAACTCCAGAGAGGGGGATGTTGCGTTGACCGGTTGAGGTCACAGGAGGGAAGCGGACGTTCAGTTAACCCGACCCCCCCGACTCGACAGTCCGCTAACGGCCGACTAAGATCGTTCTTATGATGCTCGCTGAAGAATCGACGGTGGCGTATTTTTGTAAACTCACGCATCTGCACTTGTTGAAACGCTGCTTCCTGGCTCAATCAATACGATGAATCTATTCTGGACCTGGTGGGGCATTCCAAGCACGTTTGCATTCGTCGCCGCCTGGTTCTGTGCAGTTTTTGCCTTGCGAACTGCTCCCGGAAGACCTCTTAATCGATCACTGAGTTTAATCCTTATCTTAGAGGGTCTTTTTTCTTTCATGACGGGATTTCTGTTCTTTTTCGAGGATCCGTCTATCGTCATCGCACTGGTCACGGTCGGGTCGGCCGCAATGGTGGCTTTGCCGTTTCAATACCTGGTCTTCCTGGCTATTGCCCTGGATTCGCCGCTCGTCAGACCGTTTCGCTCACGGTCAGCAATGGTTCTGTTGGGTGTTTTAAGTGTTTTAGCTGCGATGCTTGTGTTCGCAAGGCCCGAGTCGTTTTTTTCGGAGCTTTACAGCCCTGGCTGGGCTCCATGGAATTTTCAGCTCGTCGATTTTGGTCAACGCACTATACAATTGCTCGGCGCCGTTTACCTGTTCGGCTTTGTCGTTGCAGTAACCGCATTCTTTAGTGCGCGAAGAGGATCCGCAGCCCGAAACAGTGCAATGTGGTTTGCAATTGCCTTTGGGGTGCGCGACGCATACATCGGTCTTGTACAGTTACTGTATCCAATTCTCCGCCCAATAGAATTCTGGGGTGATTTTGTCTACAACGTCAGCCACGCAATTGCGTATTCGATATACGTTCTTCTGTTGGCATATGCAGTCCTGCGCTCTCAGCTATTCAACATTGATCTCAAAGTCAAATTCGCTTTGCAACAAAGTACCGTCGGCGCACTGATAATAGGAGGCTTCATTGTAGGAAGCGAAGTTCTTGAATCGCTTGTTCCTGTGAGCGGGATGGTCCTGAACATCATTGTCGCCATCGCAATATTGGTTGCGCTGAGACCAATACAACGATTGGCTCTGCGTATGACTAACCGACTCATGCACAGTGTTCAGAATACGCCTGAATACCTGGAGGTGCGAAGGCTCGAGGTCTACCGCGCTGCCCTGGAGGGAGCTGTCGAAGACGGACTTGTAACGGACAAAGAAAGGACGATCCTGGATCGCTTACGCGACGAGCTTGGAATTTCTGCAGGAGAAGCAGTCGCTCTGGAAAATGAATTCAAACAGTGATGGTGCCTGATTACCCTTTAATTGACCGAAAATCGGGGACACCCTTTACGAGCGCCTTATTCATGGTTGCCAATCTCTGGACATACCATACAGCCGGAGTTAGGCGGCTCTATGGTGCGGTTGAGTCGCCCAGCACCCTGTAAAATTCGGCTAGCAATGCGTACAGGGCCTCGAGTTTGTCCGCACCAAATTCTTTCTCTATGTCGGCATACAGCAGCTCCGAATCCGGTCCTACCTCCTCGTAAATCCGGCGCCCCTTTGCGGTTAGTACGAACACATAACGGCGCTGGTCACTTGCATCGGATGATCGCTTCACCAGTGCTTCGCGTTCGAGGAATCGCAGGATCCTGGTCAGGCTGGGTGCCAGCAGGAAACTTCTCTTGGCGAGTTCACTCGCGTCGATCTCCTGGTATGCAGCCAGGGCACGGATCACCCGCCACTGCTGTTCTGTAAGGCCGTGTCTTCTCAGCATCGGGCGAAATCGTGACATCGCCGCTTCGCGGGCCCTCAGTAACGCCATCGGCAGGGAGTGCTGGAAATCCCGCAACTGCCCGGCAGTGTGTCGAACAGCACTCACGCCGGCACTTCCGTCACCACGGTGTTGCGCAATATACCAATGCCGGACACTTCGACTTCGACGACATCGCTATCCTTGAGGTATTTCGGTGGATCGAAGCGGGCGCCGGCGCCATTGGGCGTGCCGGTCGCGATGATGTCGCCGGGCTTCAGGTAGTAAAAAGTCGACAGATAGCTGACGAGATAGCGAAACGGAAACATCAGGCTGTCAGTCGTGTCGTTTTGCCTTTGATCACCATTGACGCGGGTGGTCACGCGAATCTCGCCCAGCGGATCGAGTTCATCCGTGGTCACCATCCACGGCCCGAGGGCACCTGATTTCGCAAAATTCTTGCCCTGGGTGACATTGAATTTCGCGTGGCGCAGATAATCGCGGATCGAGCCTTCGTTCATAATCGTCAGTCCGGCAATATATTCGTGCGTTTTGCCTTGCGGAATGCGCCGGCCTTCCTTGCCGATGACGATGACGATTTCACCCTCATAGTCGAGTTGCTCCGATTCGGGAGGATCCATGATGTTCTGTTCATGACCGACCAGCGATTCCCGTGTGCGCATGAAGACGCTCGGATACTTCGGCGGCTCCGTGCCGTCTTTGTATTCCTCGTTGCGGTTCGCGTAGTTCACGCCAATGCAGATAATCTTCTCCGGGTTGGGAATCGTGGGCAGAAACTGGATATCCTCGAGCCCGCAATCCGGTTCCGCACTCGCCGCTTCATCTGCCAGTTCAGCCAGCTTGTCGTCGCGAATGGCACCGCGCAGATCCGGCAGTTCCGGATGCCTGGCGCCGAGGTCAACAACACCACTGTCGACAACTGCACCGAAGCTCTGGTTACCGTCCTTTGCAAAACTCAGGAACCTCATGCCGCAATTTCCCGAAGCAGCCCTGCGCGTTCCAGTACGCCGTCCAGCCTTTCTTCAAGCTCCGGCGAGGCGGGCAGCATCGGCAGGCGATGCTCATTGCTCGGCAGGATGCCGAGTTTCTTCATCATGTATTTCATCGGGATCGGATTAGTGTCGTAGAACACCGCCTGGTTAATTTCCAGCAGGCGCTGATGCAATTTCCGGCCGGTTTTCAGGTCGCTAGCCCACACGGCGTCGCACATCTCGGCGAGAATCGCCGGACGCAGGTTACCCACTGCATTCATCAGCCCACAGGCGCCAATGGTCATCATTGGAAAAGAAAGTTCTTCGAGGCCGACAAAGATTTTGAAATCATCGCCGAATGCGGCGAGACATTCGGTCACAAAGCCGAGATCGTTCACCGCATGCTTCATACCGACGAAATGCGGCGACTTGTCACGAATCTCTTTCATCGAGTTCAGGGTGACATTGACTGCGGTACGGCCGGGTATGTGATAGATCATCCAGGGCGTATCAAACTGGCTCGCGAGCTTCAGGTAGTACTCGATCAAGCCGCGTTGCGGTGGCCTGATGTAGTAGGGCGTCACAATCAGCAATGCGTCGACTCCGGCATTTACAGCATGCCGGGTCAATACTTCGGTTTCTGCCAGCGATTGCGAGCCAGTCGCAGCAACTACGGGAATTTTCCCTGCAACGGTGTCGACGGCGATGTCGACCAGCCGGTTCCGCTCATCGGTGGTCAGGGTTGATGGCTCGGCGGTCGTGCCGTTGACCAGCACGCCATGTGAGCCCTGCGATGTCTGGAAATCGATCAGGCTTCTGTATGCGTCGTAATCGACCTCGCCATCGCGAATCGGTGTTACGACGGGCGGGATCGATCCCTTTATTCGTTGCAGACTGGACATCGCATGTTCCTCGAAATTGTCAGGTATGAGTCACTTGACGTGCGTTCTGAAGGCAGTATACTTAACATGTTAAATTAATTCAAACAGTACAGCAGATGCCGCATCAAACCATTGAATATTCAGCAAATCTGGAGCCCGAACTGGACATCGAGGCACTTCTCCGCGTGCTCCACGAGACGGCCGCCAGCATCGATGCGCTGCCCATCGGCGGGTTGCGGACGCGGGCCGTGGCGCGACAGCACTACCGGATTGCCGACGGTCATCCGGACAACACATTTATCAATGTCTTCTTGCGTATTGCGCCGGGACGGTCGTTCGATGTGCGCAAGGCCGCCGGGGAGAAGCTTTTTCAGGCGCTGTGCGAGTATCTCGAACCGATCTATTCATCGTCGCCGCTTGCCATCTCCTATGAGATTCAGGAGCTCGATGCTGATCTTCGGTGGAAGAAAAGCAATCTGCGCGAGTACCTTGCGGCACGCGAGAAGGAAAAATAAATGTCCAGTGACTTCGATACGAACCTGCAGGATGCTGACAAACTACTCGAGCGATTCCGCGAAAATACTTTGCCGCATTTTATCAACGGCAAGCCTGACAGTGGCCGTTCGGGAAAGACATTCGATAACCTGACGCCGATCGATAACAGCGTTATCGGAAAAATTGCGGCGGGCAACGCTGACGATATCGATGCTGCCTGCAAGGCAGCGGAAGCTGCTTTCGGGGACTGGCGCAACCTGCCAGGCAAGGAACGCAAAAAAATATTGCACGAGGTCGCAGACGCGATCGAGGCGCGTGCGCGCGATATCGCACTGGTTGAAAGTGTCGATTCGGGTCAGGCGTTGCGATTCATGAGCAAGGCGGCAATTCGCGGTGCGGCAAATTTCCGCTTTTTTGGCGATATGGCGCCGAGTGCAAGAGATGGCCAGGCATTACCGGCCGATGAGCACCTGAATTATTCGATCCGTCAGCCGATCGGTCCGGTCGGCGTCATTACGCCTTGGAATACGCCGTTCATGCTATCGACCTGGAAGATTGCGCCAGCCCTGGCTGCCGGATGCACGGTCGTGCATAAGCCGGCTGAATGGTCACCGTACAGCGCAATGATGTTGTCCGAGATTGCGCACGATGCCGGCTTGCCGGACGGCGTTCTCAACTGTGTGCAGGGCCTGGGCGAGGATGCGGGCAAGGCGTTGACCGAACATCCCGCGATCAAGGCGGTTGCGTTCGTCGGCGAGACCCTGACGGGCAGCCATATCATGCGGCAGGGCGCGGCTACGCTGAAACGCCTGCACTTCGAGCTGGGTGGCAAGAACCCGGTTATCGTGTTTGACGATGCCGA
>SMWE01000145.1 GCA_004357475.1 Gammaproteobacteria bacterium
GCCGTCCAAATGGACGGCGGTAATGTCATCGAGCCGCAAATGCGGCTCAGGCGGGGGAAAGGTTTCGTTTCGGCGAATGCATCTTTTGCTATTTGCGATATGCATGCAGCAGCGGTTCAGTGTAGCCGTTGGGCTGATCGCAGCCCTTGAACACGAGATCGCACGCTGCACGGAAGACGATGCCATTGTCAAAATCCCGCTCATTCTTTTATTGTAAGGATACCTTCGAATACTTCGTCGCCGTTCCTGTCAATGACCGCATTTGTCGTCATCAAGTGTCCAACGTTACGCACCAGCATCAGGCTCCTGCCTGGCAGCGTAAGCAGGCTACCGTCGGGGCCTATGAAATTTCGATCCGGATTCAGCCTGCGCCGCTGTGTCTTGCCGGCCTTGGTAAAGCTGGCTTCGAGCGTACCCTGCATCAGGCCAAGCCAGTTACGGTAGACGCTGACCTTTTCTGTTGCATCGACGGCAGCTACCGAGTCCTCGCAATCCTGTATCGTCGTCACTGCAGCTTCGAGAATTATGTCGCTGACATTGGCCGCTGCGTTGCAGCCTACCGGATGATCGGGATCGATTTGAATCTCGACATGCAGCCCGTTATTCCTGAACAATAGAGAGCGCCTGCCCTCACCACGACGCTGGTAGCCGACAAACTGCCGGGGGTTTTTTAGTTTCACCTCTCTGCCGTCAGCCAGCGTGGCGATGCACCCGGCATTCCGCCACACAGTCTCTACCCGGTATGCCCTAACGTCGGCATGACTGGCACCGCCGAGAGGGATTGCGCGATCGAGAAACTGCGCCGCATAGCGGATGACCGCATCGCCACGCCGTGGATTGTAGCTGTTGCCGCGATCGTGTCCGCCGGATTCGGCAATCACGTCCGATCCATACAGCGCATCGTAAAGACTACCCCAACGCGCGTTCGCGGCATTCAGCGCGAACCGCGCGTTGTTCACGGGAACGACAAGCTGGGGGCCGGCGACTGAAGCGATTTCCGGGTCTACGCCTTTGGTCGAGATTTCAAATGGCGCTCCCTCTTCCTGCAGGTAGCCGATCATTTTCAGGAAAGCAATGTAGTCCTCGCGGCACGACTCCCCGCCTGGTCTTTCGCGGTGCCAGTCATCGATCTGCCGCTGCAGCTCATCCCTGACACGAAGCAGATCACGGTTCAATGGCGCCAGGTCGTCAATAATGTTCTCAAGTCCGGCCCAGAACTCTCCGGCATCGAAATTGATGGCCGGCAATAATTCTTCTGCAACGAAAGCGTAGAAGGCGGGCTCGACGTTCAGGTTGCCGACGGATTGCCAGTCATTGCTGGTCGAAAGTTCAGGCAAGCTTGCAGTCATGGCGTTGGCCCCGGGTTATGCGACAAATTGCTCTTCTTCCGTGCTGCCGTTCATTGCCGTGGTCGATGACGAACCGGCCATGATTGTGTTTTGTACCGCGTCGAAATAACCGGCGCCGACAAATGACTGATGTTTAACGGCGCGGAAGCCGCGCTGCTCATCGGCAAACTCCATTTGCTGGAGCTGCGAGTAGGCATACATCCCGTCCGTCTTGTACGCGCTGCTTAGCCTGAACATGCTGGAGTTCAGGGCGTGCCAGCCGGCCAGCGTAATGAACTGGAACTTGTAACCCATTGCTCCCAGTTCCTCACGAAAGCGGCGCATCGTGTCGTCGTCGAGATTGGCCTTCCAGTTGAAGGATGGTGAGCAATTGTAAGCCAGCAATTTATGCGGATATTCGGCATGAATTGCGTCCGCAAACCGTTTTGCCTGGGCGAGATCCGGTTTTGAGGTCTCGCACCAGAGCATGTCAGCGTAAGGGGCGTACGCAAGACCCCGTGCGATTGCCGGTTCGATGCCTGCGTTGGTGCAAAAAAAGCCTTCCGCGGTTCGTTCGCCCGTGATGAACCGGGCGTCGCGTCTATCAGCATCGGAGGTGATCAGGTTTGCGGCATCGGCGTCAGTCCGCGCAAGCAAGACGCTCGGCACACCCAATACGTCAGCAGCAAGACGCGCCGCGACCAGTTTTGCGATCGCCTCCTGCGTTGGCACCAGCACCTTGCCGCCCATATGGCCGCACTTCTTCGCCGATGAAAGCTGGTCTTCGAAATGCACGCCGGCGGCGCCGGCCCGAATCATGCTCTTCATTAACTCGAAGGCGTTGAGATTGCCACCGAATCCTGCCTCGGCATCCGCGACAATCGGTGCCAGCCAGTCAATGCTGTAATCCCCGTTCAGACTGTAAATCTCGTCGGTACGGAGGAATGCGTTGTTGATCCGCTCCACCATTTTTGGCACCGAATCGACCGGATACAGGCTCTGGTCCGGGTACATCTCGCCGGCACTGTTGCCGTCGCCAGCAACCTGCCAGCCAGAGCAGTAGATCGCTTTCAGGCCTGCCTGGATCTCCTGAATCGCCTGGTTACCGGTCAGCGCACCGAGCGCACACAAGGGCTTGTCCTGGTTGACCAGTCGCCACAGCTTTTCCGCACCCTGGCGCGCCAGGGTATGCTCTATCAGCACCGAGCCGCGCAGTCTGACCACAGCAGCGGCGCTGTAGTCGCGCTGTATCCCTTGCCACCTGGGGCTCTCCGCCCACTCTGATTCGAGCCTGGCGATCTGTTGCTGTCGCGTCATGGTGTACTCCCCTCTGGCGCCTTTGCTAAATCACAATGCGGTGCAATCCCTGTTAACGAGAGGTATAGTAGACGCCCGAATCAAGTAATTTCACAATAGAACTTTCACACTGTTAATTTTACAGGTTCGATCGATGCCACGCAGCCATAGCCTCCTCCGCAAAGCACATTTCCTGGGCACCAAGATCCGGAGCCTGCGCAAGCGCAATCACCTGACGCTGGAAGATCTTTCAGTACGCTGCATACAAATTGACCGTGAGAACGCCCCTTCGGTGTCTTACCTGTCGATGATCGAGAACGGCAAACGCGTCCCGTCACAGGACCTGATGCAGGTGATAGCCGAAATTTTTCAAAAAGACATCGACTGGTTCTTTGACGAGACCATTGCGGACATTGCCATCGAGCCGGAACCCGGGTCGGGGGGCATCCGCGGCATGCCGCTTGAACCTGGCTTTCTGTTTTCAAAGGAACTACTGCAGACCGCGATCCCGGAGTTGCTTTCGCAAACCGGCACAACCGGCAGACAATTTGCACATCTCCTCATTCGTGCTCACCAGGAATCGAATCAGAATCGATTTCCGGACCTGGAACGTGCCGCCGAGAGTGTCGGAAACAAGCAATTTCCGTTGAGTATTGACGATATGTTCAATCTTGCCGCAAAACTCGGTCTGAAAATCCGCTGGTTCGACCAGTCTTCGTTCAGGGACAAGGGAGACACTGAGCATTCGCTGGACACGCTGGTCCGTTCGTTTTTTGACGCTCCCAATGTCGTCTTTCTCAACAATATCCTGCGAGAAATGCCCGATCGTCTCAAGTACGACCTGGCAAATCACATAGCCCACCGGGTATTGCACGGAGGCGACGGCGCGCGGGCACCACAAATATCCGGAGGCAGAGTTTCGGCACGACGGCATGATGCGGAATCGCCCGACATGGATGCGAAGGACATTCTCTATGCCTGGCGCGATTTTGAGTGCAGCTATTTTGCCGCGGCCCTGCTCGGCCCGAAAATACCGTTTCGACAGTTTCTTGCGCGCCACTCCTATGCCGTCGATGCCGGCAGCAAGGTCGAACTGTCGACAACACTGATCATGCGGCGAATGTCGAGCGTTTCTCCGTACCGGCATTGGCACTATTTTGATGCATATCCGCCAGGCAACCTGCGTGCCGTATATAGGGGCAACGGCATTCCGTTGCCCTGGGGAAACATGCGCATGGTCCTGGATCCCTGCCAGCACTGGGCGGTTTTCAAAATGCTCAACACCCGGTCGAAAAAATCCTCTGCGCAGATTTCGATTCTGCGAAATGGCGACGACAAGCGGCTCTATTGCTGTGAATCCATACGCGGCCGGGACGCCGCCGGCAATGCTCATGTCATGTGCACCGGTATCGACTTGGCGCCCGCGCTAAACGCTCAGGGTTTCAACGCAGCGGACATTATCGGGCAGATCGAGTCAAGCTGTGCCAGCGGCGGAGGTGCGGCACCGATTCCTGAAGAAGCCCGCCGGAAACTCGAGAGCGTTGGCAAAATTCTGAACATCGGCTGGATCGCCGCCGGAGCGGCAAAAGATGCGAGCATTATCTGCCCGAGAAGTTCCGCCTGTCCGCGCGATAAACCTTGTGTTGGCAGGCGCGCATCGCGGCTCAAACCACAGATCGATGAAATCAGGGAGAAGTTGGTGGCAGAGACCGCCGTCTAATTGTAGGAACCCGGCCTGCCGGGCGATAGCACACGGCTAAACGAATGCACTAAAGATCAATCCGCACCGTCCATTGAGACAGTGTTTGTCGATGCAGGCGGATTGGGAGCGAGCTCCTGCAGGCGAACTCCTGCGGCGGGATATTCGAATCAGGCCGGGAAGAATTCGATCGGCTTGGTCGTCGTAATGGCTTCTACGTCTCTCGCTTCGAAGCGGAACATCTTGATGCGCTGTACGAGTTTACGCTCGAGATCTTCATCGCCGAGTTCACTGGATATAATCTCGCAGAACGTGACCTCACCGTTAGGCGCAATCGTCAGGCGCAGCACCAGCTTGCCCTCGAGGGTCGGATCCATGCGCAATGCACGATTGTAGAGCGCGAAAATTGCACCCTTGTTCCTGTCGAACACGAGCTCGATTTCCTCGCGGCTGCGTGATGCCTTGCCGCTGGATCCGGTGCGTCGTGCTCCGCCTGCTGAGCGTCCGATCGACGCAACCGGGCTTTCGATTGCTGTCGTGTTACGCCCTGCCAGCCCGGAACCGCCGGTGTTACGGCTCATGTTTGCAGTACTGATGCCGCGACTTGCGGTGCCGACCTTCGAGGTAATCATCGAGCGCAGGTTACGCACAGCCTGCCCGACTGAAGCGGTCAATGGGCGCTTGTCGGCAACCCTCTCCAGAATATTACTGTCTGTGAGTGCCGCAAGGTCTTCGGTAAACGGCAGCAATGCAGCCTGTGCCTGCCGGCGAGCAACCTGTTCGACATCAATTTCCGGCTCTGGTACAGGCTCTGGTTCAGGTGGCGGTGGTTCGTCCGCAACCATCTCCGGTTCCGGTTCCTTGATTGCTTCCGGTTGCGGCCTGGGCTCGGGCTCTACCGGTGGTGGCGGCGGCCTTTGTTCCAGCAGCAGCTTCGCGATACGTGGCGGAATCTCGTTCACCGCGTTCGGATCGAGTGCGGGCGTCGGAAGCCATGGCCAGACTGCGCCCAGGAAGAAAGTGACGCCGAAGATAATCGCAAGCAGGCGCCTGAATTTCCTTTCCTGGCCCGTGTGCTTGGTCCAGGGCAGCCGGTACTCTCTGTAATAAGGCATGTCCAATCCGCAACTCCTAACCTGGATCCCTGCTCAACGAGCTAACGCGCCGCACCCGGCTGACCGATCCCGGCCAGCTTGTCCGAGCTCTTCTGTAATACAGCCAGTGATATCTGCCCGTATTCCGAATCCGTGCAAGTCGCCATCACCTTCTTCAGCAGGCGGTAGGGAATATCCTTGTCGGCCATGATCGTGACCTCGCGGCCCGCGATGTCATCCTGTGCTTCTTTGCGCAGCACCCTGTCATTCTGTGACAAGAGCGCCTGGCGCAGTTCGGGAATATCGTTTCCACGGAGTGCCATCACGTCCGCAACCTTAACGACCGGTTTTCCCTGCACGATGATGTCTTCCTCGCTAATCAGGATGACGACCGTCTCCTGCGCTTTTTTCTCGGCGATCGATTCCGGTAACTGAATATCCTTCGTATTCGGCAGCACTTCGACTTCCGATGAATTGACCAGCAGGAAGAATACGAGGATCGTAAAAATATCCATCAGCGACACGAGATTCAGGGCACCAGCTTTATGCCGCCTGTGGCGCGTTTCCATGCGTTTTGCGCGTCTTGACTTGTGCATGCTTCAGGCTCCGTCAACGCTTGGTGCGTCGCCGATCGAAATATCAGGAAACAGGTCGCTGCGCAGAATCCTCCGGTCTTTAATCGTTTCCTCGACCCGCACGCGGTCCATCACCTGCACCAGCGTGTCGTAAGGAATGTCCGATTCCAGCAAGATCGCTGCCTCGGTCGTTTCCGGATAACTCTGTTTGATTTCTGACAGCTTCTGACTCAGTGCTTCGTAGTCGTATCCTTGCTCGGTATTGGGATAGATTCCCAACGCGCCGATGTTTCGATCGCCGACTTCGATCTGTCCTACCCTGACAATCACTTCCAGTTGAAACGTCAGCTCCTGCGGATCTACGGGCTCGGTAGAGGGGCCTGGCAAATTCAGTTCCAGAATTGCCACTCGCGAGAAAACCGCGGTTATCAGCAGGAACGGAACCAGGATGACCATCAGGTTCATGAACGCCGTAATGTTGAGTTCAGTCGTTTCAATGTTGCGATGGCGGCCTCTGCGGCTACGTCTCATTATCAGGCTCCGGAGGGCTTCATCTGACGCTCGGTAATGGCGTTAAGAAACTTAACGCTTGCCATCTCGAGGCTGTCGACAATAGTGTTCGTCTTTGTCTGCAATAGCGCGTGTATGAGGAGCAACGGAATTGCGACCATGAGACCGAACGCGGTCGTGTTCATCGCGACCGATATACTGGCTGAAAGCAAGTCGGCTTTATCCGCAGGATTTGCATTCGAAACTGCCGTAAATGCTCGAATCAGGCCGATAATCGTACCAAGCAGTCCTAGCAGGGTGGCAATGTTCGCGAGCGTGGCGAGATAGTGCGTGCGTTTTTCGAGACGCGGCAGCACCTCCATCAGGCTCTCCTCCATCGCCTTCTCGACATCGTCACGGCGTCGCGCAGACTTAACGCGATAGAGGCCGTAGGTCAGGATGGAACCGATGGCTGCTTTTGATTTGGCAGTGAGCGCTGCCGCTTCCTGGAAATTACCCGCCTTCAGATAAGGCACGATTTTTTTCCAGAGCGCGCGGTTAGTGGCTCCGGACATGGTCAGATACGTCCAGCGCTCGACCGCAATCGCCAGTCCCAGCGCAAACACGATCAGGATCGGGTACATGAACAACCCGCCCTGTTGGAAAAAACTCACGAAACCGCTTAAAGCGTCCATTTGGTGACTCCTCTTCTAAATCAAATCGTTTTGCAAAAACCTCAGACTACTTTTCGTCTTTACCGTACAGGTCGTGGTAGTAATCAACCTGTCGAATAAACTCTGCTCTGTCGATCGGTGCCAGCACTTCGTCGAGCAATGTATTGACGGGTTTCCCGGTCAAATCTCCCGGGTCAGACTTCCGCCACGGGACGATGTAAAGCACCTTCGGTAATTCCTGGTTGCCGGTAATCTCTGTACGTGCCAGTTCCATCTCGTCCATTACCCGGTTACCCGTTGTCCTTCTGCGTATGTCCTGCGCCAGCACTGCGGTTGGAGCAATGGACTCTGTCCGCTGCCCTGCCAGCAACAGCTCCGCAGACGACAGACCTGGTTCGTTTGCCTCTCGTTGCGCTGACAGAGCTTGACTCGACAAGCCAGGTTCCAGCCCATCGCTCTGTGTCGCCAGGGGCTCGTGCCCCTTGATCTCGCCCGCGGACGACTCCTCTGCTTCTGCAGTAAGTCCGGCTGTGGCCAGCAGCAGCAACAGTAATAATCTATGGAGAATCGTCTGCATGCCCGTTACTCAGTCACATTAGCGGTTCTTTGTGCGACGC
>SMWE01000146.1 GCA_004357475.1 Gammaproteobacteria bacterium
AGCTATGTCGGTTGGGTTTGCCCCGGCGACTTTTATGACGGCAAAAGAAATAGCGTCGGATCACGTCTCAACTGGCGACCGAATGAGCACCTCAACGTCGCCCTGACTTATGAGTACGGAGATATCGAACTGCCAGGAGGCAGCTTCATCACCCGACTCATGACGGCACGGGCGGACGTCGCGTTCACGGCAACCTGGTACTGGGAGAATTTCGTCCAGTACGACACCGTGTCCGACAGTATTGGCATCAACAGCATCATGCGCTGGATCCCGCAGGCCGGGCGGGAAATGGTGCTGGTCGTCAACAGGGACTACGTGGATTTCGACGACAGCGGAGATTTCAGGACCTCCACCGGCGACATTGCTGCCAAGATCAGCTATACATTTCGCTTTTGATCATCTCTGATTTCTTCGAGAAAAACTCTGTAGCTATTTGAACAATAATACTATTCAAAAAAACCCGTCGGCCGACGGTGCGCAGGGTGGCGTCAAATTTACCGATTGCAAAATATCCTGTTAAACTGATCCGTACACTTTGACACGCATCAACAGCGTCGTCAGAAAGACAGTAAAACAAGCTCAAAACTTTCTGGGGGGACAGTTCAATGGGTAGAGTAATAGCGTTACTTTATGGCGTCGTCAGCTACGCCATATTCTTTGGGGCCTTTCTGTACTGGATCGGCTTCCTAAGCAACATGGTGGTGCCCAAGGGCATCGATTCCGGCGTGGAAACGGCCATGGCGACCGCTTTAATTATCAATCTGGCGCTCCTTGCCTTGTTTGGCGTGCCGCACTCGGTCATGGCGCGACCAGGATTCAAAGAGCGCTGGACCAAAATCATACCGAAGTCGATCGAGCGCAGTACCTATGTGCTGATCAGCAGTGCAATACTGATCCTGCTCTACTGGCAATGGCGGCCGATGACCGGCGTCGTTTGGATGGTCGAGGCAGCCTGGGCGCAATACCTGCTGTGGGCGGTAATGCTCGGCGGCATCGTGATCGTGCTTTTATCGACCTTCATCATTGACCACTTCGATTTATTCGGGCTGCGCCAGGTCTGGTTCAATCTTCGCCAAAAAGCGCATTCGCATCCAGGGTTCAAGGTTACGTTCTTTTACAAGTTCGTACGCCATCCACTCTATGTGGGCTGGATCATGTCAATGTGGGGCACGCCCAGCATGACGACAGGGCACTTCTTGTTCGCTGCCGGCCTGACGACGTATATCTTAATCGCGATTCGCTATGAAGAGCGTGACCTGGTGAAATTCCTTGGCGATGACTATGCCAGGTACAGGGAAAAAGTACCGATGATCATTCCGACAGTCGGCAAAGGACACGACACGGTCAAAGGCGGTGGTGCGACCAGCGGGGATCCCCTGCCGCATTAAAGACGACTGCCCGAAGCCCTGGCAATCGCCCGCTTAGGAAGGGCTCCTACAGAATAATGCGATGATAATTAGCAACTTGTAGGAGCCCTTCTTAAGCGGGCGATATTTCCTTGAAAGTGCGGCAAGAACACCATTCGTTAATTTTCGGCCGCCAGCGCCTCGAGGCGCGCTGCCTCAAATTCATCGCCCTCCACCCAGCGGGGCATGTCGTCTGCGTTCGCAATTGCCAACCCGGTCCAGTAGCCGAGTAACGCATCGGTAATCATGCCATCGAAGTTCCAGCTGTCATCATATTCGTCGGATGGCTGGTGATAATTTACGTCCGTGTAGTGGTTGATTTGCTGCCTGCCCCAATCCGGCGGACGGTCGACGAAATCCATGCCAGGACCGAGAAACGCGGCAGGGACGCCAATCCTGGCAAAACTGAACTGGTCTGATCGGTAGAAGTAACCACGATCGGGGAACTGATCGGGCTTGACCACTCTGCCCTGCTCCGCGGCTATCGCTTCTACCAGCCCGTCAATGGTCGACTTGCCAAGCCCGATAAACGTCACATCGTGCGTAAGGCCCCAGATATTGCCGCCATCGTAATTCAGATTTGCGGCGATCCTGCCGGCAGGAAACGTCGGATGCTCGGTATAATATTTTGAACCGAGCAGTCCCTGCTCTTCCGCGCCAACCAGGGCAACCAGTATTGAACGACGTGGTGCTTCGGGCAGCGCGCTGATCGCTTTGATGATAGCCATCACCTGCGCCACACCCGCCGCGTTATCCATGGCGCCGTTATAGATCACATCGCCTGCATCGTTCGGCGTGCCAATGCCGAGATGATCATGATGCGCAGTGTAGATGACCACTTCATCCTTCAATTCGGGATCACTGCCGGGCAGGAGGCCGAGTACGTTGGCTGATGACACTTTGTTGATCGACACGTCCATGCCGATTGACGTTGTGACGCCAAGCGGTACCGGTTCGAAGTCCCGGTTGTCGGCAGCCTCTCTCAGGGCATCGAGATCGTGGCCCGACATCGCGACAAGTTCACGCGCAGCACTCTCGGTGACCCACGCCGCTACCTGCAACCTCGGTTCGTCGCCAGCGGGCAGTTCGAATTGCTCGCCGGTCCACGACGTTTGTACCACCTGGAAGGGATATCCTGCCGAGGGCTGCGTGTGAATGATGATTGCACCCACAGCTCCCTGGCGCGCGGCATTCTGGTATTTGTAATCCCAGCGCCCGTACCAGAGACGCGTTTCGCCGGCAAACAGGTCCGGGTCCCAATCCGGATCGTTGTTCATGATCAACAGCATTTTGCCGGTCAAATCAACGTCTTTGAAATCGTTCCAATCGTATTCCGGCGCCTGTATCGCGTAGCCGACGAACACCAGTTCCGCGTTCTCGACCTCTGCACGATCAGACTGCACACCACTCGAGACGATAAAATCATCCCATTGCTTCAGCGTCAGCGAACTGTCCTGCCCTGCAAACGACCACTGGGCAGGTTGATCTGACGTTATGCCGATCAAATCAAAAGGCTGCTCCCAGGTACCGTCGGCTGCACCGGGTTCAAGGCCGAGCTTGCTCAGCTCCCCGGCCAGGTATTTCCTTGCCGCCACATCACCGCGACTGCCGGGCCCACGGCCTTCATATTTGTCGTCAGAGAGCTCGCGCACGTAGCTGCGCATCAGATCCGCGGTAATCTCCCGGGTCGCGGCTGCTGTTGCGTTACTGCCGCTTGCTTCCTGAGACACACTGCCACTGGCTGGTCCGGCGTCCGGTGCCGCGCGTTCTCCGCACCCGATGAGGCAAAACGAGATAAGTACGGCAATACCTGACAAATGATAGGTTGCTTTCACGAATTTTTCCTTTGATATCAGCGTCGCCGCTGCGCCTTGTCGTCGTGTCAATGAACGGCCAGGGAATGTTGGAAGATTTCGGCAAGGAAAAGTTGCAGGCTTTGCCACGAGCGCCGATCTGCATCTGCGTTATACACCGTTCCCATTTCCGGGTCGGCAGCGGCCGGATTGGTAAAGGCGTGCATTGTGTTCCCGTAAGCGTGGATCTGCCAGTCAGCCTCCATCGCGGTGAGTTCGCCGGCCAGTGACAAAACCTGGTCTGGCGTGGCCATCGGATCATCCCAGCCATGCATTACCAGTATTTTTGCCGAGATCTTGTTGCCGCCTGTATTGCCCGGGGGAGTGAAAAGTCCATGAAAACTGGCGGCACCCAGTATGTCCGCCCCGCTCCGCGCGAGGTCGAGCACGCATAAACCTCCAAAGCAGAATCCCATCGCGGCAACCCGCTCCGCATCCACATCCTTTTGCTTCCTGATGGACTCCAGTGCGAGATGCATGCGCCGCTGCAACATGGCCCTGTCATCGAGCAGCGGTTGCATGAGCGCCCGATTTTGTTTCGGGTTCGCTCCTTTGACCCCTTTGCCATAAAGGTCCAGCGCGAATCCGACGTAGCCAAGCTCGGCAAGCTGTTCGGCCTTGCTTTCCTCGAATTCGCCCCGTCCCGCCCAGGCGTGAGAGACCAGGACACCGGGCCTGTGGTTACTGCTCGAATCGTCCCATGCCATGTAAGCCTCAAGCAGGATATCACCATCATCGTATTCGACCTGCCGTGTCTGAATTGCCATCTTGTCCTCTGCCAAATCCCGTGCCCCATGTTAGGCAGATATTACTTGTAATCAAGGTCGCACCCCACTATCGTTAACCTTTCGGTTAACTATAAATTTTATGCGGCCAACCAGCCAGCAGCTCGACCAGGTCTTTTTCGCACTCGCCGATGGCACCCGCCGTGGCATCCTGGCGCGGCTTGCGCAAGGCTCTACAACCATCGGCGAACTTGCGGCGCCCTTTCAGATCAGCAAGCCGGCTATCAGCAGGCACATGAAGATCCTCGAGAAAGCCGGGCTGATCGAAAGAACGATTAGCGGCCGGCAGCATCATTGCACGCTGACCACCAGCGGCTTGAAAACAGCGGAGGATTGGCTGAATTTCCATCGCAGGTTCTGGGAGTCGCGCTTTGAGGCACTATCAGCCCTCTTGCGGAAAGAAGAAATCAAAGTCAGGAGCAAGCAATGAAAACAGGCAATACCCTGGTCCTCAGGCGTACGTTTCCTGCCTCATGCGAGCGAGTATTCGCGATGTGGACTAACGAAGAACTGCTTAAGAAATGGTTCTGCCCCGGCAAGGACATGACCATTCCCGTGGCGGAGGTCGATGCGCGCGATGGCGGCAGCTACCGCATCGTAATGCGAAACCAGGACGGTGAAACGTACTCACCAAGCGGCGTTTATGAAAAAGTCGTACCCAATGAGAAATTGATTTTCAGCTGGAAATGGGCAGATTCCGAAATAGTCACCCGGGTTACCATCGACTTTCGCGCCATTAGTGACGCGGAAACCGAGCTCACACTGACGCACGAAGGATTTCCCGAAACCGATATGCGCGATCGCCACAACGAGGGTTGGGAAGGCTGCCTGTCCCGTTTGTCGGAAGCGCTTCAACCATGAACTGAGGACTTACGACGAGGACCAAAACGATGAAACTCTATTACAACCCGATCTCTACTTATTCACAGAAAGTACTTATCGCTATGTACGAGAAAGGACTCGACTTCGACTCTGAAATTGTAAACCTCATGGATGCAGACTCCCGCGCGCAATACCGCGAGGTATATCCACTGGGCAAAGTCCCCTGCTTACAACTTGAAGACGGCCACCTTATTCCCGAATCAAGTATCATCGTTGAATACATCGACCCGATGGCGAAACCAACACTGATCAAAGGTGATGCAGATGAGCGACGCAGGATTCGTTTCAAGGACCGTGTGTTTGATCTCTATCTGAACGACGCAGTTGTTACCTTGCTGTTCCAGGGAATGAAGCCGGAGAGCGAGCAGGATCCTGAGCGCATTGAAAAGGCCAAATTCCATATCGCCACGATGTACAGCTTCATGGAGAACGAATTCGGCCAGCAACCGTATGCGAATGGTGAAGAATTCCTGATGTCCGACTGCTCAGCCGCGCCCGGCCTGTTCTATGCCGAACAAGTTGCACCTTTTACAGAGCATAAGAATATCTCGGCTTACTGGGAGCGTCTGAAAGCACGGCCTTCTATTGCGCGGACGCATGAGGAAGCCGCGCCGATTCTGGCATCGCTCTTCGCGAGAGACGCAGCGTGAACGCCCGGCAATACTGATTCGCTCGCTGGGGCGAGCTCCTACAGGCGGGCTCCTACGGCTTTGCCGGTATTTCCTACGGCTTTGCCGCTATTTAGAAATCTCGTCGAATCACAAAAACCTCGTAGCGGCCGCTCGGCCCGATGTACCAAGAGGCAATCGTGCCTGTGACACTAACAACGATCGCACCGAAAATTGCCGACCAGAATCCGGCCACCACAAAACCGTCGAGCAACGCGGCGACCAGTCCAAACATCGCAGCATTGAGCACGAACAGGAACAGGCCCAGCGTCGCGAATGTCAGGGGAAGCGTGAGCAAGAATGCAATCGGTCGAACAAATGCGTTGACCAGCCCGAGTAGCGCGGCGGCAAGAATAAAGCTGCCGGTGCCGGTAATCTGCACGCCTGGAATAATGGAGGATGCCAGGAAAAGCCCCAGCATGATGATCAGTGTACGCAGAATTATGCCGTTCATTTTCTTGTTATTGGGGCCAAAATGGCCTTATTCAACTGTGCTGCCATTTGCGAATTCCTCCAGCCATTCCCGGCCGAACTTTTTTGCTTCCATAATTTCGTCGGGCCGCATGGACTTGCCGGCATACTGGCTGTTTTCCCTGCCATCATCGTTGCCGAGTTCCCCGGAAATAAAAAACCATTTATAGGCTTCGATCTTGTTTTCTTCGACGCCCTCGCCAGCGAAATACATTGCGCCAAGGTTGTTTTGTGCAATTGAATTCCCCTGGTCAGCGGCCAGTGAATACCACTTCACAGCCTCAGCCTTATTTTCTGAAATGCCCTCACCAGCGTCGTACATGGCGCCAAGATTATTCTGTGCATCGGCGCCGCCCTGTTCGGCAGCACTCGTATACCAGGCGATCGCAGCAATATCGTCTTCTTCGACGCCGATCCCTTCGTCATACATCAATGCGACAGCATATTGCGCCGCCGTGAGGCCCTGATCCGCAGCGCGTCGATACCATTTCATTGCCAGGGCAGGATCAACTGCCGTTCCTTCACCATGTTCGTACATGAGCCCCAGGTTCAATTGTGCGTTCTGGTGTCCCTGTTCACCCGCCGCTTCATACCATTTGATAGCCCGCGCATTGTCTTCAGGCACGCCCTCGCCGACGTCATACATGATCGCGAGATTGAACTGTGCGTTCAGGAGGCCTTGTTCGGCGGCAAGCTCATACCACTGGATCGCGAGGACATCGTCCTCAATAAATCCGTCACCGGTATCGTGCATCAACGCGATGGCGTACTGGGCATCGGCATCGCCCTGCTCCGCAGCCTCGAGATACCACTTCATCGCCTCGCGATTATCCTCAGGAATCACGGCGCCAATATCGTACATGTGAGCCAGGTTATATTGCGCCGGCGCGTGGCCCTGGTCGGCGCTTAACTGGTACCACTTCAACGATTGCCGATGGTCGACCTCGACGCCCTCGCCATTTGCATACATGATGCCTAAGTTGAACTGAGCCTCCTCATCCGCCAGCATTGCGGCCGCCGTATACCAATAGAGGGCTTTCTTTTTGTCTTCCGGAACGCCCTGGCCAAAATCGTAGATCGCTGCCACGTTGAATTGAGCGGCGACGTCACCGTCCTCCGCCGGCGGGAGATACCATTCCAGTGCCCTGACCTTGTCTGTTTCCACACCCAGACCCTCGTCGTAGAGGAGACCGATGTTGTACATGGCATTGCGGTCGCCGTCTTCCGCCAGTGGCATCCACTCCGCGAGCGCCGTCGCATAGTCCTCGTCGTTGAACGCCTCGATGCCTTTTTGAAAACCGTCGGCAACGGCGATCGATGTGCACAGCACAGCCAGTGCCGGGAGGCACCCCAGGTTTGTCAGGGAAACAAAATTCATCAATGTCGGGCTGGCGCAAAGGTTTATGTCACTTAGAGTACTGATCGGGCGCGCCGAAAACAACGCGCCGATCGACAATTACTGCCCTGATTTTGAAGTCGATCATGTCAGGCGAATCGAACTCGGGTTTATCAACCTGCTGCCGGTCGAAGCACTACTTTGACGAAACCTGAACTCTATTTGAATCCGGGCAACACACCGGCAATTCCGGAACCGACTACCACCATTGCGAATGACGCGACATCAAGGCGTGGTAACGGACCACCACCGTAGCCATACCTGGCGAGCAGCGAAACGCCAAGACAGAACACCATTGCACCGATCACTTGCCTGGCTGCAGATGGCACACCTGAATCAGCCGCGCAAGAGCGACGCTCAAGAGGTGACATGAGGAATGCAACGGGCAACAGCAAGATGAACAGAGCTGCAATCCACAACGGTCGAAACAGCCACCACTCTGTGGTCCCCGGCTCCAGCCCCAGTCCAATGCCGCCTGCGAGGTACGCGAGAGATACCAGGATAATCATTACCGTAATGTGCCAAAGGTAAACCGTCATGATCATGCTATTGATCAGCACCGTTGCGGTCCAAAGTTTCAGATTATCGAGCAGCCGGCGCATTGGACGTTCAAGCGGCAGCAACAATCCGAACTGAAATACGGCGAGCGCCAGCAGCGTAATCTTGGGCGGCATCGTGTTGCTGAGTCCCTCATCCGGGGAGCCGACCATGGCCAACGGATACGGGCCCTTGAAGATAAACAGCGACAGCGCGAGCAGGCCCAGCGCGGAATACAGCAAGAGCTTGCCCGGGCTGCCGAAGCGGCCGTCGCGCCATGCAAATCCGAGGTGATGCACTGCCAGCCAGACCCAGAAATAATTACTCCACCCCATCCACTGCAAGTCAAATACGAAAAAAGCAACGTCAACGAGGGTTGCGATGGCGACGAATGTCCAGAAAGAAGCGAAGCCGTACTGCTTCCAGAACCAGTACGTAGCCGGTGCAAGAATAACCACCATGATGTAAATGGCGAGAAACCAGATCGGTATCAAAGATGCCTGCGAACTGAATTGAATGACACTATCGCTGACTCCGAACAGGCCCATAATGATGGCGAGTGCCGCCCACACGAACAGCAGGACAAGAAGCGGCGCTATAAGCCTGTTAAGTCGCGCAGCAAGCCAGCCTGCATAATCGATTCGCTTTCGCCGCGCACTTTCGAGCGAAACGGCATTGGAATAACCGCCGACAATGAAGAAAATCGGCATGACCTGAAAAATCCAGGTTAACCATTGCGTCTGTGGAGCGCTTTTCAACAAATGGCCATGGGTGAGTGCGCCATCGACATAGTAGGCCGTGGCAATTGTCCAGTGACCGATAATGACGGCCATTATCGAGACGAATCTCAGGAAATCGACGTACCGGTTCCGATCCTCGGGCGTTTGCGCGGCTAATGAACTTGCCTGGTTCCAGAGATCCATGGGAACATTCCTTTATCTGGCTTGCTCAGTCTATGGACATCGTAGCAATTAGGCAGCCACACGCGAATTCAGGAATCGGTTTATAAAAGCGAACCTCCCCTTGTCCACCGGCGGCACCGGCAACCGCAATCGAGGTCCGAATCTCAAGCGCGCCTGATCCTGCATCCTGCAAAATGTCTTCGTCGCTGTATGCTGTCATGGCCGATACATCATTGTCGCTCCAACGCCTCAGGAAATCCTGATCCCATTCGGCGTTTATCTTTCCGCTATCCGGTGTGCATGGCCAGTGCGAGGTGCCGCCTGTTCCAAGTAAGGCAATGTTTTCCGGCAACGCGTCAATTGCCTTGCGCAGCGCCATTCCGAATTCGTAGACACGGTGTAGCGGCGTCAGCGGCGGCGCCTGGCAATTAATGTTTACCGGAATTATCGCCGTGTCGTAATTCGGTGTGACATGATGCAATGGCACCATCATGCCGTGATCGAATTTCCATTCTTCCGAATAACTGACTTCCGCATCATTCAGAATGTTTTGGATCAACCGTCGTGACAGATCCTGGTTTCCCGGAACACGCACTTTTGGAATACCGAGCCAGCCAGGATCTTCGATCGGGCCGTCGTAGTAATTTGCCATGCCGATGGCATAGGCTGGCATGTTGTCATTGAAAAAGTTTCCAAAATGCTCGGCCGAAATTATCACAAGAGCCTCGGGGGCGCCCGCCTCGATCTCCTGCCGCAGCATTTCGAACTGCTTTTTCAGTTCGGCCAGATCAGACGCATCTGCTGCCTGCGGCCGGTTGGTAATCCCCGGTGCGTGGCAACAGATCCCGGCATATACAAGGCTCATTCAGGCCAGCCAGATGTTCTCAGGCATGATGCCTTCGGTCGCCAGTGCACGTTGCGTTGCTTCCCGCTCATACAATCGCTCCCAGAGTTCCTTCCAGATCGGCAATGGAGGTGAAAATTCAACGACGTCCGCCCTTTGACTCCACATGTAGAAAACGAACAAGTAAGGATCGACGACGCTGTAATTATCGCCAAGTGCCCAGGTCTTGCCGGACAGCCGCTTGTCTACTTCGAGCAGGGCTTTTTGAAAGATCGGCACACCAACCTCTCGCAATTTCGGGTACAGGCTCTCGTCCCCGATCAGGTAGTTCGGCCTGAACAGGGGCCGGAACGCAATATGCACGGTAGCTGACAGGAAATTCATCCACTCATGCGCATGTGCGCGCAACAATGGATCATCACGCGGCATAAGCACCTTGTCCGCCGGGGCGAGATCACCGATATACGAGAGGATTGCATGCGTCTCGGTCAATACCTCACCGTCGACCAGCATTGCCGGAATCTTGCCCCATGGATTGACACGCAAGTATTCCCCGGACTTGTGCTGCCTCTCGCGAATTTTCACGATTTCCGCCGTAAATGGCAGCCCGGATTCCTCCAGTGCGATGTGGCAGGCAAGCGAGCATGCCCGCGGACTGAAGAAAAGTTTCAATTCTGGCATTGCAATCTCCGATTCCGCTCAAGAGCCTAGATTGCGGCGCACCGACAAGCAACATGAAATCGACCGAGATGTTTCGTGCCACAGGGGCAAACTGGCCATTTGGTATTAAAAAGGATTCATGGAATTTGCCGTTTCCGAAAATATCCTCGCCGGCAATGTGATAACGCGCCGCCACGCATACATATTTGGATCACTGCTCCCCAGAAACGCTATGCGCGGAGACGGTGCCGGGTTGGGAAAAGCCATATCCGGCCGTACCGTGACGCTGATTAAAGCGACTGACATCGTCACAGCCGACCATGAAGAAATGAATATCGATGGCGTGATTTTCGAATTCATGAACACACCTTATTGTTACACCATAACAATCTGCAAATGTCTCAGGCAACAGGCTCAGGGATAGTTTTTGCACAAAAACTCAGGGCCAGGGATGGCCCGAAACCTGTCCATAGGTAGAAGTACGAATCTGCTCCTTTCCTCAAACAGGCGATCATTACTGTTGTGTTTGGAGCGGGCGGGTGTTGGCGCAATCCAACGTACTGATCCCCCTCAGAATCAGCCTGTCCGCTCCAATCTTCCCCTCCCGCCCCGGATCGCCAGCGCCGCGAGGATTCGCGGTCGTATCAATTCCTGCCTGGCCACGCCGACGCAATAGATTTTCTTATACTTCAGCCGGATTTGTCGGCGAAATAGCGGTCGCGCGCCTTTTGCACTGAGGCCGGCGAGATACCGATGATCTCCGCCGCAGCGGTCAGGGCCTCTATTTCTTCTTCGCCCTGTCTGCCGTCTGCGCCGACAACCTTGAACATCATTACGGCGACATCTTCCTTATCGTCGGCTGTCAGGATCGAGGCCAGCTCTTTCAGAATGTCGGTCAGATCAGGATTCGCCGCCAGATTCTCCACTGCGCTGGTCAGGATTTCCAGAGATTCATCACCCCTCAACTCAAAATGTTCGCGTACGAGCTGCATCATTTTGTCGCTCTCGATTGCTGATATTTCTCCATCGCTGTTGGCGATGGAAACCAGCAACGCCGCCACCAGGAATTCCGCGTCATAGACCTCTTTTTCGTTGCCGGTTTCTACGATCAGCTGCTTACCTTCGAATCGTGTTGTTGTCAGATCTTCCGTCATTTCAGTCCTGATATGTCGTGTCCCCGTTGCACATGCATTTTACAGATCTTTCGATCAGCGATCGCAGATTTCTGCAAAATGAGCTCATTTTTGACCTGGATAATTGACTGGTCGCGTGAGATTTATGTCTGCATTCAGGTTGCAGCAGTGTGATAAGTGGCGTGATCGATTCTACGGATCTTATGCTAGGCAACGATCTGAACGCCGTTCCAAAACGCTACGCGACCGGAAATTTCTTCAGCGGCCTGTTTGGGATTCGCGTAGTACCAGGCTGCATCCGGGTTCTCTGCGCCCGCGACACATAAGGTGTAATAGTTCGCTGTGCCCTTCCAGGAGCACACGGTAGTAGTGTCGCTCAGCTTCAAAAAAGCCTCATTGACTGAGGCTGGTGGAAAGTAGTGGTTACCCTCGACAACCACAGTGTCATCTGATTCGGCTATAACTTCGTCATTCCAAATCGCTTTCATGGCAATGTTGTTCCCCGGATCGGTGTCTGTTAGTAGTCCGTGATATTACTCCCCGTGGCCCGGGTTTCCGCTCGAATTGCGTAGATTCGCTCTAAACAAGCCATCATCTGGCCAATGAGTCTCTGTGAATGCTAAGCGTAATCAACATAGATGCCTGTTGGCTGATCAGGTGTGGGCGGCTCGAGAGCAGGCGTGGATCGGTGACCTGGCCCGCCTTCTTGGTGTGGTAGTGGATTGCCGTTAGCCCCGTTTGTAGCAGCACGAATCTGCGCACTGAGCGCCTGTCTCGTGCTGCGGTTGACGGCTACGGCTCAGCAGCGCCAGGTGAGTAGCGACGGTGCACGGTAGCTGTCGTCGACAGTCATACACCGCGGCCACCGATGGCCGAGGCGACCCTCCAGGTATCGTTTTGTCTGCTCCGCGTATCGATTTTCCTTCGCCACTACGGTCTGCTTGCATCCATATTGGACCGATTGGTTCATCATCATTGAGTACTGCTGGTTTCAGATTTAATGATGCGATTGATCGCGCCCGCTCTGAATTCGTAATCATTACTCCTGATGGGTAGAGAGTACTGACAGGGGTATGGCCGAAAATCGCTACATGGAATTTCATTCCGGATAGCCCGCGGTTGCCTTGATCCGGACGTGGCAGCAAGCCAGTCACCGAGGGCCAGGGATGGCCCGGCTATTTCTTCAGGATTTTGAAACCGCCGGTGTTGTAGGGATCGGTTCCGTCCGGCATTTCGGCGGTCTGAGAAGGTTCTTCGAGGATTTCCAGATTCGGCTGAGTATCGTCATCTTGTTCAATGTCGTCATCTTGTTCAATGTCGTCATCTTGCTCAGTATCGTCAGCTTGCTGATAATCGACCACGGATTTGCCGTAAATGTCCGGCATTAAGCCATCGCTACCGGTCTGGACGTTGCTGGTCGTGGCAGGCCCGCCTGGGATGTCTTCGTTGCTGACACCGCGTTCTTCTGTTGCCCGCGTGAAAGTCGAGCGCGACAGTTTCACGGTTAGCCAATGAAGAATCCGATTCATGACAGCAATCCCCTGATCGTCTCCGGCAACGTAAATCGGCTGATTCTATTATTTATACGAGTGGACAAGACCGCCGCGAAAGATAGCAGAATTAAACATATTCCACCGGTCAATCATTTCAATGTGTGAGGGCTGTCACGGGCCGTTTTGTGAACTACATCACACTATTCAGCCATCAAAAACGCAGTAGATTCACTCATTAGCACGATTGTCCCGCTGCTTTTTTTTGCTCTAAGTCACTCTGGGCCAGGAATGGCCCGACGCCCCCATAGGTAGATATACGAATCTGATCCTTGCCTCAGACAGGAGATTATTACTGCTCTTGTTGGAGCGGGCAGGTGTTGTCACAAAGCGTCGCAACGCGCCCTCCTTGATCAGCCTGTTCGCTCCACTTTTTTCCCACCTTCCATTCTGCCCGGCGATGAGCGGTCCAAAACGGCTGTCCTGCCATTTTGTATCGAACAAACGTTCTCATCAGTAGGCCGGACCACCAAAACAAGCAGGGGCCAATGGCCCCTGCTTGTTTTGGCGCCCCGACCATGATTCGAACATGGGACCCCCCAGATTAGGAATCTGAGCCGAAATTCATATTTTTCAGCCCGTTAAGCCACATTATTCCCAAAAAACTACTAACTTGTCCTCTATAACTATCAAGGATTTATACGTGAGTTTTGGGACACTCCGAACTTGTATGAAATACCGAATTGGAATAACTGATCACCTGTTTCACAGGTGTCGTAAGGCTTTGTAGTTTATACGTCAATTTGCTCCGCCATTTCCAGTGCATCATCAATTTCGATGGCCAGATAGAACCGTACTATCAAGCTCTGCGTGTCCCAGGAGCAGCTTTACGGCTCTGAGGTTCTTGGTGCGCCGATATATTAGTGTGGCTTTTATCCGCCGGAGAGAATGCGTCCCATAGGAAGCAGGGTCCAGGCCTATTCCAGCCACCCACTAACTCCACGATTCGCGCATACTGCCGAGTCGACAGATGGAGCGATCCGTGTATCCGGCTTGGGAAAAGGTACCTCGATGAGCTCAATAACCGCCCAAGAAAGACCCTGGAATTTTGTTCGCCTGCAGAGAAATTTAACGAAT
>SMWE01000147.1 GCA_004357475.1 Gammaproteobacteria bacterium
AGTTGCAGCAGGTGCTGATGAATCTCGCTATCAACGCGCAGCAGGCTATGGAGCCGGATGGCGGAACTGTCGACATTGCCACATACTTCGATAACGACAACGTTTATATTAGCGTCTCGGACACCGGCCCTGGAATCAGCGAGGAAGTAGTTGACAAGATATTCGAACCTTTTTTCACGACCAAGGCGGCCGGAGAAGGCACCGGTCTTGGGCTCTCTGTAACCTACGGCATCATCCGGGACCACAAAGGAGACATCAGAGTTGAAAGGGCAGACAGTGGAGGCGCCCGGTTTGTCATAGCGTTGCCCTTGCATATAACACGGGAACCGGGATCGACCGGTTCACTATCTCTGGAGAAAGCGTCATGAAAATTCTGGTTGCAGACGACGAACTGGCGATTCGCAGTCTTGTTGCCGAGTTGCTGGAAGACGAAGGTCACGTCGTCACATTGGCAGAGGACGGAGAGGATGCGCTGAAAAAATACCGCGAAGAGCGTCACGAAATCGTTTTCAGCGACATCCGGATGCCAAAAATGACAGGCATTGAGTTGCTCGAAAAAATCAAGAAAATGGGTGAACTCACCCAGTTCATCATCATGACCAGTCATGCGTCGGTCGATAATTCAATCGCGGCGCTGAAAAAGGGCGCGTTCGATTACATTCTGAAACCGTTCGAGGATCTGGACGTAGTGGTCGACGCAGCAAACAGGGCGATCGTCGACCTGTTGGCCATTCGTGAGCAGCAATATCTCCTGAATACCCTGGGCCGGCAGAACGAGGAACTGGGCACGCTTAACAAGAAATTCCGGGAGCTTGCAATTCGCGATGGGCTTACCGGTCTTTTTAATCACCGTCACGGTGAGGATCGGCTGGCTGATGAGGTTGATCGCGCACGCAAGTTCAATCGCGAACTTTCACTCTTGTTCATTGATCTCGATTATTTCAAATTTTACAATGACTCACATGGGCATCAGGCTGGTGACGAGGTCCTGCAGTCGCTGGGCAAACTGATGTCCGGTGCGGCACGCGATTCCGACACGGTTGCCCGGTGGGGCGGCGAGGAGTTCATCATTATCGCGCCTGAGACCGATGAACAGCAGGCATGCCAACTTGCAGAGTCGATTCGCAAGAAAGTCGCCGAATTTGCATTTCTGCATGCGGATCAGCAGCCGCTCGGTCATGTATCCCTGAGTGTTGGGGTTGCCACGCTGTCGGATGGCATCGAAAATGCCGAGGAGCTCCTCGGGCTGGCCGACAAAGCGGTGTACAAAGCGAAAGAATTCGGCAGGAACAGAACCGTATTTTGCCGCAGTGAAAATGAAATGGAAGACGTATTACCGGATGAGTGAATTACGGCGCCGGGCGAAATCTTATGACTTATTTCCGGCACCGAAGATAATAGAGTAAGTTATAAAGTCACTCCGGGTATCACAGGGGGAAAGACCAGATGTCTGAGACAATGAACAAGCAAATCCGCTTGGCCAGCCGCCCGTCAGGCTGGGTGACCGAGGAAAATTTCACGGTGACCGAAGAAGCGCTGCCGGATCCGGGTGACGGCCAGCTCCTTGTGCGAAATATTTTTATGTCCGTGGACCCATACATGCGCGGACGAATGAACGACACGAAGTCCTATGTGCCACCGTTTCAGATCGGCGAGGTCTTGCAGGCCGGCATCGTTGGCCAGGTTGTTTCGAGCAACAATGCGGACTATACAGAGGGCGACTATGTCGTTGGCATGCTCGGCTGGGAAAACTATTCCATTAGTGACGGTGCACAACTGCGAAAAATCGAGACAGGTGCAATACCGTTGTCCTATCACCTCGGTATCCTTGGTATGCCGGGCATGACCGCCTATGTTGGACTGCACACGATTGCTCAGGCGCAAGCTGAAGATAATGTGTTCGTATCCGCAGCGTCGGGGGCCGTCGGCAGTGTTGTTGGCCAGCTTGCGAAAATTCACGGCTGTCGCGTCGCCGGGTGTGCCGGTTCCGATGACAAGGTTGCTTTACTGACTGACGAGCTCGGTTTTGATGCTGCATTCAACTATCGCAACAGCAAATCGCTGCCGGGAAGTTTTGCCAAGGTTTGCCCCGATGGCATCGACGTCAATTTTGAAAATGTCGGTGGGGAGATTTTCGAAGCAGCACTGTGGAGCATGCGTGATTTCGGACGCGTTGCACTGTGCGGCATGATCTCAAACTACAACGATGAGCAACTGCAACCGGGCCCGCGCGGGATGATGGTGATTATCGGCCGGCGGCTGCGGATCCAGGGTTTCATCGTCACGGACCACCCGGATGCCTGCCAGGAATATGCCGTCAAAGCTGCCGGCTGGCTGGCCGAGGGCAAATTACAGTATCGCGAGACGATTGCGGAAGGGATTGAAAATGCCCCGGGCGCCTTCATAAACATGCTCAAGGGCGGTAACACGGGCAAGCAAATCGTGCAGCTCGCCGCAGCCTGACAATGGAAAAAAATCATAAACCAACTTTGGTTGTCCTGGCGGCCGGGATGGGAAGCCGCTTCGGTGGCCTGAAGCAACTGGAACCGTTGAGCGCGGACGGCAACATCCTTATCGAGTATTCCGTATTCGACGCCATTCGCGCAGGATTCGACAAAGTCGTCTTCATTGTGCGGAAGTCCTTTGCTGATGAATTTGCGAAATTGGTTGAAGACCTGACGAAGCACGTAACCGTCGAATATGCGTTCCAGGATGAGTACGAGCCGCCGGGCATCGATTTGCCCGACCGCGATAAACCCTGGGGCACCGGCCATGCTTTGCTTGCCGCGGAGCATCTGATTGCCGAACCGATGGCAGTCATCAACGCCGACGACTTTTACGGATCATCAGCTTATGCGACGGCAGCGGAATTCCTGCGTGCGCAATCAACGGACTCGAGCCATTACGGCATGTTGGGATATTCCTTACGCAACGTATTGTCCACGCATGGCAGTGTTTCGCGCGGCCTGTGCCAGCTTACAGACAATGGCCAGCTGTCATCTATTCTTGAGCACACAAAGGTCTATGATGCTGAAGGGGAGATTATCAGCGAGGACGAACGGGGCGAAAAAACCGTCTTATCTGAATCGCAGCTTGCATCAATGAACTTCTGGTTGTTCACGCCGACATTTTTCCCGTTCCTGTACGCAGAGATGCGGATTTTCGCCGCAGAACATCGGAATGAACAGACTGCTGAATTCCTGTTGCCGGATATCGTCGGCACGCTTTTGCGTAGCGGTGAAGTCACTGCAGACTGTCTGCCCCATGACGATACCTGGTTCGGCATGACGTACCCGGAAGACCGCGAAAGTGCGGTGTCTGCCATTGGCAAGATGCATGACGACGAGATCTATCCGACACCGCTCTGGGGTGAGGAAAAAACCGATCTCTGATATTCGGGAAATCGTCACGCAATTCGAATTGGGCGGGACATTGATTGCCGCAGATCGCTACGGGCGCGGTCACATCAATGACACTTACCTGGTCCTTGTTGGAAGAAACGGTGGCGAAACGCGTTTCATACTTCAACGCATCAACCAACACGTTTTCCGCGACCCTGAGTCATTGATGGAGAATATACGGCGCATCACCGAGCACCTGAGATCGAAGATCACGGGAAGCCGCAGCTGTTTGTCCCTCGTACCGGCAAATGACGGCAGCTACTTTTTCCTTGATGAAGAAGCCGGTTACTGGCGCGCATACCAGTTTATCGAGGGTGCAAGTAGCTACGACGAAGTGGCAAATACGACACAGGCCAGGGAGGTCGCCGCCATGTTCGGGCGGTTCCAAAGCCTGCTTGGTGATCTCCCAGGACCCCGGTTACACGAGACGATTCCCAACTTTCACAACACGCCGGCAAGGTTTCGGCAATTTCACGAGGTCCTTGAGCGGGACGCGCATGACCGCGCAAGGCATTGCGCTGCGGAAATCGATTGCGCGCTGGCTTACGAGGAGGCCGCCGGTGCGCTGCAAGCCCTGCAGGATGCCGGCGAAATCCCGGAACGGATCGCACACAACGATACCAAGCTCAATAACGTGATGTTCGATGAGCACAGCGATAAGGCAATATGCGTCATCGATCTGGACACGGTGATGCCTGGTTCTGTCTTGTACGACTTCGGAGACCTTGTTCGTACCGCAGCGACGCCCACAATGGAAGACGAAACGGATCTTTCAAAGGTCAGGATGCGCATGGATTATTATGAGGCGCTGGTGGAAGGTTATCTCAGCACGGCGATGGGTTTCCTGACCGAAGCAGAGGTTGGGAATTTATCCATGGCTGGCAAGGTCATCACGGTCGAAACCGGGGTAAGATTTCTTACGGATTACCTGTCGGGTGACGAGTACTTCAGAATTCACCGGGCAGACCAAAACCTGGACAGATGCAGGGCGCAATTTGCGTTGGCGGCATCTATCGACGGGCAATTCGACAAGATGCTAAAAGTGGTGGACAGCGTTGCTTATCGCTCAGAAAGCTGACACTGACTTCAGAGCATTTTCGACAGCAGCAATATCTTCCTCGGTATCCACCCCCGGTCCGGGGCGGACAGACGCGCGGCCGACGCGTACCGTAATACCGAGCCACAACGCACGCAATTGTTCGAGCTTCTCGCATTGCTCCATGTCGCATGGCCCGGCAGCGATCAATTGCCGCAGCACAGCGCACCGGTAAGCATAAATACCGTGGTGACGCAGGGCTGTCTGCATCGTAAGCTTATCCGTGTGCTCGTCGCGAGAGTAGGGGATCGGCGCACGGCTGAAATAAAGTGCGTTGTCATGCTGATCAATAACGATCTTGGCAACGTTGGGGTTGCGCAAATCCTCGTCCATCTCCATCGGGCTCGCCAGTGTACCCATACCCACCGAGTCGTCGTCCAGCAATGCGGCGCATTCGTCGATGAGCACCGGTGGGAGCAGCGGCTCGTCACCCTGCAGGTTCACGACCACCAGGTCATCGGGCCATGATTGCAGTTCGCAAACTTCAGCCAGACGCTCGGTTCCGGAATGATGGTCTGCGCTGGTCATGCAGACATTAGCGCCGAAACCCCGGGTGGTCGCCTCGATTCGCTCGTCGTCTGTGGCAATCCACACTTCGTCCGCCTTGCTTTGCATAGCAAGACGGTGCACGTGCTGAATCATCGGCTCGCCCGCGATCGGACGAAGCGGTTTGCCGGGCAGCCGCACAGATGCATAACGTGCCGGGATGACGACAACAAAATTCTTCATGCTTATTGTTTCACCGCAGCAAATACTGTTCTGATGGTGAAACCCGAGCTTAGCCGGAAACCGGCAAATATGTCAGCGCAGGCCGTCTTTTTGTTGAGCTGTGCAACTATAAACGGCAAAGTAATCATTGCGAATCACTGCGTGCCCTGAATGTGCTGATACTGGACCTTGCCTACCTGCTGGTATTCATTTTGCTGTCACCGCTGTGGCTGCTGATGCTGGTCTTGAAGCCTGCTTTTCGTGCCGGGCTGCGCGAGCGCTTCATACCGGCTGACGTCGCGGACCCTGCAGGCAGTACGGTCTGGCTGCACGGGTCATCCGCCGGTGAAATTGACTTACTGCGCCCGTTGGTCGGCCGGATCACAGAACGGTTCCCCGACAGCAGAATTGTTATTTCCGCGTTCGCCATCTCCGGGTATACGTTTGCCAGGAAGGCATTCCCGGATCATCGGGTAATCTACTTTCCAGCAGATCTGGCGTTCATCATTCGACGGTTTTTTCGCGTATTGAACCCGGTCCTGATTATCGTCGTGGAATCCGAGTTCTGGCCCAATTTCTTCGCCGTGGCGGAGCGCTCGAAAATTCCGCTGTGTGTTCTGAACGGCAAGATGTCGGCGAAATCGTTCCGGTCTTACAGGAGAACCGGCCTGATTCCCTGGGCGTTACGGAAAGCGTCCCTGTTCGCGGTGCAAACCGAAAATCATGCGGCCCGATTCCGGGGCCTCGGAGTTGCCGCCGCATCGATTCACGTGACGGGCAATATGAAGTACGACCTGGGCGACGATACTGACGGCAGCGAAGAAAGGCGAAAACTGCGTGCGCAGTATGGTCTCAGCGATGAGATGCTGGTCTGGATCGGCGGCAGCATTCACCGCGGTGAAGACGAGGCGCTGGCCTGGGCACAGAGTCAGCTCGTCAGCGACGAATGCCAGCTGCAACTGGTGATCGTGCCGCGCTATCCGGCTGAAGCGCCCGCCATCGTCGACGTATTCGATAGACTGGGGCTCAAAGCGGTGTGCAAGACCGAATTATCCGGCAATGGAGGAACAGTTTTCAGTGACCCACGGCGCGTGCTGGTCGTCGACACAATCGGCGATCTGAAACGGTATTACGCGATGTCCGACATCGCATACGTCGGCGGCAGCCTGCATTTCCGGGGCAGTAACAAGGGCGGCCATAATCTTATGGAACCGGCAATTCTGGGTGTTGCTCCGCTGTTTGGACCCTATAATTTCAGTTTCTCGGAAACGGTCCGGGCACTGCTGGAGGCTGATGCCGGGATGCTGGTGCACGACCGGGAAGAGATTGTCAGCGCGCTCCGCGGGTTCCTCGACAATCCGGGCAGCGCCGCGGAGATTGGCGCCAAAGCACGGCAGATCATCCTTGATAATCGTGGCGCTACAGACCTGAA
>SMWE01000148.1 GCA_004357475.1 Gammaproteobacteria bacterium
CCGTTGGACAGGACCTCCGGCAACATCGGCACCACTCGATCCGGAAAGTAAACAGATGTGCCACGCCGGATCGCCTGCTGGTCGAGCGGTGTTCCTATTTCGACGTAGTGCGCCACATCGGCAATCGCAACCAGCAACCGGTAGCCATTGCCCGCGGGCTCACAGAAGACCGCATCATCGAAATCGCGCGCATCGGCGCCGTCGATCGTAACGAGATTAATGTCCCGCAGATCGACACGATTTCTGGTGGCGCCCGCGGATACTTCGCGACCCAGCATTTTGGCTTGTTGCCGTACCGCATGCGGCCAGTCGGTTGGAATGCCATGCGCATGAATCGCAATGTCCGTGGCGATCCCTTTTTCGCCCGGCGCGCCGATTACGCGGACGATCTTGCCGGTTGCCTGCTCAAGGTGGGTTGGAAAATCCAGGATTTTCACCACCACAATCTGGCCATGTTTGGCCGAACCGGCCTCGCCTTTCGCGACCAGGATGCGATGCGCAATTTTCGGATTGTCCGGTATCACCACGCCGATGCCACGCTCGCGAATAAACTGACCGGCAATTTCATTAACACCGCGTTCGAGCACTTCAACCAGTTGACCTTCCTGCCTGCCGCGGCGATCCAATCCGGCGGGCCGGACTACAATCCGGTCGCCGTGGAAAATCGCGCGCATCTCGCGTGCCGACAGATAAATATCCTCGCCGCCGTCATCCCGGACCAGGAAACCGAAACCGTCCTGATGTCCGCTAACAGTGCCCGTAATCAGCTCCAGCTTTTCCAGCAGGCAATACTCGCCCCGCCGGTTCTCGATAATCTGTCCTGCCCTGACCATCTTGCGCAACTGCTCCGTCAGGAGCGTACGCATGGCCTGACCCGCCAGGTCGAAGCCTTTCATGATCACTTGCGCCTGCAGCGGCCTTCCGGCATCGCGCAGGAAATCGAGGATCGCTGCACGCTTTGGAATCGGGTGTTTGTAGGATTTACCACGCCCGGATGTGGACTGCTTATGCTTTGACAAGCCAGGTTGCTCCATGGGATTTGGGTGGTCGATTGACAGGCTCGGACCCGTTTGAGTACAGTGCGCCACCCGCAATGAATCGCAATTGTACGCGGTTCAGGCCTGCCCAGGTGGCGGAATTGGTAGACGCGCGGCGTTCAGGTCGCCGTGTCCTTACGGATGTGCGAGTTCGAGTCTCGCCCTGGGCACCACTCAGAAATTTCTGATCACTGTCAATAATAGTGCGTCAGTACAACGTTGCCGGTTCGATTTCGAGGAATTGGCGATGACGCTGCAGGCTTCAGTCCATGCGGTTACTTTCCCGCCAGGTTTTTGCATCAGGGTAGAGATCGTCAATTTTCTCTGTAGCAGCACATCCAGGTCCCCCAGAGTCACCGGTTCTGCACGGTCAGGGAATTGTACCTACCAGCCCATACGCTGCATCAGGCTGATAAAACGCGGGTCATCGCGTAGCGGATCAAACTGCGCGCCCTGCTTGATATAGAGCATGTGGCTGCTACGAGCTGCGAATGCTTTTTCCAGCCAGTCGATCGCCTGCTCGTTGTTGCCGAGTCCGATATGCACGATGGCAACATGATACGGCCCGGCAAGACCATCGGCTTCCCGGGCAACCAGCTGATCGAGAATCAGCTGGGCCTCGCTGTTGCGGCCCGCAAGCCCATAGGCATAACCGAGACCGCCGACGTATAACGGCGCACGCGCGGACAGCTCTATTGCCCGCTCATGAAGAGCGATCGCTGCCTCATAATCTCCCTTCTGTTCGTGCACCCAGGCCAGATAGTAATGAAAGGATGGATCACTGCGATCAAGATCGAGGATTCTTTCCCATTCGACAAGCGCCGTATCGAAATCCCTGTTCAGGTAATAAGCCTGTGCAGCAGTGGTGCGCACGGCACCCGAGAGTGGATCAAGGGCTATCGCCTGGTGCGCCAGCTCCAGCGCCGTATCAAAATGCCCCGCCTCTCCGAGTTGCCAGGAGTAATGAACCAGCGAGCGAAGGTGTGATGGGTTCAGTGACAACGCCCGCTCGACTGCAAGCTCGGCGGCGACCATATCAAAATTGAGGTAATAGCGAACACCCGCGAATGCTACCCAAGCGTCAGCCAGATCACTGTCCAGCTCAATAGCCCGTTCTGTCGCCTTGTTGGCTTCATCCAGAATAGTCTCGGTCAGGACGTAACCAAAAAAAGCGGCATACTGCAGACAAACCCCGAGCCCCGATTGAGCGAACGCGCTGTCAGGATCTGCTGCGACAGCCTGGCGCATTAAATCGACACCCTGCATCATTTCCTGTGGCCCCCACTTGTCACAGAAATATTTACCCTGCAGATAGAGCTCATAAGCATCCGCATCGACAGCACGCGGCGCGGAAAGCCTGGCTGCTTCCTCCGGTGTCACCTCGATACGAATCTGTTCAACGATTTCACGTGTTACATCGGCATACAGCGCCAGTATGTCGGTCAGTTCACGATCAAATTTATCTGCCCACAGATGTCTGTCGTTTTGCGCCTCGATCAACTGCACAGTGATTCGCACTGTGTTACCGGCACGCAGCACGGACCCCTCGATCACTGCATCGACGCCCAGTTCCCTGGCAATTTCCGGCACGGACTTTCCCGAGTCGAGATACTTCATCGCCGATGTTCTGGATATAACACGCAGCGCTTTGATCTTTGACAACTCCGTGATCAATGCCTCGTGCATGCCCTCGACGAAATAGGATTGCTCAGGATCATGCATCAGGTTATCGAGTGGTAATACAACCAGAGATCTGATTTTGGCGGACTCTTCGTCCGTTGCCTGCTGCCACCAGTCAAGATTCCATATCCAGATGATGAGTACGACACTCAGTGCACCATAGGTAAGGAGATCTGTTCCCCGTCTTCGGGATGCGGATGTGCCCCCTGCCGATGTCTCGAGCTTGATGCCCTCGGGTGTCAGGTCGATCGCCCAGGCGAAAACGATCGCGATGGGAAATCCTGCCGCCAGCAATACGAACACGAGGCGACTGGTCCATTCAGGCAGTGGCATAAACGACATGAACATGTCGACGACCTGCAACACCACCCAGCCGACGATGATATATATCGCGGCAACCCTGTAAACGTTGCGTCGCTTGAGTTCTGAGAAGAAGGACATGCCGCTTCAGCCCATGCAAAGTGCGCCGATGATACAGGCCGGCGCAGAGCGCGGCAATCAGGGAAAAGCCCACAGAGTTATGGGCCTGCCGCTTGCGTGTCCCGGGCAACTACGCCGCTCCGGGCGCCAAATCCTCCCCCGGTAGTGGCGCATGCGCGCCGGACCGGTGAGGACTTACCTTTAGTGATCGCCGCGAAGCACCGCAATGACCAGCCTCGATGCCGATAGAAGGCGCGCTGGAGCGGTGAGAACTTACCTTGAGTGATCTCCACGGACTACCGCAATGACCAGCCGCAATGTTGATCGGGGGCATTGTCGCACGTGACGGAAGACGTCAGCCACGGCTAGAAGCGGTTGTTCAGATCTGGGCTGGCTGTGCCAGGCGTTTGCGTTCTTTAATCTACTCATGGCGATCAGTGAGAATCGAAAACAGCCTGGTAGGTGGCAACCTTCGCGCGAATCGCGTCTAACTCGCCGGCGGTCGGGTGATCACGATCCTGTGGCAGCGGCAGGCTCCCGAACTTCATGAGACTGGCCATGAGAAGTAAACGCGCTTTGGTCGCCGTCAGATTGCTTCCTTCGATGAATAGATCGCTGGGATTCGCAGGCGTGAATCCCGCATGATTGCCCCGGCCCACCCGGGCAACGGGCATGCCCGTCAGCGCGGCACGCCTGAGCGCGGCCATTGTTGGCACATCGGCGCTCGAGTAAGGCGCGTTTCCCTCGAGCACGAATCCCGCAAGTGGCGAACCGTCGAGATTTTTCTCGATGCGACCCAGAACTTCCACGACCAGGTCGGGGTCATGCGAATAATCGTCCGGCAGGTAGCGCGCATACTTGATGATCGTCACCTTCGGTATGGCGGATTCGAGAAGCTCGCCCTGATCATTCTTGATGCGGACATCGATCACTCCCTCACGGAGGACACCCCTCACATGACCCTGCAGCTGCGTCATATTCACGTCCGATCTGTAGGTGTGCTTCTTAGTCGGCACGAATGTCAATCTGACCGGATTGATGCCGCCGACGATGCCGCCGTGACCCCCGGTGGTCACATAGCCACCCGGCCGGTCGTCGCCCTTCTGGACGTCACGCGCAGTAAAGATCTGCTCTTCCTGGATCATGACGGCGCCGATCCGGTCCTTGCCATCTGCGTCCCGCCACACGCCTGACAGGATGTAGTCGACGGAATCGACGATATTGCGGTCGCCGTCGTTGCTGAGCATTCCATGGGTCCGCTGCGACGAATTACCGATGATGGGCACGCTCGTATCGATCAGCAGCCCGAGCCAGTAGGTCGTTTCCTCGGTGGTGGGACTGCCCTCGAACCAGATGGCGCCCGCGTAATCTCCGGTCGCGAGAGCGCGCTGCACGATGTTGGTCAGGCGCGCCAGGGTCGGCATCGCCGGAGTTCGCAGAATCGGCGTATAAGTGAAGAAATCGCGACCCCAGATCTCGTTTGGAATATCACCGTCGCCGACGTCCGTACGCTCGTTCGCGGGCAGACCTTTTCTGTAACCACCCGATGGAGCAGGCCGATAGAAATCGAAATCCGCTTTGGCGTCGAGAATATTATTCCTTCCGCCAGGGCCGATGCCGAGCCGGTCGATCTCTTCGAAGATACGTGATGCATCCGGGTAAAAGGGCACACGGCATTTCTCTTTCTGGGCGCCCGGAGCGGCGCAGTGGCCATCCCACGCGCTTCCATCGGCCTGACGAGCCATGTAGGGGAGAACATAGAGACCGTCTTCGGGCAGCAGGCGAACTTCATGGACGGGAACGTCGCCGGGTCCGCGACGCTCGTTGTGGAAGACGCCGGTCTCAGGATCGACATAGCCGTCGGGCGGTGCGTAAAGCTCCTGCATATCCCGCTCCAGTGGATGGGCGCTGAAAGCCTCTACGTAGACGGTTACCGGCGCCGCCAGGCGTTGGGGGCGTACCGCATCGAAACGGATCGGCGTTCCGTCCGGGTTGCTTAGCAGCGGCAGCCCATACCTGGCCCGCGCCTTGTTGCTCGTGACAAGAGGCTCGCTGTTCTGGATCGTGGCGGTCGGCCCGGAGAAGATGGCGATCCTGGGTTTCTCCGCTACAGCGGGCAGAGCCACGCCGAACAGAAGCAAGACCAATAACAGACGCGTTGGGGAAGTAATGAGCAACATGGATTTTCTCTCGAGCAAAAACGCCATTGTATGGCCAACTGGCACGGCGCAACGACTTCATGTCCTGAGCCGCATTCCGCGTAGTTACGCAGGCCAGCAATGCGTGTCAGATTTCGCTAACCAGCAGCGCAAACGCGCACGCATGCACGGCGAAGCAGCAAGAAGCGGGCGATGTTTACGGGACAGCAGTGAGTCTGCTTGAGCTTGATGAGTTCGCTGTGTCGGTCCACCATCGCGTTCTCGATACGAGGCATCACTCTTTCTTTATCAGCTTGATTGGTCCGTTCCCGTCATCTGCGGTCATGACATTTCCTTTGACGGTGAACAGATCGTCAATCCAGTTCGACGAAAAATAGTCAATGTAAAACGCGCTGCGGAAAGACGAGCCTATGGCTTCGGTAGCATCATCAAAGATACATTCCTTTTTGTCCTCACAACCGGGGATGTTAATTGCCCCTTCAACCTCGGTAACGACGCGCGTAGTCATTCGGGCGAGAACCACATATCTGCCGTCGGGCAGACGCTCGGTGATGGATATGGTTGCGTCTTCCTGATAGGCAACGTAGTTAGCTGTTCTAAGGACGCGAGGCTCCATTTTCCACACGCCGAGCAACGTATCTTCGATGGAATTGCTTTCCTGGCCGTGCACCAACCCGTGCGGGAGTATGCAAAGGGCGATCCAGGACAGGTAAGGCTTAGTCATGATGCCAGATACGCGAATTACGATGCCATCATTATGCACTACTGGTGAAGACCCGCTTGCGGCTGAAAGCGGATGGTCTGAATCAAATTGTCAGGTCGTTAGAAACTCACTACCTGCCACAATGTGGGCACTGGCCTTTCAATACCTTTATTACGTAGTTAACCCACAGCCATAGCAGGGCTACATTGCCTAAGAACAGGAACATCCAAAGCAGTGACACGCTCATCGCAATCTCCGTAACGCAGCCCAGGCGTTATATGGGAGTATTTTAGGTCAATTCCGGCAACGGGGGGGTCGCTCAAGTCTCAATATTCGCACGGACAGGTAAAGGTGTGATGCAGATCACAATGGTTTTCTGCGGCGATTACCCAACGTAGCGGACGCTGAATCCTCTCCACCAACATCTCGATAAATCCCGGCCAGTGAAGATCGTATCGAACGTTCACCTGCTGCGCCCCTTCCGCGCCCGGCCGGATTTCACGACCGCCAACCGACACACCGTAACTGATGTCGTGATCGATATTCACATCGACATAAAACCGCTCCGAAGTCACGAGCCCGGGATCGATGACCCTCGCCATCACAATCTGGTCGTCTTCGTGGAGGTCGATGCTGATCAGTGGCGGATACGCTTCCATCGTTTCCAGGATATATCGCGTGATTGCGTCGGCCACCGGACTCGACGCGACGGCTGCACGGGCCTGTTGTGAATTCTCTGGATCAGGCAGCAGGTGGGATGAGTCTCCAACGCTTTGCGCGTCAATATCGTGCGACCAGATCGGCGAGTTGAGATAGCGCCAATTGCGCACATACCCATGCGGATTGCTGAGAGGTATGAGCACCACGGGGCGATGTTCGCCAAGTTTGGCAATATCATCGATTGCGGCAGCAATCGCATTCGGACCCGCCACTTCTTCGCCGTGGATTCCGGAAATAATCCACGTTGCAGGGCCGCTAATGGGTGAGCGCAACGCAACAATCGTTATTCGGTGTTCAGTGCCCGCCGGTTGCGAGCGTGCGATAACATCGAGATTCCAGCCCTTCTCCAGGAGAGTGGCATACGAGGCATAGAGCTGATGAATGGTGGCCAGATCGGCCGGCAGGTTTTAATCACCAGCGACTGCATGAACTGCGCCAGCACTCAGTACGAGTACCGATAAAAACTGGTCGAATCTCATGCGTGAATCCTACGGACTCAGTCGTATCAATTACAGCCTCGCGTCTCTATAATCCGCGCCACCCGGTATCACCTCACCGCACACCCGAAAATCAAAGTACACCGTGAAAATAGCATGAGATGACGACTCAAACTCCGGCAATCGCCCGCTGGGGCGGGCTCCTGCGAGTCGCTTGAATGTCCAGTATCGAGCGACTCCGCAATATCGCCATCATCGCCCATGTCGATCATGGCAAAACCACACTGGTCGATCAGCTCCTGCACCAGTCAGGAACGCTGGGACCACGTGCGGCCGTGCCCGATCGTGTGATGGACTCAAGCGATCAGGAGCGTGAACGGGGCATAACCATCCTGGCGAAAAATACAGCAGTCCGTTGGCGTGATTACCGCATCAACATCGTTGATACACCAGGACATGCTGATTTCGGCGGCGAGGTCGAACGCGTACTGTCAATGGTCGACAGCGTACTGCTGCTGGTTGACGCCGTTGAAGGTCCAATGCCACAGACACGGTTTGTGACCCAGAAGGCATTTGCCCGGGGGTTGAAGCCGGTTGTCGTGATCAACAAGATTGACCGCGACGGGGCTCGCCCGGACTGGGTTCTGGACCAGACCTTTGATTTGTTTGATCGCCTTGGCGCTACTGACGAGCAACTGGATTTTCCGGTTATCTATGCATCAGCGTTGCATGGTTACGCAAGTACCGATTCCGCTAATCGCGGTGGCGACATGACGCCGCTTTTCGAAGCGATTGTCTCGAAGGTACCGCCGCCGGACGTTGATGACGCCGGTCCGCTGCAATTGCAGGTCTCGAGTCTCGCTTACGACCCCTATGTCGGCGTTCTCGGCATCGGTCGCGTGCAGCGAGGGCAGGTCGGCACGAATTCACCGGTCTGCATCGTCCGAGCCGACGGTTCATCGCGCAACGGAAGAATTCTGGAACTATTCGCATATCACGGCCTGGAGCGACATAAACGGGAATCAGCAACTGCCGGCGATATTGTGGTCTTCAGCGGCATCGACGACCTCGCGATTTCCGACACCTTGTGCCCCAGGGACCATCCGGAAGGATTGCCGGCACTGGCAATCGATGAACCGACGATCAGCATGACCTTCCAGGTTAATAAGTCACCCTTTGCCGGCCAGGACGGCAAGTTCCTGACCAGCCGCCAGATTCGCGAACGGCTGGAACAGGAGGTCAAACACAATGTTGCCTTACGCGTGGAGGCGACCGGGGACCCGGACAAGTTTCGCGTATCCGGGCGCGGTGAGTTACACCTTTCAGTTCTGATTGAATCCATGCGCCGCGAAGGCTTTGAACTCGCCGTCTCCCGGCCGGAGGTCATCATCCACGAAGAAGATGGCGTCAAGCTGGAACCCTGGGAACAGCTCACCGTCGATTTCGGGGAAAGCTATCAGGGTGCCGTGATGACGCGCCTGGCTGAACGCCAGGGAAAACTGCTCGAGATGAATCCGGATGGAAAAGGTCGTGTCCGGCTCGACTACCGAATCCCCACAAGGGGCCTGATTGGATTCCGCACGGAATACCTGACCGCCACGTCCGGGACCGGCCTCCTCTACCACGTATTCGAAAAATACGATCATTATGTGGCCGCACCGCTTGGTCAAAGAAACAACGGCGTACACGTGTCGATGATCACCGGCAAAGCCCTCGCGTACGCGCTTTACAACCTGCAGGATCGCGGCCGGCTCCTGATCGGCCATGGCCAGACCGTCTATGAAGGGATGATTACCGGTATTAACAGCCGGCAAAGCGACCTGGTGGTCAATCCGACCAAAGCGAAACAGTTAACCAACATTCGGGCGGCGGGCAGTGACGAAAATATAGTGTTGACGCCGCCGGTGCGATTTTCACTCGAGCAGGCGCTTGAATTTATTGATGACGATGAATTGCTGGAAGTAACTCCGAAAAATCTCCGTTTACGGAAGAAATTACTGAAGGAATCGGAGCGCCGGCGCGAATCCCGAATGCGTGCTTAATTATCGTCTTCAGTTCTGATTTTAATGCGATAAATCAGGCGGATTGTCAAAAGAAGTGTGCCACCAAGAACGCAGAATAATCCGACCAGCCAAAGGAACAGGCTGGGCGCATATTCATAGCGATTCAGTACCAGCGTGATAAACAGGATGCCGACCCCGATCAGGAAAAACGGCAGAGCTTCGTAGATTGGTTTCGGCAGTCTCAAGGTTTTATCCCGTATGCAGATAGGCGTGCTGCATTGCAATGTGCATTATACCGAAACTATTTTTAGTGTCAGTC
>SMWE01000149.1 GCA_004357475.1 Gammaproteobacteria bacterium
AAGTTGTCTGTTGCCAGCCAGACAAAGTCAACTTCAAGACCGGTTATGTCTGCGCTGCCAACATTGGTCGTCTGGAACGTACCGAATGCAGAACCGGGGACAGGACCGAAGCGTACAACCTGAAGATCCTTGTAGTCCATGAAGAACGCGGATGCGTTGATGCGTAACGTATTATCCACGAAATCCGCTTTAACGCCGACTTCATAATTGATAACGTCTTCTGGCTCGACCGGATTGGTTGCCGCAGCTGCGACACCCTGAGACCCCGCAAAGCCACCCGATTTGTACCCGGTCGAGATCGTGCCGTAATACATCAGGCCATCGCCAGGATGATATTGCAGCGACACCATCGGTGAAAAATCAGTCCAGCTGTCTGATGCCGGCAGCGAGAATACCTCTGCGATAATGCCCAGGCTACCTCCAACACCTTCACAGAAGGGGAAATTCGGAAATCCCGCCGCTGCTCGTTCGGCCTCGCTCAGGCCGCAATTCACGGCCGTCGCGATATAATCACGCTCATCCCGGGTCCAGCGAGCACCCAAGGACAAAATCCACTGGTCATTCACGCTCCAGTTGGCGTGTCCGTAGACCGCATAACTGGTGGTCTCGTTCTCGGTCTTCGTATATTCGTTACCGACGGTAAATTGCCCGGTTGCCGTCGTATTGACATCAATCCTGAATTGCTCCTGACGATCCGTGTCTTCAGTAAAATAATACAGGCCAGCGACGTAGTCGATGCTGCCGTCAGTTGTCGACGTCCAGCGAAATTCCTGAGAAAAGGTATCAATCTCTTCCTCAATATCATCAATTACATCGGCGCCGAAATTGCCGGTGCTCAAATCGAAGCCGCCGCCCAAGGGAGCGCCGACCGACTCCATTTCCCAGTCAGATTTGGTGTTGCGGAATCCCGTGATGGTGGTCAGCACACCGGATCCAAGTTCTATGTCGCCCTGCAAGCTGACGCCTGACCCTTCACGCTTCGTAAAGCCGTCGGTTGGCGACGCATTGGTGCCGGGCCGTCCGGCGCCCAAAGTAGTCGCTGTTCCCACGTAATCGAAATTGCCGTTTGCTATGGGGGCACGCCCCATGGCACCACGATCGTCATCCCAGGCATCCGCTGAGAGCAGCCATTCAGTGGCGGCGGAACTCAGGCGCAACTGGCCGCGTACAGACGTGTAATCCTCATCCTGCACATCCTTGCCAAGATGCGTGTTGCGAACGAATCCATCGTGTTCCCGATGATTGACCACCAATTTCCCGGACAGCGCATCGGATAAAGGGCCTGTAATGAGACCCTGGTAACGAAGAATGCCTTCATTGCCCACTGTTGCTGCAACTTTGCCCTCAAATTCGTCTGCTGGTTTCGAGGTGATAACGTTGATCGCGCCGGCGATCGCGTTGCGACCGAACAGCGTCCCCTGGGGCCCTTTCAGAACTTCGATTCGTTCCAGGTCAAACATGTCAAAATTGATCCCCGCCTGTCGCCCGATGTAAACCCCGTCCAAAAACAGCGCAACCGAGTTATCCAGCCCTGCGCCATCGTCCGCCGAAGTAATGCCGCGAATTGAGATCAGTGCCTGGCCCGGCGAAAATTCCGCGTAGGCCATGCCGGGAACGTTCAACGCAATAGTCGTAGCGTCAAAAATGCCGGCAGCTTCAAGCTCTTGTGAACCAATTGCCGTGACGGCTAAAGGAACATCTTGAATATTCTGTTCCCGACGAGTTGCCGTGACGATGATTTCCTCGAGCTGTTGTGCGCTCGCGGGAATGGTGATAACGCTTGCTGCCAGTATGCCTGGCAGTAAACTCAGGATTTGATTCTTAGTATTCACGATCGGTACCCCCCCCCCAGATGACTATGTTGCTATTTTTAATTACGATGTTAATTATTAATATATTAATGATATCTCGGAACGAAATGTTACAAGAATTCGAGAGACTGAGTCAAGTCTGTATCATTAAGGATAATTCATGGCCCTTATTGATTGTAGTCTGAAGGGGAGCTTATGTATTCGGTTACATCTGTAACTTATTCAGGACGTGCCGGGCGCGCGGAAAAGCCGAAGATCTGTTCGAGCGTCGCGGCAATGGCGAGCAACTGGCGGTCCGAATTTTCCGGGCCGTCGATTGCGATGCCAACAGGCAAACCGCCCGCTGTCAGCCCGACCGGCAGGCTGATGCCGGGCAATGTAGCAATGCTCCCGGGATCCATGTTGTGAATATAGGTCGAAAATGTCGGCACCTGCTCACCGTTCAGTTCGACCGTTTGCAGGCTGTTTTCGATTGGCCGTGCCGGCAGCAGCGTGGTCGGAAAAATAATCGCATCGAGATCGTGCGCAGAAAAGAAGTCCCGAAACACCCGGCGCAAATCCTCCCTGATTTTCATGGCGGCCGCATACGCCTCTTCACTGACCTGCCCCTCACCGGTAATCCCGGCAAAAAGTCCCTGCACATCGGGACTGGCGGTGGCCGCTGCGAGTTCTGACAATGTGACACCGGTGCCGAATGCTTCGAGATAGTCCGACAAATCGTGCACGGCTTCATACAAGGCAATCGGGAAGCCACACTGCGCGACCAGGGGGCCGATTCCTTCGGGATCGACCTCGATCAGCGTTACCCCGGCATCGGCAAGCCGGATGAGGGCGTCGTCGATGATCCTCGCGGATTGTTGGTCGAGATTGGCGTAGTAATAAGTCCGCGGCACGCCTAAGCGTATATCACCCGGCGCCAGCGACGGGACGGCAGCTCCCTGCGGTTCGATCACCTTATCCAGGAGAATCAGATCCGCAACGTTCCAGGTAATCAGACCGATCGTGTCACGCGTATGCGATATCGGTGTCACTCCGGACAACGGATAGCGGCCGTTGCTCGGACGAAATCCCACGGTGCCGGTTAGTGCTGCCGGGATACGAATCGAGCCACCGGTATCCGTGCCCAGACCTGCCGGCGCAAGTCCCGCAGCGATCGCGCTTGCCGTGCCACCGCTGCTGCCGCCGGCAAAAGTTGTGGTATCGAACGGGTTTGCAACCGCTCCGAACGCCGCGTTGTCACTCGTGATGCCGAATGCCAGCTCGTGCATGTTGGTTTTTCCGATAACTAGTGCCCCTGCATCAAGCAATGCAGCGACAACGGCGCTGTCGGCATCAGGCATGAATCCTCTCAGTGCGGGCGTCCCCGCCGTATTCGGCAAGCCGGCAACATGAACATTGTCTTTCACCACCAGGGGCAAACCATGCAACGGGCCCAGGATATTGCCCTGACTGCGCATCTGATCGAGGTCCGCGGCGCGTGCCAGCGCACCTTCCGCATCGATGGTGATGAAGGCATTCAGACTCTCGGCTTCGCCGGCGCGCCGCAGCAGTTCTGCCACAATTTTCGCACTGCTTGTTTCTCCTGCATCCATCATCGCGACCAGCTCTGTTGCGGTCGGGTAATCCGGAACAGGTGTCGTCGGCGATTCCGATTCGGGGGCGCAGGCGCCGACTGCGAGAGCTGATACTATTGTTATGAGTTGTTTCATATTTGCCCGCCGAGTTCGCTTCTTACGACCTGCGCATCATAGCCCGCCCGATCGATACTGGCACGATCGCTGCGATCCGTCAGCGAAACGACGATCGTCACAAAAAAAGCGGATGCAACTGAAAACAGGGTCGGATAGGCGTAAGGATAGATGGCCGTCTCGTTGCCGAGTGCATTGACCCACACCGTCGGGCTCAGGACGATCAGGACGACGACAACGATTAACCCCGTCGCACCGCCTGCGACTGCGCCGCGTGTCGTCAGGTTCTTCCAGAACAAGGCCAGGAAAATGACCGGGAAATTCACGCTCGCGGCAACTGCCAGCGCAATCGTTGCCAATACGCCAACGTTTATGTTTCTGAACCACAAGCTCAAGCCGATCGTAACTGCGCCCAGAACAACGGTGGCTGCTCGCGACACGATCATCTCGGCCTGATCCGAAATCTCGCCGCGGCGAATCACCTTGGCGTAAAGGTCATGTGCAACGGCGGCAGATGCTGACAGCAGGATACCTGCGACGACGGCCAGGATGGTCGCAAACGCGACCGCCGCAATCAGTCCGTAGAAGATCTCACCACCGACTACTCTTGCCAGATATACCGAGACCATGTTTGCGGCCCCCGCAATGCGACCAGACTCATCGACATACTCGGCCTGCCCGACAAGCAGGGCGATCGCAGCAAATCCGACCACCACAATCAATGCCTGAAAATATCCGATGAAAACGACCGCGTAGCCGATTGAGCGGCGTGCCGTAGCAGCATCGGGGACGGTAAAAAAACGCATGAGAATATGCGGCAAGCCTGCCGTGCCACATACGAATGCCAGTGCAATGGACAGGACGCTGATGGGGTCATCGTAAAGGCCGCCTGGCCGCAAAATCAGCCGGCCACGGGGATGCACTTCTGCAGCCTTCGCGAACATCGCACCGATATCGAATCCGAACTGTGCCATCGCCATCACGAACAGCGCGGTCACACCCGCCAGGAGCAATACGGCCTTGATGACCTGCACCCAGGTCGTTGCGAGCATGCCGCCGAACGCGACATAGATTGTCATCAGTCCGCCAACGATCAGCACCGCGACAAAATAGGGCAATCCGAATAGCGTCTCAATCAGGGAACCTGCACCGACCATCTGCGCGATGAGATAGGGAATGGCAACTGCGAGCGTTCCCGCAGCTGCCAACATCCGCAGACGCTCCGGCTGCAAACGGTAGGCAACGACATCCGCGAAAGTGTAGCGCCCCAGATTTCGCATGCGATCGGCAAACGCGAACAGGATAAATGCCCAGCTGACCACTATGCCGACTACGAATAACAGCGCGTCGGATCCACCGATGAATATGAGCCCGGTGATGCCGAGAAAGCTCGCGGCGGACATGAAGTCACCCGCCAGCGCGAAGCCGTTCTGCATGCCGGTAATCTTGCCTCCCGCTGTATAAAAATCACCCGTTGAATGCGTGCGCTTCGCCGCCCACCACGTGATACCCAGACTGGCAGCTACGAAAGCGACAAATATAAGGATCGCCGTGATATTCGGACCGGAGCCGATCACTGGCCGGATCCCCGTTCGCCGAACGGCGTTGCCAGCATCCGGCCGACGACTCGAATGTAGAGCATGGACAGGCCAACCGAAAGTGCGATGATCAGATATCCCAACGCGATACCCCAGGGTATCGACGAGCCCAGGAAAGGACGGCCGAAGGCGTCCGCAAAATAGACGCCCACCAGGCAATAAGCGAGATAGACGCCAATTAACCCACCGGATAGTCCCCAGCGCCAGCGGCTACGGTGCACCAGCATTTTC
>SMWE01000150.1 GCA_004357475.1 Gammaproteobacteria bacterium
ATCTTCGGATTTATTATTTTCGGCGGCGTGAAGAGAATTGCGCACGTAACGCAGTTCGTTGTTCCTTTTATGGGCCTGGCCTACGTAATCACGGCCGTCGGCATCATAGCGATGAATATCTCTCAACTCCCCGGTGTCATTGCCCTGATTTTCAATGATGCGTTCAGCCCGATGGCTGGAATAGGCGGCGCGGTTGGCTGGGGCGTAAAACGGGGCGTGTACTCGAACGAAGCCGGGCAAGGTACCGGCCCCCATGCCGCTGCTGCCTCGGAAGTACAACATCCGGCGCAGCAAGGGCTGGTGCAGGCCTTCTCCGTTTACGTCGATACACTGTTTATCTGTTCTGCAACGGCGTTCATTATTCTGATCACTGGCGCCTACAATGTGCATGGCGGTGATGGTGGTTTCATCATCCAGAACCTGCCGGCCGCCACCGATGCAAACAGTCCCGCCTTCACGCAACTCGCGGTCGACAGTGTCGTGCCAGGAATCGGCAAACCCTTCGTCGCGGTGGCGCTGTTCTTTTTCGCTTTTACGACCATTCTCGCGTATTACTACATCGCGGAGACCAACGTTGCCTACCTGCGGCGATTCTTCCGTTTTCCCGGCGAAATGCTGTTCCTGAAAATCGCCATAATGGCGTCCGTGTTCTACGGCGCCATCAGGACCGCGAGCCTTGCCTGGGGCCTGGGTGACATTGGTGTCGGAATCATGGCGTGGCTCAACATCATTGCCATTCTCATCTTGTTTTTCATGGGCAATGCCGCGCTCAAGGCGTTGAAAGACTACGAAGCGCAGCGCAAGGCAGGGGTCGAGACTTACACCTTCGATCCGGAGGCGCTCGGCATCAAGAACGCCGACTTCTGGAGCGGGCCCAAGACATAAAGAAAATTATAAGAGTAAAGGGGAGTTTCGATGCGTAATCTTTTGTGCAGCTTTTTTCTTTGCATCTTTCTTTGCCTCCCACACGGTGTCGCGTACGCCGATGACGGTAGCGAACAAAAAGCAATCCTCGTAACCGGAGCGAGTACCGGTATTGGCAGAAACCTGGCGGAGACACTAGCTTCCGAGGGTCACTTCGTTTACGCGGGCGCACGGAAACAGGCTGATCTCGACGAGCTAAACGCCATCGAGAACATCCAGGCCATTCGGCTCGACGTCACCATTCAGGAACAGATCGATGCCGCCGTCGAAACGGTCAGGAAGGGCGACAGGGGCCTGTACGGACTGGTCAACAATGCCGGAGTCGTTGTGGCCGGAGCGATGATTGAGGTCGACGAAGATGACATGCAATTCCAGATGGATGTCAACCTGTTTGGGCCCTACCGGGTGACCAAAGCATTTGCACCACTGATTATAGAAAGCCAGGGTCGTATAACGACGACGGGATCGATCTCCGGAATCTTGTCCGGTACGTTTATAGGTCCCTATAGCATGAGTAAACACGGTGTCGAAGCCTTTACCGATTCGCTGGCTGGCGAAATGGAAAAATTCGGTGTGCGGGTAAGCGTGGTGGAACCAGGCAACTACAACTCAGCGATCATGGACACCATGCGTAACCGTATGCAACGGCGCGGCCAGACGCCCGAGGGTTCACTCTTCGAGGAAGAGCTTCAACAACTGATGGACGGACCGTCCGACCGGTCTCGACTCAAGCAACCGGATGAAGTTTCGGCGGCTTTTCTACATGCACTTTTCGACGACAATCCGAAGCGTCGTTACATGGTTGTGCCGAATCAGCGTGAGGCGGAGATCACGATCAAGAAAGCGATCGAGGAGCTGGTGCAGCTAAATGAGGGACACGAATACAGTTACGATCGCGAGCAATTGATCGCGATGCTGGATGAGGCGCTGGCAGCCTCCACACATTAGCCATGTGAAAATCGCCCGCTTAGGAAGAGCTCCTACAAGTTGCTGATTAGCATTGCATTAATCTGTAGGAGCCCGCCCCAGCGAGCGATTATTTAGTCGTTGGACGCTGACACCGAGCGAAAATCCACACCCAGCGATCTGAGTTTTCGATACAGGTGTGTGCGCTCCATGCCAACACGCTGCGCCAATTTGCCAACTTTGCCGTCACACAGAACAAGCTGCTGTTGCAGATAGGCGCGTTCGAACTGCTCGCGCGCTTCTCTCAACGGCAATGACAGCAGATCCTGCTTGACCAGCGGCTCCCTGGAATCCGCCGCACCGATGATCTCCTTTTCAATTTCATCGAGCGTGATTTCCTCTTCCGAACCGGTAAGCAGCAGACGGCGCACAAGATTTTTCAGTTCCCTGACATTGTCAGGCCAGGGATAGTTGCGAAGCCGGTTTTGCGCCGCAACGCTGAAGCGGCGGAACGACAGGCCTTCGCTGTCGATCAGTTTGTCGACGTAATAGCTGAGAAGCTCCGGCACGTCTTCAGCGTACTCACGTAATGGCGGCACATGCAAACTCAGTATATTCAGATTCGAAATAAGCTCCCGGCGAAGTTTGCCGCTGTCAATCGCGTTCGGATAATCAGCCTTGACAGTCGCCAGGACCCTGGCCTGCAACTTTACTGGTTCATGTCCGCCGGATCGAATGAATTCTCCCTGTTCCAGAACGCTGAGAATGAGTTTTTGCGCCTGGTCGCAGAGATCCGTTAATTCATCGATGATCAACGTGCCATTCTTGGCGCGTTCGAAATAGCCACTGTGTACGTCACCCCCTTGTTCGCTGCCGAGCAACTGCTCTTCAGCATTGCTGTCTGTCAGTGACGCAGCAAGCAGCTTAACCAGCGGTGCGTCGGCACGGGGACTCAGGGCGTGGATGTAGCGTGCAAATGCACCCCTCCCGGTGCCTGGTTCGCCGCTCAGAAGCACTGGCGAATCATAATCGGCGATTTGTTGCACATTCTCTCGCAGATTCTTCATCAACGGGCTGCGCCCGACCGGGGTCAGCAATAATGGAAATAAACTACGCGCCGGGCCAGTCTGTTTCCTGGACGCTTCCAGCGCGCGCTCTACTGTGCGCAACAGTTTCGCGAGAGACAGGGGTTTTTCGACAAAATCGAATGCGCCGAGGCGAGTCGCCTCGACGGCCGTATCGACGGTGCCATGACCTGACATCATGACGACCGGACACTCAAGGTCTCCGGGTTCCGACCATTCACGCAACAAACTGATGCCATCAGTATCGGGCATCCAGATGTCGAGCAACACCAGGTCGAATTTATCGTGGTCACGGGCGGAGCGCGCCTCGGCGGCATCAGCCGCAACCGTCACCTGGTACCCCTCCTCCGACAGAATTTCGTCGATCAAGGTGCGAATATCGCCTTCATCATCAACGACCAGCACGTGTGATGTGCTCATGGTCTCTCCCTTTGTATATCTGCTCGACCCGGCAGTTTCATTAACATTTTTTCGCGTGCAGCCTCATCAATCGGCAACTGAATACGAATCTCCGCGCCACCTTTTTCGCGGTTTGCCGCTTCAATCGTTCCCAGATGTTCTTCCACGTGTTTCTTGACGATTGCGAGGCCAAGTCCGGTGCCTTTCGGCTTTGTTGTTACGTAGGGATCAAAGACCTGGCTCATCGAGCCCATCTTGAATCCAGGACCATTGTCTGCAACGACAATTTCCACGACATCGACTTCGTGCACCTCGGTAGCGCTGACCGAAACCTCAATACGTCCGCCGCTTGAATTCTCAAGTGCTTCGGTTGCGTTGCGGATGAGGTTGTGCAGAATTTGTCTGATTCGCCCGACGTCGGCCTCGACTTCCGGCAGGTCGGAATCTGTCTTGAGAATAATCTCGATACCACTTTCCTGCGCGCGGTAAAGGTCGACCACTTCGTGCGCGAGTTTGTCGATACTGAACAGGTTGAGATTAATATCCGGCGCACGCGCATAGTCACTGAACGCGTTGACCATTTCCTTCATGGCCTCTACTTGCTGCACGATCGTATGCGTCGCACGATCAAGGACCTGCGCGTCATCATCAGATAGCGTCTTGAGGTATTTCCGGCGCAATCTTTCCGCGGAAAGCCGAATTGGCGTCAACGGGTTCTTGATCTCATGCGCAAGCCGCCGTGCGACCTCCCCCCAGGCTGCATCACGCTGCGCCTGCAACAGCGCGGTGATGTCGTCAAATACGACCACAATCCCCGCGGCGTGGTCTTCATCGCCGGGCAATGCCGTGCACGCGCAGGTCAGGACGCGGCGCCCAACTTCGCCGCGCAAAACGATTTGCTCGCGCCACTCGGTTTCACCGGCATTCAGGTGCACCTGTGCGACGTCCACGAACTGCTCCAGCAGCGGCTGGCCTTTGGCAACATCCGGCAGGTATTCGCCGATGTGATTTTCGAGATCGACATTGAGAATTGCACCGGATGCCTGGTTCGCTGTGCGTATCCTGAGATCCGATTCGAGCGCCACGACGCCGGTCGAAAGACGAGCCAGTATGACTTCGAGGTTAGCGCGTTCCGCTTCAACCTGCGCCTGACTTTGGCTGGCCTCCCGCCTGGCCGAAGACAGCCGTTGCGTCATATCATTGAAGGAACTGACCAGAAAACCGATCTCATCGCGTGATGGTATAGGCAGCCTGGTGTCGAAATCGCCTTTCGCGACAGCTTGCGTTCCCGCGACCAGGTCCTGAATCGGCGCAACAATTCTTTGTGACAAAATGAATGCACCGTAGATGGATGCGAGCAACGACAGCAGCAGCACGACCGTCAACGTGAGTGAGAAGGCTCGCTTCAACGGTTCCCTGAGGTAGACCAGGCGTTTGTAGTCGCTGTAGGCCTCGCCGACGTTGTTCGCCATACTCGCCAGCCGCTCCGGTACCGGAAAGTGCGCCTGGAGTACGCCGGCAAGGTCCGGACGACCAACGCTGCCGAAGCGGACAGCAGTTCGTATCTGGTAGCCGCCGCGCGCCGTCGGATCAAGGCTCACGAAGGGCCGATTCTGACGGATCTGCAGTAGCACCTCGTCACTCAACGGTCTCGGCAGACTGCCGGCGGATCGATTAGAACTCGTCGCGATGATGTGGTTATTGCGACCGAAGATCGAAATTTCATCGGCGCCGGACTCTCTTCGCAACGTGCTCAGTTCGAAAATCAATTGCCGCGCACTGACATTTTGCAATCGATTTGAAATGCGGGCCGTAATTTCGAGCCGCTCACGCTTTTGCATTTCCAGGGCCGCCCGGCTGAGCTCAAGCGCGTCATCAAAACCAGCCTCGACCTCGACGCTGAACCAGGTATCGATGCCGCGATTGATGAATTGTATGGAGAAATAAAACACCACCAGCAACGGCAGTACGGCAAGACCGACGAACATTCCCACCATGCGCGCTTTCAGTTTCGAGCCCGGGACATGGTTCCGGTAATCGCGCAACAATCGGGCGAGATTGCCGACCAGCAACGCAAACAACACCACGACACCGGCAACATTGATCAGCAGAATGATGATGTGCAGCCGGTCGAATTCGGCGGAATTCTGCGCCGTTTGAGCGAGCAGGAAGAGCGCCACGAGTGACAACCCGACGCCGATGGCGCCGGCTGCACCGATCGCTGTTCTTTTTATCGTTCGAGAATCCACTCGTACCAGTCACTCTTTAGTTGCCATTGGCTGCGCCAGAAAAACAGGATGCGCAGTGGCGCCGGATATTGACGTGTGCTCAAAAGTGCTCGCAAACGCATGCGATAGGCACTGCCGGGAGCCAGCAGCGCATCATCGATAACAGGCAAGCCCTGGATGCGCCCGAGGTTATTTAGCGCCGAATAAAGCGTCGAGAATGAATTCTCGTCCCCGCGATTGAGATTGCGGACGATGTATCGCTGACTGAGAGGCCGGTATTCGAGCTCGTAGGTAACAGTGAGCTCCGCTTCAACATCATCCAGCCACAGACGGCGCACCCGGATAACCTCAAGGTTGAGCTCGATTGTCAGTGGTACGCCGCTGTTCAGCGCATCCAGCGCCTCGGCGCTCAGAATAAGTTGTAGTCGCGCTTCGAGCTCATGCACGCCTGCGATCATCGTCGTGGAGGCTGAGCGGACATCAAAGAATCCTTCGCGCGGAAGCTCGAGTTGCGCACGCACGCTCGTGAGCACCACTGCCGACGCACACGCCGCCAGCAGCAGGAACTTCAATGCAAATGTCCGGTGGTCGCTCATGTTGTCGTCCGTATTACTGGCTGTTATTGGGACGTCCTCTCAAGACAGGCGAAGTAGAAACCATCAAGGCCCTGATTCCCAGGCAATACCTGGAAACCGCATGTCTTCTCGACCATTAGATCGCGGATGTTGTAATTTGGCAACACTCGGTCTTCGCGGGCATCGCGGTGGCGCGCCAGAAAATCACCGACAATGGCGTCATTCTCGGCCGCCAGCACCGAACAGGTAACGTACAGAAGCCGCCCGGACGGCTCCAGGAGCGGCCACAGCGCCTCCAGCATCGCCGTCTGCCGGCTGGCCAGCGCCTTGATGTCCGTCTCCCTGCGCAGCAGCTTGATGTCAGGGTGCCGGCGAATAACGCCGCTGGCCGAACAGGGTGCATCCAGAAGAATCCGGTCGAAGGGCTTACCGTCCCACCACTCTTTGGGTTTTGATGCGTCAGCTGCCAGTACGGTTGCATTCAGCCTGAGCCGCTCAAGATTCTCGTGAATGCCGGCGAGTCGCTCCGTGTCCAGTTCGATGGCAGTCAGGGTGCTCTGCAGGCTGGCCAGTTCCAGCAAATGCCCTGTTTTTCCTCCGGGGGCCGCGCAGGCATCGAGTATCCGCAGGCCGCCGTGCATCAATAGCCAGGGTGCTGCGATCTGCGCTGCCGCGTCCTGGACCGAGACATCACCCTCGGCGAAGCCCGGCAGCTCGGCGACGGCTAGCGGCTCGGCCAGGCGAATTGCGTGAATAAATCCGGGCAACAAGCGGTGGCCATCAGCGGCCTCACCCAGCCGATCGATGTAATCCCCTGTGGTTGCGCGTTTCTGGTTAACCCGCAGCCACATCGGCGCCCTGTCGTTATTGGCGTCGAGAATTTGCTGCCAGTCATCGGGCCAGTCCTCGCGCAACTGATCGATAAACCACGCCGGGTGATTGAACCGGCATTCATCGTCGCCGGCCTCCTCAAGCCCGATGTCTTTCCGCAGGAAATTACGCAGTACCGCATTAACCAGTCCTGCGTACTTGGGGTGGCGCAGGAGCCTGGCTGCCTCGACGGTCATTGAGACTGCCGCATGATCCGGTATGCGCGTATCGCTTAACTGGAACAGTCCAACGGCAAGCAGAGACTCAATTACGCTGGCGCGCGCCTTCAGCGGCCGCTCCAGCAGATTCCTGAGGTCTGCGCGCAAACGAAAATGATGGCGCAGTGTTCCGTAACACAACATTTTGAACAGCGGCCGATCAGCAGGGTTAATTTGCTCATCAAGCTCACCAAGAACGGCATCCAGCGAGCGACCCTGTGCAACGACAGCGTCAACCGCTTTTGCCGCTTCTGCCCGCAGGCGCGCACCCCATTTGATCTCGTTCACAGGCCCTCAATGCAGGCGCTTGCCGCCAAGCTTGCTGTGTCCGGCAAACTCCGCTGCCGTGACACGCCGGCGGCCCGGACGCTGTATTTCGGTGAGCCGTAACGCCCCCCCGGCACAGGCGACGACGATGCCGTCTTTGCCTGCTGACAATATCGTGCCGGGTCGTCCCTCGTCACCGTCAACCGGCTCGGCTTTCCAGCACTTGATGATTTCGCCGTCCAGATTGAAGCTGGCCCCGGGCGCCGGGTCATAGGCCCTGATTGTCCGCGAGATTTGCTGCGCAGTAAGACTCCAGTCGATCGCTGCATCCTGCCTGCGAAATTTGCCGGCATAGCTGGCCCGCGCATTGTGCTGGGGAATTGCCTCGAGCTTGCCCTCGAGGAGCTCACCGATCTTCTGCACCAGCAGCTCGCCACCGAGGGCGGCCAGGCGATCATGTAACTCGCCTGCAGTCTCCACAGCACGGATTGCGATGGCGGCACTTGCCAGTACCGGACCACTGTCCAGTCCGGCCTCCATTTGCATCAGGGTGATGCCGGTTTCCGCATCACCTGCAAGAATTGCTGCCTGTATCGGCGCAGCACCGCGCCAGAGTGGCAGAAGGGACGCGTGAACATTCACGCAACCACGAACGGGTATGTCGAGAACCGCCTGGGGAAACAGCAATCCGTAAGCTGCGACAATAATGAGGTCAGGTTTGGCCTGTGACACCTGCGCAATGACATCGTTATCTTTAAGCGTCTCCGGCTGCCAGACCGGAATGTCATGCTTAACCGCGAATTGCTTGACCGGACTTTCAGTCACTTGTCTGCCACGCCCGGCCGGCCGATCCGGCTGTGTGAGTACGGCGGCAGGTATTGAGCCTGCCTTGTGCAGCGCCCGCAGTGATTCAAGTGCGAAATCCGGTGTGCCGGCAAACAAAAGTTTTGCAGCGCTCATGCGTTTGCTTCGGGTCAATCGGGCGATCAGAGAATCGCAGCCGACTCCCGATGTTGGCGACGGTCCTTCGCAAGGCGCTTGCGAATTCGCTGACGTTTGACTTCCGACAGGTAATCGATGAACAGTCTGCCCTCGAGATGATCCACTTCGTGTTGCACGCAAACGGCGAGTAAACCCTCGAATTCGTTTTCCTGCTCATTGCCGTCGCGATCCAGGTAGCGCACTTTGATGTGCTCGGCGCGTTCAATTTCTTCGTAATAGCCAGGCACCGACAGGCAACCCTCCTCGGTGACCGCGGAGCCGTCTTTCTCCAGAATCTCCGGGTTGATCAGCACGTGAGGCTCATCTTTCTCCTGGGCCACGTCCGCGACCAGCAACCGCCGGTGCACATCCACCTGGGTAGCAGCCAGGCCGATGCCCGGTGCTTCGTACATCGTCTCGAACATGTCGTCGATCAGCTGCCTGAGCGAGTCGTCTACAACCTCAACCGGGACGGCCTTTTTTCGGAGCCGCGGGTCGGGAAATTCAAGGATTCTCAGTATTGCCATTATCGCTGCAGCCAAAACTCGCGTGAGTTTCTAAAAATTGCACCTAAATTTTTGACTTTATTGAATAAGATAGCGGACAATACCGTGTGACATGCGGACCGCCAAACCCTGTTTTGAGCCGGAATTGTGACGCGTTTGGCAGCCTGAAGGGCGTCGACACGACATATTATAGCAACGCTTGCCAGCGGGCAGGCACACACTACGATGATGGAGCACCCGTCGATTATGTCTCCTGACAAAAACCGCCTGAAGACCAGTCTTAAGCTGGCCCTTATTGCGCTGGTCGCCACTATGGCCGGCTGCAGCACGATGAGCAAACTAAACCCGTTTGGCGCGGATGATCGCGATGCGCCGGCGCCGGCAGCGACAAGATCTGCCACGCCGGGTGGGCCGTCGTCCATGGATTCGGGCGCCAGCGGGCAGCCCGCTCAGAATGAGCCGAACATGGTGCTCATCAGCCAGGCCGTACCGCTGGCCGCCGGTGCTCCTGAGGAGTACACCGTGCAGATCGGCGACACGCTCTGGGGCATTGCTGCCACGTTTCTGCGCGATCCCTGGTACTGGCCAGAGGTCTGGTACGTAAACCCGCAGGTTGCGAACCCGCACCTTATCTACCCGGGCGACGTCCTTGCCCTGGTTACGATTGACGGCCAGCAGCGCATCACGAACATCCGCGCATCGACCTATCGGCTTTCACCCTCGGCACGGGTAACGCCGCTGTCCGAGGCGATTGCCAGCATTCCCTACGAGCGGATCGCAGCCTTTCTGTCGAAAGGTCTGGTTCTTGAAAAGAGCCAGATCGATCAGCTGCCGTACATTCTCGCAACCCGCGGCGATCACCTGATGGCCTCCGCTGGCAACGACATTTACATCCGTGGTGGCCAACCCTCACCAAACGGGACGCGATTCAGCATCGTGCATATCGGTGATGAGCTCAGAGATCCCGACGATAATGCCCTCCTCGGTTACCATGGCATTTATGTCGGCGTAGGCGCACAGTCCCGGGGTGGCGATCCGGCGACGATCGCGCTGACGGACACCAACCGCGAGGCCCTCGCGGGTGATCGCCTGATACCGGAAACAGTGGATATTCCGCTGAATTTCTTCCCGAAATCACCGGATCTCAACATTGAAGGCAGGATCATCTCGGTCGTTGATGGCGTTGCCCTTATCGGCCAGTACCAGGTTGTGGTCCTGAACCGCGGTGCGCGCCACGGCCTCGCCCCGGGAGACGTGCTGAGCGTGTTCCAGGCTGGTGAGGTAATTCGCGATCGCTTTGCGGGCAGCTCTTTCCTGGGCTCGGCTAGTCGCATGATGGGTGGCGAGTCCGTGACCCTGCCGGACGAGCAGGCGGGCACGATCATGATCTTCAAGGTTTATGACCGCATCGGCTATGCCCTCGTGATGGAAGCGACGAGCGACATCCACGTACTCGACGCAGTCCGCAACCCGATCTGACAGCAGCAATTCAGTAAGGGCCGGCGGCCGATCAGGCGCCGGCCCTTTTTTAATGCCAGCCGGCAGATTTAGTCACGCATAAGTTTTCATGAGGTAATAATATCGTAGGAGCCCGCCCCGGCGGGCGATCAGGCTTTAATCGCTCGCCGGGGCGAGCTCCTACAGGCGAGTTCCGAAGAGGCCGTAGCGGTTTCTGGAAAGTGGATACAGACAAAAAAGTTTCTGCATGGCTAGCCGCGCCGAATCACCACCTTATTGATTCGGAGTCAGGTGATATCCCGGAGCTGCTGCGGCAGATTCCTGGCCCGCCGACCCTTTTATATGTGGTTGGCAACATCGACGCGCTACATCTTCCGGCGCTGGCGATCGTCGGCAGCCGAAATCCGACCAGGGGCGGCGTACAGAATGCGTACGCATTCTCCAGGCACCTGGCGCGATCCGGTTTTTGCATTGTCAGTGGTCTGGCCCAAGGTATCGACACGGCCGCGCATGAGGGGGCGCTGGATGCCGGTGCGAAGACCGTCGCGTTCCTCGGTCACGGCATCGATAGAGTTTATCCAGCCGCAAACCGCGAACTTGCACATCGCATCGCAGAAGAGGGCGCGCTGTGTTCGGAATATCCGCTCGGTAGCCCGCCACGCCGCGAACACTTTCCGCAGCGCAACCGGCTGATCAGTGGTCTCAGTCTCGGTACCCTGGTCGTAGAGGCTGCCAGGCGTAGCGGTTCGCTAATTAGCGCGCGCCTCGCTGCTGAGCAGGGTCGCGAAATTTTCGCTATCCCCGGCTCGATACATAATCCACTGTCCCACGGCTGTCACCAGCTTATCAGGCAAGGCGCAAAACTGGTCGAAAGCGCCGACGACATCGTGAGCGAGCTGGGTCCGCTGGTCGGACATCTTATGCAAAATGCAGAGTTACCAGCGGTTGAAACGGCAGCGGCTGCGCAACACGATACCGAATACCAGGTGTTGCTTTCCGCATTAAGTTATGACCCGGCAAGCGCAGATCAGCTCGCCGAAAATTCCGGATTGACGATCGATCAGGTTTCCTCCATGCTGCTTATCCTGGAGCTTGAGGGAAAAATTCAGGTGCAGGCCGGTGGCTGTTACTCAAAACTGCAAGCATCCGATCATTAACAGGCAACCATAACTGGAAAGTCGCTAACAGGGAGACGCTCCAGGCATGAAAGAAAATGTACTTGATGTTTTGATGTATCTGTTTGAGACCTACGTCGACGCTGAGGAAGAGCCGGAACCGGATCAAAGCGAGCTGCGTGATGAATTATCCCGTGCGGGATTCGGCGGCAGCGAAATTGATCGCGCACTGGACTGGCTCGACGGGCTGACCAACGGCCACGAAGGCCACAACTACAGCCCGCAATCTGCACACGGCACTCGCATCTATAACGATACCGAGAACGACCGGCTGAATGCAGCATGCCGTGGCTTTATTACCTACCTCGAACAGATCGGCATTCTGTCGCCGCCGCAGCGCGAAATTCTCATCGATCGCTTGCTGGCGCTTGAAACTCCGGATATCAATGTCGAGCAGATAAAGTGGGTTGTTTTGATGGTTTTGTTCAGTCAGCCGGGTCAGGAAGTGGCTTATGCTCGGATGGAAGATCTTGTCTTTGACGAGGGTGAAATGGCCATTCACTGAGCACGGGATGTCAGGATAGTTGACTGTCGGCGAATACGTTTTTCTTGACACATCGCCTGCAAGCATGTAATTCAACCGCGGCATCGTCCGCGGTTTTGCTTTTCTGGACCTAATCAACGGAAACTTCAGCTGGAATGTCGCGAAATCTGGTAATCGTCGAGTCACCTGCCAAGGCCAAGACCATCAGCAAGTACCTTGGCAAGGACTTCGAAGTCATGGCCTCATACGGTCATGTTCGTGACCTCGTGCCCAAAGAAGGCGCGGTCGACACCGAAAACGGTTTCGCGATGAAGTACCAGGTCATCGAGAAAAACCAGAAACACGTCGACGCAATCATCAAGGCGCTCAAGAAGGCCGATGCACTCTATCTCGCAACTGACCCGGACAGAGAGGGCGAGGCGATTTCCTGGCATTTGACGGAATTGCTGAAAGAGCAGAACGCGCTCTGCGGGAAGCCGGTGTATCGCATCATATTTCATGAAATAACCGAGAACGCGGTCAAAGAGGCGATAGACAATCCGCGTAGCATATCGAGCGAGCTCGTAAGCGCCCAGCAGGCGCGCAGAGCACTCGACTACCTCGTCGGCTTCAACCTTTCGCCACTGCTGTGGAAAAAAGTCCAGCGCGGCTTGTCCGCCGGACGTGTGCAAAGCCCTGCGTTGCGCATGATTGTAGAGAGAGAGCTCGAGATTGAGGCATTCGATGCGCGGGAGTACTGGACCATCGAGGCCGATGTCAGTAAAGAAAGCCAGCCTTTTGTATCGCGACTGGTTCGCTACAAGGGCGACAAGGTCGAACAGTTCAGCTTCGAAAATGAGGAGTCGGCACGCGAGGTCGAGAAAACCATTCTTGAGGCAGCCGGCGGCAAATTAACCACGGTCAGTGTTGACAAGAAGCAACGGCGCCGCAATCCGCCAGCACCATTCACAACGTCCACATTGCAGCAGGAATCGTCGCGCAAACTCGGGTTCAACACTCAGTGGACCATGCGCGTCGCACAACGTCTTTACGAAGGCATTGATTTGGGGGATGAGGGCAACGTCGGTCTCATCAGCTACATGCGAACCGATTCCGTCACACTTGCGGAGGTTGCGGTCGCCGAAATCCGTGACGTCATTAAGGAGCGCTACGGTGCGGAGAATGTACCGGCAAAACCGCTCACCTATAAAACGAAGACGAAAAACGCGCAGGAAGCGCACGAAGCGATTCGGCCGACGTCTGTCGCACGCACACCGGACTCCCTGAAGGGCATACTCAATAAGGATCAGCTGCGACTCTACACGCTGATATGGCAGCGCACGATGGCCTGTCAGATGGTGCCCGCAGTATTCGACACTGTCGCACTCGAATTCGCGGCGGGACCCGACAACCCACAGGGACATCGTTTTCGCGCCAACGGGTCGGTGCTGGTGGAAGCCGGTTTCATAGCGGTCTACCAGGAAGGCAGGGATGACTCGCAGGATGATGACGATGATCGCCTTCTGCCGATGATCGCCGAAGGCGATGTCATCGACATGGACGAACTACGGCCGGAACAGCATTTCACAGAGCCTCCACCAAGATTCACGGAAGCAAGCCTCGTCAAGACGCTTGAGGAGTACGGCATCGGCAGGCCGTCAACTTACGCCAGCATTATTGTCACGCTTAAGAACCGTGAATACGTCGAGATGGATGGCAAACGATTCATTCCTACCGACATCGGCAGAATCGTCACCGGTTTTCTGACAGAACATTTCACGCAGTACGTCGACTATGATTTTACCGCGCGCCTGGAAGACGATCTTGATGCGATCTCCCTCGGTGAAGAAGAGCTTGTACCGCTTCTCGAGCGCTTCTGGAAGCCGTTTTCCGCGCTGGTCATTGACAAGGAACAAAGCGTAACCCGTGAGCAGGTTGCTCAGGCACGTGAACTCGGCACCGATCCGAAGAGCGGCAAGCCGGTTACTGTGCGCATGGGCCGCTTCGGGCCGTTTGTGCAAATCGGCACCAAGGACGATGAAGAGAAACCGAAGTTTGCCGGTTTGCGGCCGGGTCAGAAAATGACTGACATCAGCTTCGAGGATGCGCTCGAGCTCTTCAAGTTACCGCGCGCACTCGGCGAAACCACTGACGGTCTCCCCGTATCGGCCAGCGTCGGGCGTTTTGGCCCGTATGTACGCTATGGCGACAAGTACGTTTCCATTCGCGGTGAAGATGATCCGTATACGATCGAACTCCCGCGGGCACTCGAGTTGATTGAAGAAAAGAAGATCGCGGATGCCGAGCGCATCATCCAGGACTTCGAGGCCGACGGCATCCAGGTATTGAACGGCCGCTATGGGCCATACGTTACGGACAAGACCAAGAACGTACGAGTGCCGAAGGACCGTGAACCCAAGTCACTGACTCTCGAGGAGTGCAAGGAATTGCTGGCAGCAGCGCCTGTTCGCGGGCGACGTGGCAAGAAAAAGGCGGCAAAGAAGACCACCGCGAAAAAAGCAGCCAGGAAGAAAACTGCAGAAAAGAAGACGGCGAAAAAGAAAAAAACCAGCAGGAAAAAAGCGGTCATGGATGTGCAAGCAGACGTCGGCGATACCTGAAATCCCGGGCCTGAACAGAGCATGGCCTACTCTCAACCACTAAAACGAGCCGCACGTATCCTGCGCAGCGGTGGTGTTATCGCCTATCCGACCGAGGGCGTATTTGGACTGGGCTGCCTGCCAGACGATTTTGCAGCGGTTTGCCGCGTGCTGGCGATCAAGGATCGCGATCCGGCGCTGGGTCTGGTGCTTATTGCCACTGACATTGAACAACTCGATGGCTGGATCGAACTGCCCGAAGGGTCGTCAATATTGAAGACCAGCAGCGACAAACCCGTTACCTGGATAGTCCCTGCGACAGATGAAGCACCTTACTGGGTTCGTGGAGAGCACGCCGGCCTGGCCGTGCGCCTGACCACACACCCGATCGCGGCTGCCTTGTGTGATGCCGCTGATTCAGCGCTGGTATCGACGAGTGCCAATATTCACGGCCGACCGCCGGCTCGAAACGCTTTCGTACTTCGCCGCCACTTCGGCGCTCTTGTAGACTACATTGTCCCCGGAGAATGCGGCCCGGCATCCGGCGCGTCCGAAATTCGTGAATTGGCCAGTGGAAAGGTCCTGAGAAGCGCATGAGTGATATCAACATCGAGGCTGTCGAGGATTATCTAAGGTCGTTGCAGGCCAGGATTGTCGCTTCACTGGAAGATATCGACGGTAAGGCGACGTTCGGTCAGGATCGTTGGGACAGGCCCGGTGGCGGTGGCGGCGACAGCCGGGTGCTGGTTGATGGCGCGATCTTCGAACAGGCCGGGGTTGGCTTTTCACTGGTCTTCGGTAAGGAGCTGCCACCGTCGGCGACCGGGAGCCGACCAGAGCTTGCCGGCCACAGCTTCCGCGCGATGGGAGTGTCGCTGGTATTACACCCACAAAATCCGTATGTGCCGACGACACACGCCAATTTCAGATTCTTTTCGACAAATTCCGGCGACGATGACCCGGTCTGGTGGTTCGGCGGCGGTTTCGACTTGACGCCCTGCTATCCGTTTCATGACGACGTGCTGCACTGGCACAGAAAAGCAAAAGAAGCCTGCGATCCTTTCGGCGACGACGTTTATGACAAGTACAAGAAGTGGTGTGACGAATATTTTTATCTGAAGCACCGCGGTGAAACACGCGGAATCGGCGGTTTGTTCTTCGACGACCTCAACGAGTTTGGTTTTGACCAATCGTTTGAATTTACAAAATCAGTTGGCGACCAGTTTCTGCCTGCATACCTGCCAATTGTTAAGGCCCGCAAAGGACACAAGTTCGGTGAACGCCAGCGGGAATTCCAGCTATACCGTCGCGGGCGATATGTCGAGTTTAATCTTATCTACGACCGCGGCACCTTATTCGGTCTGCAATCAGGGGGCCGCACCGAGTCGATCCTGATGTCGCTCCCGCCACGTGTACGATGGGAGTACGGCTGGAAACCGAAGCCGGGTTCTCCGGAGGCCGACCTGTATGAAAACTACCTCCATGCCCGCGACTGGCTGAATATGCAGGAGCGGCGTCCCGCCGCGAATGGCTCAAACCCGGTTCGCCGATAAATCCGCTCCTGCATATTGCCAATGGCTGGCTCATCACCTGTAAATTGTGGTAAGTTCCTTGTAAAACCGGGATTTACACCGGGTTCTTTACTTGAAATCGACAGAATTCGTCAGGTTGAGACGACATTCTGAATTTGAGCGATGCCGTGCTGGAATCTCCGTGAAGCTATTCAGGCTGACAATTCTCGTTGTATTTTTTGCAGCCGGCGCCGCAACCGCCGACTTTGATTCGCAATTGCGCGATGCTGGTCCTGCGACGGGCATCCGGCTTGCAGGCAGCGGACACGAGAACGGCGGATCCAAAATTTATATCATTCAGCTGCGCACACCCTCAGCCAGCGAGTTTCACGTTTCCTCTGCCACGAATGCCCTCGGCAAACCAGCGCCGGGACGAAGCGTGTCGCTGCCAGCTTTCGATAAAAACAACGCCGCTATCCAGTCTCATGTGCGGCGCCTGGGAACGGAACAGGCGAATTTGATGGCAAAGGCCGGTCCGAACATCGAGCCGATTTACAGTTACCGGTACACGATCAACGGATTCGCGGCGCGCATGACCCCTGCGCAGGCCAACAAATTTGCGCATATGCAGGAAGTACTGCGCATCTGGGAAGACGAGGTGCGTCCGCTGACCACGAATTTCAGTGCCGATTTCCTGGGGCTGTTCGATCCGACGACTGGCTTGCGCGGCGCCCCGGGACTCGACGGCGACGGAATTGTGATCGGCATCATCGATAGCGGTATCGCTCCACAACATCCGGCATTGCAGGACACGCGTGAAGCCGATCGGCCGGCACTATGTCAGAGCGCCTGGGCCGAAGCATCATTGCTCGGCAGGTGGCTTTGCCGTATTTACGACAAGCAAGAAGACGTTTTGATTTTCGATCCCCCGGAAAACTGGAACGGCGTTTGTGAAACTGGGCCGCAGTTTGCGGAGACTGATTGCAATAACAAGATAATCGGTGCGCGTTTTTTTGTTAACGGTGCGCAAGCGACGGGCCCAATCGACGCTGGCGAAATATTCTCGCCGCGGGATGTGGATGGTCACGGTACACATACGGCAACGACCGCAGCGGGCAACAGTGTCAAGGCATCAATATTCGGGACGTTTCTCGGCAGAGTCGAGGGTATTGCGCCCAAGGCCCGCGTTGCTGTTTACAAAGCCTGCTGGCTGCGGCCTGATGCCACGCGTGCGAGTTGCAATACGTCCGACCTGGCAAACGCTATCGACATGGCCGTGGCGGATGGCGTGGATATTATCAATTATTCGGTCGGCAGCTCGCTGTTTACAGTCATAGCACCCGATGACATCGCACTCATGGCTGCGGCCAAGGCTGGTGTATTGACGGTCGTCGCCGCCGGCAACGAAGGGCCCAACTTCGACACGATTACATCGCCTGCCGGCAATCCCGCGGTCATTACCACCGGCGCCTCCAGCCGCGACGGCCAGCATTCGCTGGAAGCCATGCAGGTCAGTTCACCGCCAGCCATTGCCGGCAAGTATGCGGTGAAAGAAGCGAGCTTCACGCTGCCGTTAATTGATCGTGATCCGATCGAGGGCCAGCTGGTTCTGGTCGACGATGACGACACCGCGACAGACGATGGCACCACGGGTACGACCTTCGACGCCTGCCAGCCCTTGATCAACAGCAGCGAAGTATCCGGAAATATCGCATTCATTCAACGCGGCGGCTGTAATTTTGATGTGAAAGTCGCGAACGCGGAAAGTGCAGGCGCAATTGCAGTTGTTGTATTCAACCTGTCGGGCGACCCGATCGTCATGATCGGCGACTCGATCGGCATAGATATTCCGGCACTGATGGTCGGAGCAGCGGACGGCAACCTGTTCCTCGATGAAATCAACAACGGCCAGGTCATCGATGTCGTTCTTGACAAGAGTTTTTTCCTGACTGAAGCCGACACCGGTAATAACATGGGATCGTTTTCGTCGCGGGGACCGGGACCGGCCGCGGACATCCTTAAGCCGGACGTCACCGCGCCGGGCATCAATATTCTTGCCGGCAGCACGCCGGACGCCATTAACTCTGTTTCCGGCGAGTTTTTTGCGTTCCTCACCGGCACCTCGATGTCCACACCGCATGTCGCCGGCGTTGCCGCGCTCCTCAAGCAGGGGCATCCTGACTGGAGCCCGGCAACCATCAAGTCTGCCTTGATGACGACGGCCTATCAGAGCGTAACCCTCTCTGACGGCAGCACGCCGTCGATACCCTTCGACTTCGGCAGCGGCCACATAGATCCAAACAAGGCCAACGATCCGGGCCTGGTCTACGATGTTTCAGCGGATGAATACGATGCGTTCTCCTGCGGTGTCGACTCACCAGGCATCACCCAGGCACGCTGCGACGATCTGCAATCCAGCGGTTTTTCCTTTGCGGCTGCTGACCTCAACCAGCCATCAATATCGGTGTCAGGGTTGACCAGCACACGCACCGTTTCGCGAACCGTCACCAACGTTACCGACATTAGCGAAACCTACAATGTCGAATTAGTCCTGCCACCCGGCATCGATGTGCAGGTGACGCCAGCCAGCCTGAGCGTGGCCCCCGGGCAATCGGCATCCTACGATGTTACGTTCACCTACGTGAGCGGACCCCTGGATTTCTATCGCTTCGGCAGCCTCACCTGGGTCAGCAACGACCATGCCGTTCGCAGCGTGCTTTCCATACAAGCGATATCGATATCTGCACCCGGCGATATTGTCTCTTTCGGCGGCAGCGGCAGCATCACATTTGCCGTCGATTTCGGCTATACCGGGACCTATTCACCCGGCGTGCACGGTCTTAACCTGCCGCTGGTGCTCGACGGTTTCGTTGACGAGGACCCCGACAAGACATTTACATTCCGAACGACAAATGGCGTGACCGCGCACCTGATCGACGTACCTGCGGATCAACTTTTCGTGCGCTTCGCGTTGTTTGACGCACTAACGGATGGCAATGACGATCTCGACCTGTACGTCTACTACTGTCCGGACGGCGTCAACTGCACGAAGATCGGACAAAGCGGTGGGCCAACTTCAGAAGAGCGGTTTGACGTCGTTCTGCCTGGCGCTGGCAGGTACGCAGTTTTCGTTCATGGCTTTGAAACCGACAACGTAGCCGGCGGTCCCGGAGCGAATTACACACTTCTCGCCTGGGCATTCGGCCTCATCGACGACCAGGGCAACATGACGGCAACCGGTCCCGCATTCGTCAATGCCGGCACCACAGAGGACGTCACAGTCAACTGGAGTGGTCTCGCTCCGGACACGATTTACCTCGGCGGCATCTCCCACAACACGCCGGACGGATTAGTATCGCTTACCGTCATCAGCGTCGAAAACTGACAATCGACAACGAGTTTCCAAACGAGGCGGGCGTTTCTTGAACATTCCCGAATCGTTGCAGACAATTGCTGAAATCAGCATCGGGCTTGCCGGTTTCAGCGGTTTTGTAGTCGCATTACGAAAAGATTCGGGCCCGCTTGACGATATTCAGAAATATCGCTTGCGCATTCTCTTGTCACTGTCATTTGGCGCTCAGCCCGGAGACTCACAGAATGGCAAATGTAAGTAACGAGCGAATGTCGGGCGTGCTTTGCCCGGTTATCACGCCCTTTAACCAAGACTTGAGTCCCGACCCCGATCGATTGATTCGGCAATGCCAGTGGCTGTTATCGCAGAATGTGGGCCTGGCCGTTTTCGGCACCAACAGCGAAGCAAACTCTCTTTCCATTGAAGAAAAAATGGTGTTGCTCGATCACCTGGTAGATGCCGGCATCAATACGAATCGGATGATGCCTGGAACCGGCTGTTGCGCGCTGACGGATACGGTCAGACTGACGAAACATGCAGTCAATCTCGGCTGTGCCGGCACCCTGATGCTGCCACCCTTCTATTACAAAGGCGTCAGCGACGACGGCCTGTTCGCGAGTTTTTCCGAGATCATCGAGCGTGTTGGCCAGTCATCATTGCGCATTTACCTCTATCACATTCCCCCTGTTTCGCAGGTCGGCATATCCGTGGCACTGATCGAACGATTGATCAAGGCCTATCCCGATACCGTGGTGGGCGTAAAAGACAGCTCCGGCGACTGGGACAACACCAACGCAATGCTGCAACGTCACTGGGATGATTTTCGCGTGTTTGCCGGCGCCGAAACCTTTCTTTTGCAAAACATGCGTGGCGGAGGCTCCGGCTGCATATCGGCAACGGCGAATATCAATCCCGCAGCGATAGACCGGCTTTACCGGGAATGGCAGTCACCGCAGGCAGAAACCTTGCAGAAGGATTTAGATGAGATTCGTGATATCGCGATGGCGTATCCAATGATTCCTGCTTTAAAGGCCACGGTCGGACACTTTTCCAATGATGCCCAGTGGCGGACAGTACGTCCGCCACTGGTAGCTTTAGCAGATGATCAGTGTAGTGCGCTGGTTGCTTCGCTTTTGCAAAAGGGCTTCGATATGCCGGGGCTTAGCTGATCCAACCTTTGTCTTGGCATCTCGCAAATACCTGGCGGAGAATACACTGATCACTGTTAATCGCTGTTATTCAAGGGATGTAAATTGATCTTTTGGAGCCCGCGCTGGCGGTCGAAAACCGCGCGCATAGGAACATTCACTGCTGGCGCCATGCTGGTAGCCGGTTTTGTCGCCTTGTACATGGGCAGCGAGCCGCAACACGCGGCTGACAAAGAAGTCGAACAAGAGATTGACGCAGGTATTGTTTCGGAATCTCCGGTTGACGATCAGGAAAACACAGAACAGCGAGATTGGCCCGCTGAGGAATTGACCGCCCAACCGAGAGTCGCGAAGCCCGCAGTTTGGGATATTCTGCGAAGCGGAACAGGATCAGAATTGATGCTCAGGCATTGGTCAAAAGCGATGGACGGCGACGCTGAGAACCAACTAATTGTCCATACAGTTATGAATACCGTGTCCTATACAAGATGAGATTTGCGGGCAAAGACATCGCCGAAGTCCAGGCCGGATTCGCCGGGAATAACGACCCCGCCCTTTTCCCGCTGACAGAACGTATATGGGATCATTGCGGCTCGCTTTACGCCGCATGGGATAAGTACGAGGGCTGGGACGGTATGTTAAAAAGTGCTGCCGAAAATGGCCAGCCATCCGCCTTGATCATGACAGTCGTGTCTCACCTTACGAACCAAAAGATAGAACCCGCAGCAATACCTGTGATTGAGTCTGCTCTGACCACTGGGGATCTTGGGCAGTGATGCTGATGACTGACCTTTATCGTCACGCCCGGCACACGTCAGAAGACTCGTATGGTTGGTTGGTCGCTGCATGCCAGTTAGGGCTGGACTGCACAGCCGAAGATGCACTCATGCAAACGATGTGTGGCCCTTTCTCGACGACGTGTGGAATCCACGAATCAGTATCCGATATGCTCTTGCGGACTATCGGACAACATGGCCTCGACATCGCGAACCAGAAAGCCGAGAAAATTGTCGATGCCGTTTCGAGGTCGCGAATTGACGAGCTCCAAATCTATGATGCATTGATCAACTAGAAAACTTTGCGAAAACAAGCCTCGCTGGCCGCAGGCATTTCACTGCACATTACACTCAGGCTTTGACATGACAAGATAAGACCGGGCATCGATTGCGGTAGTAGCAACCGTGCTCTGCGACAGTAGCGTCAATTCAAGGCAAACTGCTGGCTGCAATCTTACAGGTCAGCAAGCAACCGGGACATGCGCAACCCCAGCTCGAGGTAGCGCTCTGCCTCCGCGGGCTCACCCAAAGCGCGCAACAGATCGACAAGTTCGCCGGACACCGGGAGGTCAAGCGGCTGCAGTTGCAATGTGCGCACAAAAGCGTCGCGAGCCTGCACTTGCTCGTTTCTTGCAGCGAGCAGCCGTGCTTTGTATTGCCATGCCTCGGACATGTAGGGACGCAGCGCAATTACGGCGTCGATCTGCACCTCCGCGCGCTGATAGTCGGCGACCCCGAGATAGGCAGCGGCGAGATTGAAGTGTGCTTCCGGATGAGGTTGTGCCTCGATCGACCGCTGTAGCATGCGAATCGCCTCTTTCTGCTACCCCTGTGCCAGCAACGATGTTCCCAGCACGGTGTAGGCCGGGCGCAGATTCTCACCCCCTGCGATTATCCGGCGTGCGGTGGTCTCGGACGCGCGATACTGCCCGGCATTGAACTGCGATGTGGCCAGATCGACGTACGGACCGTTGCCCGGGAACTGCACATCCTGCAGGGCCCGCTCCAGTTCGCCTTGTGCCGCCTCCATATTGCGGCCGGATCTCAGCGCTGCGATGGCCCGATATGCATCGGCTTCGCTGCCCTCCGGCGGATCCCCAAGCTCGAGTAGGCCGACCGCTGTAATGACCAGGTTGTTCTTTTCCATGGGCTGGATCAATGCATCGAGATCAAAAGGTCCCCTTGCAATGCGATGGTCGGTCATCGTCACGTGAATCACGTCACTGGTCCGTCGACGCGGCATATGGCAGGTCACACAGGCCCCCCGCCTGAACAGGTCCGTTTCCGGGGCGTGCGCATCGGCCGCGTCCTCGTGGCAACCGGTACACACCTTGCCAACGCTTAAGCGGAACGCCGTCGATTCGGGTTTTACATGGGGATCATGGCAACTGATGCAGGCAAGTTCACCCTTGCTCTCCCGATAGCATCTGCTCTGGGAAAACCGATATCCGTGATGGTTAATCTCAAACCGGTCTTCCCGATTCACACCTTGCTCGACGATGTCGACGTGCACGATGTAGTCGGAAAGCTTTTGACCGGGTCGAAAGGAGTAGACGCCTGTGCCGAAGCGCCGGGCACCCGCGAGGGCAGCATATGACACTGGAAGCAGACCGAATCCCGCAACTCCGCGGACAAACGCCCGGGATTGGTGATCGCATCACGGATCGTTGCAATCTCCTCGCCGCTTAACACCGACGAGATGTGCTTGGCTCCTGGTCCATGACAGCGCTGACAACCCGTGCCCTCGGGCAGGCTGCGGGGGAATGTCTCTACGGACCAGTGGTTGTCGCTTCCTGCCGGCACCTCCGGGAAGGCGTTGTGGCAGAACATGCACATGGTCGTTATCTGCCGGTGGATACCAGGTTGATCGGCAGCCTCGAAGCCGGGCGACATTCCCCACCGCTTGTCCTCCGAGTACCAGCCGATAGGGAGCATGAACATCTCTCCCCATTCCGTTTGATACAGGTAGCTGCGCGCGCGGTTTCCCGAACCCATGACCCAGGCGACGGGAATCTCGATTTCGTTGATGACGCCACCGTCCTTGTCGCGCTGAAAGCGGCAAAATATTAGATCCTCATCGCGCTCGAAGATCTGGTAATAACGTTGCAATGGTTCGTGGTAGTACTCACGCCCGAAGTCCTCTATCAGTGCTGCGGCGCCAGGTCGCTTGAAGGACTGTGACATCCCGACGCCCTGGTAACTCTTGTACTTTTCCACGTGGCACCTGCCACAGACCGCATCATCGACGTAACCCGCCGCGGCCCCTTCGGTCGCCCGCGCACCGAGCACCGCAAGTACATCACGCTCCGCTGCAGCTGACTGTATTGACAAGCAGGCGGCAAGCCAGAAAAGCAGCCTGATCGACACCATTGTGCGTATGACCATCAACATGCCGATACCCTAACGTAAAGGCCGCTTGAACGGGAAATTGGGGCGAAATTGGGGCCACTCACTTAGTCCGCAGCGATTTTGTTGATGGGTTTCCCCAACTGTGCCGAGTGGCTGCACTGGCGCTGCGACCTGGGCTTAAATGCCGCGCGGGAAAAGGTCCGCGTGCGCATGCCTTGAAGACGTTGCCCGCTATCGCTTCGGCATTTTCATCAGGTGCGTTGTCTTAATCCAAGGTCAGGGCCTTAAGCCGTGTGGCAAGGCGGGATAACGAGGACACGCTCGATGATCAAATCGATGCCATGGGGCGTGGCTGAGCGAAGTCCTGCCGCGTACCCAATCCTCCTGCAGTGATGAAAAACGGGTCAATGATCAGTGAGCATTCATCTTTAGTGACACGCCTCCAGAAAACGGCAGTTCTAATCCTTTCCCTCCTTGCTACACCCGAGCACCGACCGCGGGTAATTTGCGAAGGCCAAGCAGTATTTACGAGCGGCTATTTGCCAGGGCCTTGCATTCCCTGTAGCGAAAGCAGGTCATGACGTGATCATTGACCATGCCGGTCGCCTGCATGTGTGCATACATGATGGTGCTGCCGACGAATTTGAAGCCGCGCCTCTTCAGGTCCTTGCTCATGGCGTCGGATTCTGGCGATGTCGCAGGGATGTCCGAGTCCTTGCGGAATTTGTGCTGTTTCGGTTCGCCATCCACAAACTGCCAGATGTAATTACAGAAGCCGTTAAACTCTTCCTGCACTTTGAGAAATAACTTTGCGTTGTTGACGACTGAGTCGACTTTCAACTTGTTCCTGACGATGCCAGGATCCTGGAGAATCTTTTCGATGCGTTTCTGTGTGAATCGGGCTACTTTATTCGCATCGAAATCTGCGAAGTTTTTTCTGTAGCCTTCACGCTTGTTCAGAATCGTCGACCAGCTTAGGCCCGCCTGTGCACCCTCGAGGATCAGGAATTCAAATTGTCTCTGGTCGTCCCACACGGGAATGCCCCATTCTTTGTCGTGATATTCGATGTAGGTGAGGCTGGTGTCGCCAGCCCAGGCGCAACGAATTATCTTTTTGCTCATGGGTATTCCGTTAGACGATTTGCCGGGATACTAGTGTAGTGTTCTCGATATAACTTTACAGTTAATCTCAGTTATGTCAGCATGACATATCCCATCATCGGAGGGGTTGTCATGAGCCAAGCCGCCAAGGCACTTGCACTTTCTGGCGAAGATCGCGGCACGC
>SMWE01000151.1 GCA_004357475.1 Gammaproteobacteria bacterium
CGTGCTGCCCGAAGGGTTGCACCACGAAGACGAGTTCTTCGGCGTACAACAGATATACCGTGATCGTTTTTACGTAAGCATCCCTTACACGGTAGTCGGCGAGACACCGGCGACGATGGATCTCGTCATCAAGTCCCAGGGCTGCGCCGATATAGGCCTCTGCTATCCGCCGCAAACCTGGACCGAGACTGTACGGCTTGTACGGAACCTGGATCGCGGAAAAATACAGCTTGGCGATGTCGGCACAATTGGCAGGTTTGGCAGCTTTGGCGGTGCCAACGATGATTTCCTGCCGGTCGACGAGGCATTCCAGCCAATCCTGACCGCGCTCGATGGCAATACCGTCGAAGTCGCCATCAGGGTCGCCGACGGATACTACTTGTATAAGGACAAGATCTCGGCAACGGTCGATTCGGACCAGGTACAGCTCGGCAAACTCGAGCTGCCGGCCGGCGAGATGCAGACCGATCAGTATTTCGGAGACATGGAGGTCTATCACTTCGACGTGTTCGGACGCCTGCCGATGGCGCGTGCGACCCCGGAGGCGATGGACCTCGAGCTCGAGATCAAATATCAGGGCTGCGCTGACGACGGAATCTGCTATCCACCGGTAAGCAGAATTATCAACGTCTCGTTGCCGGGGGCAACCGCTGTTTCCGCACTGGCGAGCGTTGCAGCAGCAAACGCGAGTGCAGCCCCCGTATCCGAACAGGCGCGACTGGCGCAAATCATCACCGGCTCAGGCTTAGGCCTGGTGGTTGCAACCTTTTTCGGCCTTGGCCTGTTGCTTGCGTTCACGCCGTGTGTCCTGCCGATGGTGCCAATCCTGTCGGGCATCATCGCCGGCGAAGGAGATAACATCAGCCCTGCTCGCGGTTTTTCACTCGCATTGAGCTACGTCATGGGCATGGCGCTGGTCTATACCGCCGCCGGAGTGGCGGCAGCGGCTGCCGGATTACAGTTACAGGCGATGTTCAACCAGCCCTGGGTGCTGGTTTTGTTTTCGAGTTTGTTCATCGTGCTCGCACTCGGCATGTTCGGCATGTTCGAATTACAGATGCCATCCGCGATCCAGTCCCGCCTTGCTAATCTTAGTGGTGGTCAGAAAAGCGGCACCACGGTTGGCGCCTTCGTTATGGGCGCCATTTCGTCGCTGGTGGTCACGGCGTGCGTCGCCCCTGCCCTGGTTGCCACATTGACCGTTATGGCGCAGACCGGCGACATGGTGCGCGGTGGTACCGCGCTGTTCGCAATGAGTATGGGCATGGGAGCACCGTTGTTGCTCGTCGGTGCCGCGCAGGGCAAGTTGTTGCCCAAGGCCGGAGCATGGATGGTCGCCGTAAAAAATGCCTTTGGCTTCATGATGCTCGGCCTCGCAATCTGGATGATGTCGCGCGTGCTGCCGGATGAGGTGACACTGGCACTTTGGGGCATATTGATTTTCATGGCGGGCGTCTATCTCGGCGGCCTCACTACACTGACCTCAGAGTCGTTTGGCATACAGAAACTCGGTAAAGGCTTCGGCCTGCTGGCCATCATTTATGGCGCCGTCCTGCTGATCGGTTCGCTGGCCGGCAGTGACAGCATGTTGCGTCCGCTGGCGGCATTCAACACCGGCGGTGGTGCCATTGTCGCCGAACAGCGCGAGCTTGCGTTTCAGCGCATCAAGACGACCGCAGACCTGGATGCCGCGGTTGCCGCGGCTGCGCGCCAGGGCAAATCGGCGATGCTGGATTTCTACGCCGACTGGTGTGTCTCTTGTATCGAAATGGAGAAATACACATTTATTGACGCTGGTGTCCAGGAGGCACTCTCTAACACGGTATTGTTGCAGGCCGACGTAACGGCGAACGATGATGAAGACCAGGCGTTGCTGCAGCGCTTTGGTGTGTTCGGTCCGCCAACGATCATCTTCTTCGGCGCGGACGGAGTGCAACGACACGGCTATGAGGTAGTCGGATACATGAAGGCGAAGGATTTCGCCGAGCATGTCAGGATGGCGACGGGAAATAACTCAACGATAAGCGCACAAAACTGATGAATAGGAATTTTGTAGTCGTACTATTGCTGGCCGGACTTATTGCCGCAGGCATCGCAGTCTACGTCTTCCAGAATCAGCAGCAGGAAATCGAAGTACAGCCGCTTGCCGAAGTGCCAACACCGGTGGTTGTCGAGCGCCTGGATTTCTCTCTGCCCGATCTCGATGGCAATGTGCGAAAACTTTCCGACTGGGATGGCAAAGCCCGGCTGGTGAATTTCTGGGCGACCTGGTGCGCGCCGTGCCGCCGCGAGATTCCTCTCCTGAAAAGGACGCAGGAAACTCACGCAGGAAACAATCTGCAGATCATCGGTATCGCCGTCGACTTCCTGGAGCCGGTACAGACTTACGCGGCAGAAATCGACTTCAACTACCCGATCCTGGTCGGACAGGAAGACGCAATGGCTGCCGCGGAAGCATCGGGACTGGAGTTCATCGGCATGCCTTTTACGATGGTCGTCGCGCCGGGTGGCGAGCTTCTGAAAACGCATATCGGCGAGATCGTCGAATCGCACATCGAGAAAATCTTGAGCGTATTTGGCCAACTCGAATCTGGTGAAATCAACCTCGCCGGCGCCAGAACTGCGCTGAAAGACCTGTAGGAGCGGATTTATCCGCGGTCCAGGTCGGGTTCGTATCATTCGCGGCTGAAGCCGCTCCTGCAGCCGCGAATGATACGAACCCGGTTCGGGGCAAGGCCCGTCCCTGCGAATCGCCGCGCCCGGTCGCGATTCTTGCGCCATCTACCTCGAAAAGCGTTAGAATTGCCGCCATCTTCGGCAAACTGGCGAAAAACAATCAATAATGGCGAGCCTGCTCCTGATCAATGGGCCCAATCTCAATCTGCTCGGCAGCCGTGAGCCGGGCGTTTATGGCACAGCCAGCCTCACAGAGGTAGAGGCCAGCCTTACCAAGCTTGCGACAGACCTAAGCCACAAGCTTGCCACGTTCCAGAGCAACGCCGAGCATGAAATTGTCGACAGGATCCAGGCGGCGCAGGCCGAAAAGGTCGACTTCATTCTCCTGAATCCCGGCGCTTTCACGCACACCAGCATCGCCATGCGTGATGCGTTGCTGGCGGTCAACATTCCGTTCATTGAGATCCACCTGAGCAATGTATTTGCCCGCGAGGATTTTCGGCACAAAAGCTATTTCAGTGATATCGCCGCCGGCTGCCTGTTCGGGCTTGGCGCACATGGTTATGAGCTGGCATTGCTTGCGGCATCCCGGCAATTGTCTGAGGACAAATGATGGATATCAGAAAAGTAAAAAAACTCATCGAGCTGCTGCAAGAATCCGGCGTTGCCGAGATTGAGATTACCCAGGGAGACGAATCTGTGAGAATCAGCCGCTTCGCTGCCAACGTCGCAGCGCCCGTATCGGCAGCAATGCCTCCGGCCGCGCCCGCAGCAACAGCGTCACCTGCCCCGGCTCCCGGCGCTCCGGTTGCCATGGCTGAAGCCGAAGAAGACGGTCATGTGGTGACGGCGCCGATGGTCGGCACCTTCTACAATGCCTCCTCACCAGGCTCCGCGCCATTTGTACAGGTTGGCGATCGGGTCAACGTCGGTGACACGCTTTGCATCGTCGAGGCAATGAAGATGATGAACGCGATCGAGGCTGAGATTTCCGGAACAATCAAATCAATTCGTGTGCAAAACGGTGAACCGGTTGAATACGGACAGATTCTGTTCGTGATCGATCAACGCGCGGCCGAGTGATCGGACAAATCTGCGATGCTCGATAAGATCGTCATTGCTAATCGCGGCGAAATTGCCCTGCGAATATTGCGGGCCTGCCGGGAAATGGGCATTAAGACCGTTGCTGTACATTCGACTGTGGATAACAATCTGAAGCATGTTCTGCTTGCTGACGAGACCGTTTGTATCGGTGCCCCCCCATCGGCGGAAAGTTACCTCAACATGCCGGCAATCATCAGCGCCGCCGAGGTGACCGACGCGGTTGCGATCCACCCGGGATACGGCTTCCTGTCAGAGAATGCGGATTTCGCCGAGCGCGTGGAGTCGAGCGGGTTTGTATTTATCGGACCGCCCGCGAGCGTAATTCGGAAAATGGGTGACAAAGTCGCGGCGATCCAGGCCATGAAAGCGGCTGGTGTGCCAACCGTTCCGGGCTCGGATGGGCCACTGGGTGACAACACCGACGAAAACCTGCGGATCGCCCGTGAAATCGCTTACCCGATCATCATCAAGGCCGCTGCTGGCGGCGGTGGTCGAGGCATGCGGGTCGTACATTCAGAAGCATCGCTGGTGAATGCAATAACTATCACACAAGCGGAGGCCGGTGCCGCCTTCGGCAACGAAACCGTTTACATGGAGAAATTCCTGGAGACGCCACGGCATATCGAAATCCAGGTTCTCGCAGATAATCACGGTAATGCCGTGCACCTCGGTGAGCGCGACTGCTCGATGCAGCGCCGGCATCAAAAAGTGATTGAGGAAGCGCCCGCACCCGGTATCACTGAAAAGCAAAGAAATTTCCTCGGCGAGCGTTGCGTGCAGGCTTGCAAGGATATGGGGTATCGAAGCGCCGGCACCTTCGAGTTTCTGTACCAAGATGACGAGTTTTATTTCATCGAAATGAACACTCGCCTGCAGGTCGAACATCCAGTTACCGAAATGATCACCGGTATCGATATCGTCAAGGAACAGCTGCGAATCGCAGACGGCGAAGCCCTGAGCTTCACGCAGGATGATGTACAACTTCGGGGTCATGCCATTGAGTGCCGGATCAACGCGGAAGATCCGAAGACGTTTTTACCCTCACCCGGCCTGGTACAACTCTGGCACGCACCGGGCGGACCGGGCATTCGGGTCGAGAGCCACGTGTACAGTGGTTACAGAGTACCCCCTTTCTACGATTCGATGATTGGCAAGATAGTGGCACATGGCAATGATCGGCCAACCGCAATTGCGCGCATGCGCAATGCGCTGACCGAAATCGTCATCGAGGGCATCAAGACGAATGTGGCCCTGCACCAGGAAATTTTCCAGCACTCAGCGTTCCAGGCTGGCGGAACTGATATTCACTACCTGGAAAAACGGCTCGGACTGTAGCTCAATAGGTTATGGAATGGCGTCAATTTGTGATGAATCTCGAATCGATTGAGCCGGATCGGCTTGAGGCAGTCCTGCTCAGGCACGGCGCCCAATCGCTAACGCTGTCCGATGCCGGGGACGACCCGGTACTTGAACCTGAACCCGGGGCTGCACCGCTTTGGAGCACTACGCGAATGACGGCATTGTTCGCCGCGAATGCGGATTTTGAGCGCCTGCGGACTGACCTCAAACAGACGCTTGCGATTGACACGTTGCCCCGGAATCGCGTGGAATCGCTACCGGACCGCGCCTGGGAACGCGAGTGGCTGAAGGATTTCATGCCGATGCGTTTCGGTGAACGACTTTGGGTATTGCCAGAGGGCTTTGTGGCCGATGCTGACGACGCCGTTGTGGTCCGGCTTGATCCCGGCCTGGCGTTCGGTACAGGCACTCATGCAACAACCGCTCTGTGCCTGGAATGGCTCGATAAGACCGAAATCGCCGGCAGAACACTGCTCGATTTTGGCTGTGGTTCAGGCATTCTTGCCATTGCCGGGTTGAAGCTGGGTGCAAGATCTGTCACCGCCCTCGACATCGATCGGCAGGCGATAACGGCAACCCGGCAGAATGCGCTCAAAAACGACGTTGATAATCGGCTCGTAACGACGATGCAGTTCGAGCAGCTTGACGGTCAGTTTGATTTTGTCGTTGCCAACATTCTGGCCGGAACGCTGGTCGACCACGCAGAATTCGTTTGCGACCACCTGAGACCGGGCGGCCGGCTGGCGCTGTCGGGGATCCTTGCCGAACAGGTTGCGGATGTGACCGCGGCGTATCAGCACTGCGTCGAGTTTGCCGCAACGGATTATCGTGACAACTGGGCCCGATTGTCGGGAACGAAAAACTGAGACCAACGCATGTTTACCGAATGCCCCGAATGTAGCACTGCATTTCGTGTCACCGCGAAAGTACTGCAACAGGCAGGTGGCCGGGTGCGCTGCGGCGGATGTGGCCACGCATTCAGTGCGATCGAACATCTGACCGAAGAAGTGCCGGGCTCTAACAAGCAGGACAACACTACTGCTTCCGAAGCCGCCGATAACCTGACCTCTGACGACAAACTTGCAGAAACCAGCAGGCAGTTGCTGAAAACACTGGATGAGCTTGCCGGTCCGCAAGATGTGCGTATCGAAGATACCGGCTTCGAGTGGCAGGTTTTGAACGACGATGAGGACCAAGAAGGAATCGCGGCTGACGCCGCGCCCACAGAATCCGATGAAGAGCGGGCCGACCCTGCCCGGAGCGAACAGGATGACTGGACCGGCCTGCTCAACGAAGTCGCCAAAAAAGACGATACCGGAGCAGCCGACGCCATACCGCTTGAAGTTGAGGAAGAACTCGCAGCCATTCATAACGAACTATCCACGAAAGAAGATCCTGCGCCTGTCGATCTCAACTCCCAGTTCGACATGCAGGCCGAAGCGATGGGGCTTGAAATTACCGGCACGCACGATATCGAGGATGCAGATGAAGATGGTCTGACCGACGCTGTGGCACTGACCGGGGATGAAGAAGGTATCGCGGCTGACGCCGAAATCGAGCAACGTGAAAAGGATGTCGCGGCTGACGCCGCGCCCACACAGCCCGCACCCACAGAACAGGTGACGGAGCTGTCGTTTGAAGGTGCCGATGGCGTTGCGGCGGTAATACCCGAATATTCGGCAACCGAGGAATTGCCCGAGCCGTCCGAGGAAGAGATGACCATCAATCAGCAGATTGACCAGGAACTGTTGGCTGCGGCGGATGAGGACAAAGATTTCACGGCCACGCTGGTTGGCCTCGAAGTCCCAGGCGGTTTATTTGACGAGGACTCGCCGGAAGTTGAGACCATCATCATGGAAGGCGAATCCATCCATGGTTCTCTCGACGAGGAAAAACGTCAGCACGCACGGCATGAGGCACTAAGCCGTTTCGATAACGCCGGCAATCTTGTCGACAGCTATGCCGCCAACAGAGTTATGCGAGGTGGCCGGCGCAGGACGGATCCGGCGAGCTATAGCGTGATTGCCGGAACTATATTGTTGGTGCTGCTGCTGGTTGGCCAGGTCGTCCACGCCAATCGCCAGTCGCTTTCGACAGCCAAACTATTCAATCAAACGATTGGATCGGTTTATCGCTTGCTCGGCAATCCCGTAATGCCCGAGTGGGACATCAGGGGTTGGCAGTTTGAAGCAACGAATGGCAGTATCGCCGAAGATGAGGACGTGTTGACGATCTTGTCGCGCATCGGCAACAGGTCTCAGCAACCACTGCCATATCCCCTGGTGCATGTGTCGCTGACCGACCGCCAGGAAGAAATAATCGGCAGCCGCGTACTCGATCCGGACGAGTATCTTGCTGGCGATCTCGATCCGAGCAGGCCAGTGTTACCCGGAGAAAATTTCACGGCAATCATTACGATTGACGAGCCATCCGTCGACGCTACCGGCTTCAAAATGAACGTTTGTTACCGGGTAAGTCCGGGGCGGGTACGCTGCGCCACTGACGACTTCAAAGACTGAGGTTCGTTTTGCGAATCGGCCCCTACGAACTAAAGAACCCTTTTCTGCTCGCTCCAATGGCGGGTATCACTGACGCACCTTTTCGCAGGCTGTGCCGCCGTTTTGGCGCCGCCATGACAACCTCGGAAATGACGACCGCAGACATTAGTCTCTGGAACACTGAAAAATCACGCCGCAGATTGGACCTGGATATGGATATGGATGCCGAGCCAAGGGTTGTACAGATCGCAGGCTCGGATCCGCAGCAATTTGCGATTGCTGCGGCGCTTTGCGTTAGCCGCGGCGCCCAGATTATTGATATCAACATGGGATGCCCGGCTAGGAAAGTCTGCAGCAAGCTGGCCGGTTCCGCGCTGCTGCAAGACACGAAACTGGTGTCCCGTATTCTCGAATCTGTCGTCAGTTCGGTTGCTGTACCGGTAACACTGAAGATACGTACAGGTTGGGACAAACGTCATCGCAACGGCGTTGAAATCGCGCAGATCGCGGAGGCATCCGGCGTACAAGCGATCACCGTGCATGGGCGCACGCGCGCTTGCCGTTTCAAAGGCGCCGCAGAATATGCAACGATTGCGCAAATCAGGGACAAGGTTACGATACCTGTTATTGCCAACGGCGACATTACAACTTCCGAGAAGTCGCTGGAAGTTCTGCGTCTAAGCTGCGCTGATGGCTTGATGATTGGTCGTGCTGCACAAGGTCGGCCGTGGATATTCCGCGAATTGAATCATTTCTTCGAAACCGGCAGCCACGCGCCGCCGCTGGATAAAAGCGAAGTCCGTGATATTATGCTCGACCACCTTGGCGATCTGTACCAGTATTATGGGGAAACGACTGGCGTCCGGGTGGCTCGCAAACACCTTACCTGGTATTGCGCCGGTTTGTATAACGCGCAGGAATTCCGGTCACAGGTGGTGCGTGTCGATAGTGCTTCCGAGCAAATTCGTCTAACGCGGGAATTCTTTGGCCAGCTGGCCGAGGATGATTCTTTAGCCGCGTAGGAAATGCAGTTCGGGAGTTTTTTGCAACGTCTACCTGGATGAGTCAGGACAGTGGCCCAGAAAAACACGAATAAGAACAATGACTTGAAGGCCTTAAATGACAAGAAGCCACTCAGAAAACACACAGAAGATGCACTGAACCATTATTTCAAGAGCCTGAACGGGGATCGTCCCGGCGATTTGTATGAACTCGTTCTGGGTGAAGTCGAAGAGCCGTTATTCAAAGCTGTTATGGATTACACGCATGGTAACCAGAGTCAGGCAGCGGGCATTCTTGGCATTAACCGGGGCACCCTGCGAAAAAAACTCAAAACCTATTCGCTTATTCAGTAAGGGCAATTAATGTTCAAAGTGCGGCGCGCGCTTGTCAGCGTTTCTGACAAGCGTAATTTGATTCCGTTTGTCCAAGGGCTACAGCGCCTGGGTGCCGAAATTCTGTCAACCGGCGGCACCTGCCGGCAACTTAACGAAGCGGGCATCGACGCCGTCGAAATTTCATCCAAAACCGGGTTTCCAGAGATCATGGGCGGCCGGGTCAAAACATTGCACCCGATCATTCATGGCGGGCTGCTGGGCCGGCGCGGCACTGACGATGACGTCATGACCGAGCATGGCATCGAACCCATCGACCTGCTGGCAGTTAACCTGTATCCGTTCGAGACCACCATCAGCAGAGCCGACGCATCGCTTGCCGACGCCATCGAAAATATTGATATCGGGGGACCCGCCATGATCAGGGCGGCGTCCAAGAATCATGATGGCGTTGCCGTCGTCGTCGATCCGGATGACTACGATGCGATCCTCGATGCGCTTCGGTCCGATCAATTGACAGAAAAATACCGTCGCAGCCTGGCGGCAAAAGCCTATGCGTACACTGCAAGCTACGATACGGCGATTACCCGTTATCTTTCGGCATCGCTCAACGAAGAGCCACTCGGCGAGCGTATTCTGTATTCCGGCGGCAGGATCGAAAAACTCCGGTACGGCGAAAATCCGCACCAGGAAGCGGCGTTCTATCGCGACCAGGTGCCAGTGCGCGGCTCGCTTGCACACGCGCGCCAGTTGCAGGGCAAAGCGCTCTCTTACAACAACATTACCGACAGCGATGCCGCATTGGAATGCGTCAAGCAGTTCTCGCAGCCAGCTTGTGTCATTGTCAAACACGCGAACCCCTGTGGCGTTGCAGTCAGCGAGAATATTCTCGATGCCTATGAAAAAGCGTTTACGACTGATCCGACGTCGGCGTTCGGCGGCATCATCGCTTTCAACCGCATTCTTGACAGCACCACAGCGCGGGCGATCATCGGCAAGCAGTTCGTTGAAGTGATCATTGCGCCCGATATCGACGAAGACGCGCTGCCGGTCCTGGCGGAAAAGAAAAATGTAAGGGTGCTGCGCACCGGTGAATGGCCACAATGCGCAGAGGCCACCTTTGACTTCAAGAAGGTATCCGGCGGACTGCTGGTGCAAAGTTCGGACACCGGTATCGTGACCGCAGCCGACCTGACGGTGGTATCGGAGAAAGCGCCCGATGATGTGCAGATCAGAGACCTGTTATTCGCCTGGAAGGTCGCAAAATATGTAAAATCAAATGCAATCGTTTTCTGCAAGGACGGCAGGACAATCGGTGTCGGCGCAGGCCAGATGAGCCGCGTCTACAGCACGAAAATCGCTGCCATCAAGGCGGAGGATGAGGGTCTGTCCGTAAAGGATTCCGTGATGGCATCTGATGCGTTCTTTCCGTTCCGTGACGGCATCGACAGTGCGGCGGAACATGGAATAGCAGCCATCATCCAGCCGGGCGGATCAATGCGGGACAACGAGGTAATTGCCGCCGCCAATGAGCACGGCCTGGCAATGGTGTTCACCGGCATGCGGCATTTTCGGCATTAAGCAATGAAAGTATTAATTGTAGGCGGTGGAGGCAGAGAACACGCCCTGGCATGGAAGTGTGCCCAATCTGCCGATGTTGATGAAGTCCTTGTGGCACCCGGCAACGCAGGTACCGCTATCGAGCCCGGATTGCGTAATGTTCCGGTTGCCGCGGTTGATATTGACGGACTGCTTGATCTCGCCGAAACGGAAGCGGTCAGTCTGACCATCATCGGGCCCGAGGTACCGCTGGTCGCGGGAATTGCCGATCGTTTTCAGGAACGCGGCCTTGCCTGTTTCGGCCCATCAGCCGCTGCCGCACAACTCGAAGGCTCGAAGGCATTTACCAAGGATTTCCTGAAGAGACACAATATCCCGACAGCGGACTATCGTAATTTCGATCAGCTTGCGCCCGCGCTCGAGTATATACGCACACGAGGAGCGCCCATCGTCATCAAGGCTGATGGGCTGGCCGCAGGCAAAGGCGTCATCGTCGCCATGACGCTCGATGAAGCCGAGGCGGCTGCGACGGATATGTTGAGCGCCGGTGTATTCGGTGATGCAGGCAAGCGGATCGTCGTCGAGGAATTCCTTGAAGGCGAGGAAGCCAGTTTCATCGTGATAACCGATGGCAAGAGCGTGTTACCCCTTGCCAGTTCGCAAGATCATAAAGCGCGCGACGAAGGCGACATCGGACCCAATACCGGCGGCATGGGCGCATATTCGCCGGCTCCTGTCATCACTGCCGATATCGAACAAAAAATTCTCGACCAGGTGATTGGGCCGACACTTGCCGGATTGCGCCAGGATGGCATCAATTACACAGGCTTTCTCTATGCGGGACTGATGATCAGCGCGGATGGCACGCCAAAAGTCATTGAATTCAATTGCCGCATGGGTGATCCGGAAACACAGCCCATCATGGCGCGACTGAATTCAGACCTGGTATCGCTGTGCCAGGCGACGATTAACGGGCGACTGTCGGATCAGGAGGCTGACTGGGATCCGCGCGCGGCACTCGGTGTCGTGATGGCGGCCGGCGGCTATCCCTACGCTTATGAGAAAGGCGAAAAGATTGATGGTCTTCCCGAGATCGCAAGCGACGCATGCAAGGTATTTCACGCTGGCACAGCATTGAGCGGGGACGATATCGTTACCAGCGGCGGGCGCGTGCTCTGTGTCGTGGGCCTGGGTGATTCCGTGGCCACGGCACGTGAAGTTGCCTATTCGCAGGTAAACAGCATCAACTGGAACAAAGCATTTTTCCGCAACGATATCGGCCATCGTGCCATTGCCCGCGAGCAGAAATGACAAAACAATGATTACGACGACAGAAGCAACGCAGGCAATCATCGCCGCGATGCCGACGTTCGCGACTGAGTGTGTGCCACTGGCGCAGGCCGTTGGCCGGATCCTGCAACAGGCGGTCGCTGCCGAGCGTGATCAGCCTCCTTTTGACCGTGTGATGATGGACGGTATTGCCGTGCGGCATGATTCTCTTGCCAGCGGCAATCGACGCTTCACGATTCTGGGAACGCAGCATGCCGGTGACCCGCCACAAACACTTAGCGGCGCGGACCTGGCGATCGAGATCATGACCGGTGCCGTCCTGCCAAAGGACAGCGACTGCGTGATTCCGGTTGAACGGATTGCAGTGCGTGACGGTGTCGCAACCGTCGAGGATGACTACGAAGCAGAACGACTGCAGTTCGTTCACCGCCAAGGGTCGGACTATCCCGCCGGGCATGAAGTGTTGGGCGCCGGCCGAATGATTACGCCGATGGATATCGCCGTCATCGCCTCCTGCGGTTTAGACAGCGTACAGGCAAGCAGCCAACCGGTCGTTCGCGTCATTTCCACTGGTGACGAACTGGTGCCAGCTGGCATGCCCATCGAAGCACACCAGGTAAGACTGTCCAACGGCCCCGCGCTGGTCGCGATGCTGCATCAGCAGGGTTTTGGACAGACAACAGATGAACACCTGGTCGATGAGCCAGCACCGTTGCGACGGCGGCTTGCAGAAATCCTGGACGAATCGAGTGTGCTCATCTTGAGTGGCGGCGTCTCCATGGGCAAAGCCGACTATGTACCGCAGGTGCTGAGTGAACTCGGCGTGAAACTCGTTTTTCATAAGATCAGCCAACGGCCGGGCAAGCCGATGTGGTTCGGCATCGGAGCGGAAAAGCAGGCTGTGTTCGCCTTACCGGGAAACCCGGTGTCATCCCTCGTCTGCTGCCGGCAATATGTGTTGCCAGCCCTTTTTCTGGCAAGCGGCCGCGCGAGTCCGCCAGCGGAAACCGCCGTACTGGCGAAAGACGTCACCTTTAACCCAGAACTGACCTGCTTCCTGCCGGTTCGCATAATGAGTACAGGCGACGGGCATGTCCTCGCAACGCCTGTGCCCACGAATACGTCTGGTGATTTCGCATCTTTATCAGCGACCGACGGTTACGTCGAGTTAGCCCTCGAGCAGAACGAGTTCCCGGCTGGCACCGCCGTGCCGTTGCACCGCTGGATCAGTCCTTAGACTGCGCGGAACGGGAGTAATCAACCGCATGGTCCGGTATTGCCCGCTGCTCTTTCATTAGCGGATCAGGTACCGCCCTGCCTGCGGACAGGCGCAACGGAATAACTCCAGTCCAGTGCGGAAAATCAAGATCTTTTGCCGCGTCTTTCGGTCGTCCGCTGCAAATTTTGACGCTGGCTTCATCGATTGGCATGACCCGCACCGTGGTCGCGTCGCTTTCATTTCTATCCGGTTGCCGCGAATCCTTCGAGTGGCGGCAATAAGATGGTCCAGCAATGCTTTAAACGCTGCGCCTTTCGTTTCCGCGTCCGATATTACCCTGTCCAGACCGAACGCGACCACGGATCTGTAATTCATCGAATGAGAAAATGCCGACTGAGCCAGGACCAGCCCATCCAGGAGCGTCACACAGACGCTGACCGGCCTGCCTTCTTCGAAACTCCCCAGCCAGCGGCTCGCAACCGCACCATGCAGTATAAGTTCATCGCCGAGGCGCGCGTAAGTCATTGGAATGACCATCACACCCTTGCCGGCATCGAGCCCAACGTGGGCTACGAGACCCTCATCAAGGATGGCATAAGCGACCTCACGATCATATGACCCTCTTTCATCGTGGCGGCTGATCGTGGTGCGGTCAGTCTTCTGCAGATCGGTGGACACGTTCCCTCCTTGTTTCGCATGATGAGCCCGGACGTCACCTGCGAGTATCCGCAGACTCGGGAAAGCGGGCGTTTTCATGGTAGGCTAAAGCGCGTCAGTTCGAAGAAAAATCAACAATTGGCCGGTTTTCAAGCCTGATCAAACTAACGCAGGGGGATTATTAATGGTTTCATTCATGAAGCAGTACGAAGACCAGACTTATGCGCTGCTGCGCATCGTGTCAGGCTTTGCGTTACTCGGGCACGGCAGCCAGAAGCTGCTGGGGATTCCGCCGATGAGTTTCGATCCGCCGGGATACATTCTGTACATTGCGGGTCCTATTGAGCTTGTCGGTGGGGCACTAATCATGATTGGCCTGTTTACGGCACCAATCGCATTCCTGGCCAGCGGCCTGATGGCGGCCGCGTACTGGATGTCACATTTTAGTACGGAGAGCTTTCTGCCAATCATGAACAGGGGCGATGCCGCGGTACTGTACTGCTTTGTTTTCCTTTACATCTCGTCGAAGGGCAGCGGCATCTGGAGCGTTGACGCTGGCAGAGGCTGAGCAACAAGCTCAACAAAAAAGGCCCTTCTATCGAAGGGCCTTTTTTTGTCTGTAGAGATAACGGCGAAACGTCGTCAGCACTTGCGAGACGAGGCGAGGTTCTGCGAGTAAGCGGAGTGTATGGATTAAATACATGAGCATTGCGCGCAGGTCCTCAACGAAGTCTCGCAAGCACTGATGCCGTTTCGGCCTATCTCTTCATTGCTTCGAAGAATGCGGCGTTTGTCTTGGTATCCTGAAGCTTGTTCAACAGGAACTCGACCGCAGCAAGTTCGTCCATCGGATGCAGGACCTTTCGAAGCACCCACATCTTCTGCAATTCTTCGGGCTCAGTCAGGTATTCTTCCTTGCGTGTTCCCGAGCGGTTGATGTTGATCGCCGGGAAGACGCGCTTCTCGGCAATGCGCCGGTCCAGGTGGACCTCCCAGTTGCCGGTGCCTTTGAATTCTTCGTAGATTACCTCATCCATTTTGGACCCGGTGTCGATGAGTGCAGTAGCGAGAATCGTCAGGCTGCCACCCTCCTCGATGTTTCTCGCTGCGCCGAAGAATCGTTTCGGCCGATGCAACGCGTTTGCGTCGACACCACCGGTAAGCACCTTGCCCGAGGATGGTACGACCGTGTTGTAGGCCCGTGCCAGCCGCGTAATCGAGTCCAGCAGGATGACGACATCGCGTTTATGCTCCGTGAGGCGCTTGGCCTTCTCAATGACCATTTCCGCGACCTGTACGTGACGACTGGCAGGCTCATCGAAGGTCGATGAAACGACTTCTCCGCGCACGGTGCGCGCCATCTCGGTCACTTCCTCCGGCCGCTCGTCGATCAGCAGCACAATGAGCTCGACATCCGGGTTATTGGCCGCAATCGACGATGCAATGTTTTGCAGCAACATCGTCTTGCCGGCTTTCGGCGGCGATACGATCAGGCCGCGCTGTCCTTTGCCGACCGGCGCAACCATATCGATGATACGGGCGGTCAGGTCCTCGGTGCTGCCGTTGCCCTGTTCCAGCACGAGACGGTCATGCGGGAACAGCGGCGTCAGGTTTTCGAAGAGTATTTTGTTTCGTGCATTCTCCGGCGAATCGTGATTGATCTCGCCGACTTGGAGTAGCGCGAAATAGCGTTCACCGTCCTTGGGCGACCTGATCAGGCCAGAAACGGTGTCTCCGGTCCGCAGGCTGAAACGGCGGATCTGGCTGGGCGACATGTAAATGTCGTCAGGGCCTGCCAGGTAAGAACTATCGGCGGAACGCAGGAAGCCGAAGCCATCCTGCAGTATCTCAAGCACGCCGTCACCGTAAACATCTTCGCCATTCCTGGCATGTGCCTTCAAAATGGCAAAGATGATGTCCTGCTTGCGGGAACGGGCCAGGCTCTCGAGGCCCAGTTCCTGGGCCAATTCCATCAATGCAGCAGCCGAACGGGTTTTCAGCTCCGTCAGGTTCATCGCATTTTTGGTCAGCTCCAGCTGATCGGCGGGAATGACTTCCAGGTTGCCATCGTCGTCCGGGTAGACTTCAGATTGAGGTCTTCTGCGACGGCGGCGGTTGCCCTGACCGTTTGCACTTTTTGATTTCGCCGACTGTTTTGGACGACTTCTTGTTTGATTACCCAAGTACCCTCTCACAGATTAGATTCCAGAAACTCAGTTAGTTGTGCTTTCGACATGGCGCCCAGTTTTTGTGCCTGTACCGCGCCGTCTTTGAAAAGCATTAGTGTGGGAATGCTGCGGATACCGAACTTTGGCGGCGTGTTCGGATTCTCATCGATATTCAGTTTGGCGACCGTCATACGGTCCGCGTATTCGTCCGCGGCCTCGACCAGTAAAGGCGCAATCATCTTGCACGGGCCGCACCACTCGGCCCAGAAATCGAGGAGTACGGGTTTCTCGGACTGCAGAACATCCGCATCGAAGTTCTCGTCGTTGGTGTGCACGATCTTGTCACTCACCGGCTCTTACCTCCACATGCATAAGATTGGGATTTAATTTGATATTGCCCGCCAGGTACCTAGTCGATCCGGGCGAACATTTGAAAATGGATGACGCTGCCTCTTCAATCAGGCAATATGTCGCAGTTTTATCGCGGCTTCTCTTGGATTTCGATGATGGCGAAACTAGCAGATGCGACGGTTGTCGCGTCGATGTTGTACCAATTTGACCCTTTCACGACGCATTTTGCAAGCCCCTGACCCACATTTCCTCAACAGAATTCAATGACCGACAGCCATCTGAGCGCGCACAGATTCGATACCTTAAAGCTCCATGAGAGCCTGCACGCCGGAATCCGGGATGCAGGCTTCGAGTTCTGCACGCCGATACAGGCGGTGAGCCTGCCGATCGCGCTGGCTGGGCGGGATGTAGCGGGACAGGCGCAAACCGGCACCGGCAAAACGGCAGCATTTCTGATTGCGGCCTTTCAGCGAATTATTACCTTGTCCGCAGCCGGCAATGACCAAGACCGGGCCAGGCAGCCGCGGATATTCATCCTCGCACCGACCCGCGAACTGGCTGTGCAGATCGCGAAAGATGCTGAAGCGCTCGGCAGGCATACCGGCTTCAAAATCGGCCTGGCATACGGCGGCACCGGTTATGAGCAGCAACGCCGCACGATTCAGGACGGTGTCGACCTGCTGGTTGGCACACCTGGCCGCATTATCGACTATTTCAAGCAAGGCGTATTCAAACTGAGCGAAGTACAAGTTGTCATTCTCGATGAAGCGGATCGCATGTTTGACCTTGGCTTCATCAAGGACATTCGCTATCTGCTGCGACGGTTGCCACCTCCCGACAAGCGCCTGAACATGCTGTTTTCGGCGACCTTGTCACAGCGTGTCATGGAACTCGCCTACGAACACATGAACGAGCCGGAACTGATCCGTATCGAGCCCGATAAGGTTACAGTTGACCGTGTCAGGCAGGCCATCTTCTTTCCCTCTAACCCCGATAAGATGCCCCTGCTGGTAGGTCTGATCAAGGAAATGGGCGGAAGTCACGCTACGGCTACTGGTGATAGTGCCACTGACAAGGGACTCAAGACCCGGATCCTGGTCTTCGTCAATACCAAGCGCGAGGCGGAACGTGTTGAGGCCTATCTCGAGGCTAACGGCATCGATGCGCAGGCAATTTCCGGCGATGTGCCGCAGAAAAAGCGCCTGAACATGCTGATGCGCTTTCAGACAGGTAAATTGGCAGTCCTGATCGGCACCGACGTCGCGTCACGGGGATTGCATATTCCGGACGTGCAGTGCGTAATCAACTATGACTTGCCGCAAGAATGCGAAGATTATGTGCATCGAATTGGTCGCACTGCACGCGCCGGCGCCTCCGGTGACGCGATCAGTTTCGGATGTGAGACCTACGCGATTTCACTGCCGGAAATCGAGGAATTCATTGGCCACAAGATCCCCGTCGCAAACTACGACGCCTCGTTGTTACCGGAACTGATTCGGCCTGCGCGCAGGAAATCCAAAGGCAGACCGGGCCATCGTGGAAACCCAGGTGGGAAAAAGCACTCCCCACAACGCCGGGCACGTAGAAAAAACACGTAGGAGACCGGCTGCAGGAGCCCGCCTGTAGGAGCCCGGCCCACCGGGCGAAATTACAATTTTGAGCCGCAATTCTAAAGATCAATCCGCGCCAATCAGTAGTTCCAGATTTGTCAACGCGGGCGGATTGGGCTCCTGCGACAGCAGGCTGGCCACACTCTCAATCGCAGGGAAGTCGCGGTGCTCCCGTGCCGGCCACCTCGTATCAGGCCGTGTCACGTTCAACAGCATGCTGATGCCAAAGGTGCGGGCGCTCTCAAGGACGATCGGATTGTCATCGATGAACAGCGTGGTTTCCCGGTCGAATCCCTCGGCTTCGTACAATGCATGCCAGAAAGGCTGGTCTTCTTTCGCGTGTCCCATTTCATGCGAGGTGTAAACAGCATCGAAAAAATCGGCAATGCCGGTCACTTCGGTCTTGATCTCGAGCGTGTCGCGATGTGAATTGGTGACCAGCAGCACCCGCACATCATGCTTCTGAGCAACCTGCAGAAAATCCCTGGCGCCCGGCAGGAAGCAGATCCGGGCGTTCTCCCTGCGGTGCAATGCTTTCACATCCAGGTCCAGTACCTCGCTCCAGTGATCCAGGCAATACCACTGCAGCTTGCCTTCCAGGCTGCGGAACTTTGCCGAAAGCATTTCACGGGCCTCCGCTTCGCCCATCGAATTCCGCCGCGCATACTCTGCTGGAATGTGCTCGCGCCACATGTAATTGTCGTAGGCGAGATCGAGGAGCGTGCCATCCATGTCCAGCATAAGCGTATCGCAGTCGCTGAGCGCTTCAATTGATTTATGATATTCGGATGAACCTGCCAAAACTCATAGATCCGGTCGTTTCATTAGCTGCCGAGGCCGGCAGGGCAATCCTGCAAGTTTACGCCAGCGATTTTGATGTACAAGTCAAGGATGACCAGTCACCGCTCACGCAGGCCGATATGGCGTCGCACCACATTATCGTGGAGGGACTTGGCAAGCTGACCCCCGATCTGCCGGTGATTTCAGAGGAATCCGGACTTCCCGGATTCGAGGAACGCAGCCAGTGGAATCCCTACTGGCTGATCGATCCGCTGGACGGTACCAAGGAGTTCGTCAAACGCAACGGCGAATTTACGGTGAATATTGCTCTGATCGAGGATCATCAGCCGGTCTTCGGCGTGGTCCATGTGCCGGTCAGGGGCACGACTTACTCCGGCTGCCGGGGGGCGGGTGCCAAGCTGCGTGCAGACGGTGATGGACCAAGATCGATCGCCGTTGCCCGCGAAAGCGCGACGCCGGTACGGGTCGTGGGCAGCCGCTCGCATCGCGGCGCAAGCCTTGATCAGTTTCTGCAAAACCTCGGCGATTTCGAGATGCATCCGACCGGCAGTTCCCTCAAGTTCTGCCTGATCGCCGAGGGTGCAGCAGATGTGTATCCGCGCCTCGGGCCAACGTCGGAGTGGGATACAGCGGCCGCCCAGGCCGTGGTCGAACAGGCGGGCGGCACGGTGCTGGAACTGGACGGAAAACCGCTCTCATATAACAATAAATCCGACATCCTGAATCCACATTTTCTGGTGGCAGGCCCGATGGATCATGACTGGCTGGAAATCATCGGCAATTATGACTAATTATTTGCTGGTAAACGCGCTAGAATCAGGTGAACGGAGATCGGGAAAAATGCTGGAGTTAATGCCCTGAATTGATGAGCGGGATAGTAGATACCGAATCATTTAAGGAGTTCGCGCGGCTCCGTGAACTGCGCGTGAGTCACCGGGATCTCGATTATCTGATTGACAGCCTGTCCGATGACCCCCTGGTCGATCAACTGCGTATCCGCAGACTGAAAAAACGGCGACTGGTCCTTAAAGATCTGATCGTACGGATGGAGAGTGAACTCATACCGGATCTGGACGCGTAATTTTCACCGGCCGAGCTTAATATCTCACAAGTGCCGACAAGTAACGCCGCAACTCTGCTGCGGCCATTACGCATTGCGCTCGCACACGTTCAATTCCACAATTTGAACTGGCCATCACGCTGCTGTGAATCGTTTGCGCGAGGGCATAGTGACTACCACCAGCCCACCGGTTAAACCGCTTGATTCCGGCCTGATCGAATCCCTGTTGAATCCGGAGGCATACCCGCATCCGACTCGATCGATCGAAATGATAGAAACCCATATTTCCTGGGTGCTACTTACCGGTCCCTTTGCCTACAAGATCAAGAAACCAGTCAAACTCGGCTTCCTGGATTTTCGCGACCTGGGCAGGCGCCTGTTCTATTGCCAGGAGGAGCTCAGGCTTAACCAGCCCTGGGCGCCCGAAATCTACATTGACGTGTGCCGATAACCGTGTCGGGCGTTCAGCTCCTGGTTAATGGAGATGGTCCGGCCGTCGAGTACGCGGTCCGAATGCATCAGTTCGACCAGTATCAACGCCTCAATCTGCAGCTGGATGCGAACCAGCTGTCCGGCGACGACATGGACGAACTCGCGAGCAACATTGCGCAGCAGCGTCAGTCAGCGAACGTCACGGGGCCCGCCGGGCGCGATGAGAAACTGGCGCATATCCGGGACGACATGTGGGGCAACCTGAACGCGCTCGACGGACAGCCAGCTGCCAAAAATCTGCAGAACCTTCGGCAGTGGACGGCCAGGCAGCTGGACAGGCTGGAGCCGGTGTTACAACGGCGATTTGATGACGGGTTTGTTCGCGAATGTCACGGTGACCTGCATTTGTCCAATCTCCTGCGCCTGCCAGGTGGAATCACTGCTTTCGACTGCATCGAATTCGGCGCCGAATTTCGCAACATCGGCGTCATGAGCGACCTCGCGTATCTCGTGATGGACCTTGTTTCGAGGCAACGGATTGATCTCGCTTATCGTTTTCTCAATCGCTACCTGGAGCTGACCGGGGATTACGCCAGCATGGAGATTTTCACGCTCTATTTCATCTATCGATGCCTGGTGCGCGCCAAGGTAGCGGCGATCCGCAGCCAGGAGCGCAAGCGTGACAATCACGCGAAACGTGATCTGTCAAAAGTGCGCAAGTATTGCGACATGGCATCGCGACAGACGCAGCAACAGACGCCGACGCTGATCATCATGCATGGGCTATCCGGTTCCGGCAAGACCTGGCTGTCCGGCAAGCTGGTCTCTGAATTGCCCGCCGTCCGTGTCCGTGCCGACATTGAGCGAAAAAGAATGCTTGGCATAGACGAGCTTGCTGATAGCGAATCAGGCGTTGGAAAAGGCATTTATTCGAAAGACACAAGCAGAGATACCTACGATCGGCTTCACTGCATTGCAGAAATTGCGCTTCGTGCCGGGCACGACATCATAGTAGACGCTTGGTATCTGAAAATTGCGGAGCGGGACGAAGCAAGCAAGCTGGTGACTCGCTGCTGCAGCCACTACATTCTCGTTCAGACCTGCGCCCCGGGACCAAGCCCTGCGGAAACGAATACGCAAACGCGGCAATCTCGGAGATGACGCGTCCGAGGCCGGACTGGACATCCTGAAATATCAGCAGCGGCACGCACGGAAACTTACGGCCGTCGAACATTATTCAGCAGTGAGAATATGCACCGATGATGATATCGATATCGCCGATCTTGCAGGCCGAATCCGCAAGAGTATTACCTGAGAGCATTGCTGTCCCATAATCCCAAGAACGGTGTCGAGACAACGCAGATCAATGATAATAAGATCGACAATCGCCCGCTGGGGCGGGCTCCGAATCGATCGTAGGAGCCCCGCCCCAGCGGGGGCTCATTGTGGATTCAGTGGCACGACAGATTGCAGATACGCCAGAATCTCGCCGGCCTCCGACTCCGACATCCATTGCGGTGATTTGCCGCGCATACGGCTGACGGTATGGCTCCAGAATTCTGCGGGATCCTCGGCTTCATCCAGGCTCTGGAATACTCGCTCCAGCGTATGACAGGCCGAG
>SMWE01000152.1 GCA_004357475.1 Gammaproteobacteria bacterium
CCAACGTCGATGAGCGTTGCACCGCTGGTACCGGCATCAGGAAGGACCGATATGTAAGCCAGTACGATCAGGAAATACAGGGTGCCGGTCACTATGACCGTCATCACCAACGCACGGGGCATTATGCGCTTGGGGTTCCGTGACTCCCCGGAAACAATAGTCACCGATTCGAAACCGACAAACGCGTAAAGAATCAGGAGTGTCGTACCGCCGAGGTCGTCAATCGTCGGCATTGTAGCGGGAAACAATATATCGCCGCTGACATGCTGCAGGCCCAGCACGATAAGCAGCAGAATCGGCACAAGTTTGAAGAAAGTGAATACGGCCATCGTGCGCACACCATCCTTCACGCCAATGTAATTCACGTAGGTGAGCGAACTGCAGACCACGACGATCAGTAATGCCCTGCCGATGCCGTCGCTGAACCATGGCCAGATTGCGCCCAGGTAGAGCGCCATGACGGTCGTGTTTGCTGCAAATGCCGCCATGCGGCTCACGAACAAGACCCAGCCCGTGGTAAAGCCGGCTAATGGTCCGAATGCCGTGGTGGTAAACAGTACCGGACCGCCAGAGGAGTTGAAATAGCTCGAAAGCTCGGCGAATGTCAGGACGACCGTAATGATAAGGAGTCCCACCGCGAGAAACAGCCAGGGACTCAGCACACCTGCCCTGGCAGCAACAGCGGCGGGTAACGCAAAAATACCCGCGCCTATCATTGAATTGACGACGAGAATGGCAAGGCCCATGAAGCCGATGTCGCGTACCAGGTGCGCTTTGTGAGTGGCTGCGTCAGAATTTGTCATCGAGGATTCCCCCAGGGAGCCGTTTTTTTATGATGATTTTGGCAAACCGTACCACAACCCGGGTTAATGAATTATTCTGGTTACGATTCTCCGGGGCAGGCCGATGCCGATACGTCCTCTACTGATGATAATGTCGATTACCTTGTTGAGTGGCTGTTTCAGCACTCCGTCCATCAGGTTTTATTCGCAAACAACCATCGAGCCAGATGGCTCAGTGCAACGCACGGTTGTTTTCCGCACGGATGCGTTTGATTCTGCATCAGTGAGACAGTCACCGTTGGAGGAGCTGAGGTCAAAATACACACTTCCGGCCGGTGGTGAATGGGCGGAGCACTCCCGAACCGAATATGAACGAGAAGGCGAATTGCGTGCGCGCGTCAGCCACCTGTACACGAAAACGGCGCGTTTTCCCTCCGGTACCGCCATGCCGCCGGACTTTCGGCGACATGGCGTATCACACGATAATGTCGCTTCGAATGACATTCAGATTTCATCGAATCGATATGGGTTCTGGGCCACGTACCGATACCAGGAAACGTTTGCCGATGCTGTTTCGGCCGGTGGGTTTGTGTCCGCAGCGGAAGAATCTTTTGAATTCATCAGCGACCATCTCGGAAGATTCATAGAGCAGATACCCGATGCGGGATTCGAGCATGCCGGAGCTGCGATTCGGCGGCGATATGGTTCGATGTTTGATGAAATAGTCGACGTTTTCGTTGCGAATTGCATTGGAGCGAAAACTACAAAAGCCGGTTGTGATGCGGAGTTCGATAATAACGAGCAAGTCAAACGTTTCATGGACCTGATCGATGATAAAGACACACTGATTCAGGACCTGGCGAGCATGTTCCCGGCGCCGCCAGCTCATAGCCCGGAGGAATGGCTCGACATCCTGGCGGACATCCTGGTGGATATGCTTGAGGAGGCTGGCTGCGAGGACTGCAGTGAGTGGCCGACTTATCTGTCCGATCTGTCCGATGATTTGTTCGGCGTACACGAGTTCCAGATATTCAAGAGCTATCCGTTCGAAGTCAATCTGACCATGCCGGGCGACATGATCTCGAACAATGCAGAGTCGAGATCCGGCTCGACGCTGACCTGGAAGTTTTCGAGTTACCAGTTTCAATACAGAGTTCACGAGCTGGTCGCGGAGTCCCGCGTCGTCTACTGGAATCGGATTTTGGCTTTGTTTCTTATAATGCTGATCCTCGGCTTGTGGCTGCGTGCGAGAGCAAAGCAAACGACGGCCGGCGCGAGGTGATATTTTTTTGGAACCCGATCTGTAGCTAAAGCTCAGATCAGGATGCAGATAGAAAGATCGAGGGGGTTATGAAATTCAGGATCGCAATAACAGTTTTTTTTGGCCTGGCGTCACTTCCCGCGCTAGCCGCTGAGCTGTCTGACATCTCCAATTATCGTGAGTATTCTTCGGCATTTTCCAGCTCCGGCCAACCGACCAGGGAACAGCTTGAAATGCTCAAAAATGCGGGCTTCGAACGAATCATTTATCTTGCTTTCAGCAATAATGAAAATGCGCTTGCCGATGAGGACGTCGTCGTCAAAGAGCTTGGGATGGACTACGTGCACATCCCGGTAATTTGGGAACAACCGACGGCATCGGATTTTTACGCGTTCGCCGGCTCCATGCAGCGAGAGCCGGATCGCAAGACGCTGTTGCATTGCCAGGTCAATTTTCGTGCATCTGCATTCAGCTTCTTGTACAGAGTGCTTTATGAAGATGTGCCGATAGGGGACGCCAAGGACGATATGGACTCGGTCTGGCTGCCGAATCAGACCTGGCGAGAACTGATCTTCGGGATTCTCGAGGAAAACGGCGAATCGCCGTATTGCGATGAGTGTCTGTGGGAGACCGACGACTAGATCGCCCGCTTAGGAGGGGCTCCGACGGGAGCATCGTCGGAGCCCTTCCTAAGGCGGGCGAATGAGTTATTGTTGCGTGGTATCGCGCGCTTCCATGTAATTCCGACGGCTCTGTTCGCCCGCCGTCGTCGTCATCGCGGTCTGTATGACGAGAAACGCCTCGTCATAAATGACACCCAGCTCTTCCTCCATGCGGGTGATGTTATCGAGGTAGCGAATCGAGTTATACACGGCAAGGTTCAGTTTCTCTTCCGACAGGTTTTGTGGACTCGTCAGTTCGGCCATGCCTAAACGGCTGATCAGCTGGTAGCGGTTCTGCAGACTGTAGGTCAGGGATAATGCGGACACGAGGGTATATTCCATTTTTGCCAAAGACCCTGTGGCCAGCGCCGTTTCCCAGGCTGTGGATTGGAGGACCACCGGCGCATAGCTTTCTACCATGTTGACGAATTCATCGACGGACTCGATGTCTCCGTTCTCGTATCGATTGCGCATGACGCTTCGCAGACCCCGGTTGAATGGGGCAGCGTCGTCGACGCGCGCCTGATTCTGCCGCAATTCACTGGCGAAATTGGACAGTGCCAACTGCACGGTTTCTTCGTCCTGACGGTCTTCGCGCCACTCGTCCAGCCCCAGCGCGACCAGGATACTGAGTACGATGAGCGTGGACTCAACCAGCACCCTGGGCAGCCAGACAGCTGTTGCTTTTGCGGGCATCTAATGACGTCTGTTGGTGGAGGAGTATGTGGTAGCTGATTATAGCAACCAGCGCTTGCAGACATGGCTGAAACCTGCAAAAGGCGGTAACATTCGCTGCCTCATCAACTGTTTGCTTATTTATTCCAATAATGATCAATCGGCCGATACTGACATCGCTGCTGTTGCTGTGCGTAACGCTTCCTGGCATACAGGCTGTGCATGCGCAAAATTCCGGCGAAATCACTTTATCTGATCTGTCTGATCCCGAGTTCAATTTCATGGGATTCGGTGACATAAGTTATTTTTCCCGCGATGGAAGCAGCCAGGACGGATTTGTGATCGGGCAAGCCGTGGCCCATTTGTCCGCTTTTCTTGGCAATTCATTGAGCGTGTTCGGCGAATTCAGCGCAACCGGCAAGGACTCCGGGTATTCGTTGGAAGTCGAACGGCTGATGGTTAAATACGACTTCTCCGATCTCTTGAAGTTTTCCGCCGGCCGCTACCATACGCCGATTGGCTACTGGAATTCGGCGTTCCATCATGGCGCCTGGTTGCAGACGACCGCGACGCGGCCGGAGATGATCAAGTTCGGCTCAAAGATTGTCCCTATTCATTTTGTGGGCGTGCTTGTGGAAGGCACGTTGCCAAGAAACGCTCTCGGTCTTTCCTATCACGCAGGATTCGGCAACGGCCGCCATGCCAATGTGGCGCGGTCCGGTGACGCCGGCGACATCAATGGCGACAAAGCCTGGATGGTGCAGTTGCGTGCCGCGCCCAGCCAGTTTTTCGGCCTCGAAATGGGCCTCGGATTCTATAATGATGAGATTAGTCCGGGTGACAGGCCGGATATCAAGGAAAACACAATTTCGGCCTACGTGGCCTGGACCAGGGAGTCGCCGGAACTAATATTCGAGTATTTACATTCCAGCCACGAACTCCTGTCTGACAGCAGTGTGTCAGGCGATGTAGACGCCTGGTATGCGCAATTCGCATACCGGCTCAAGGATGACTTAAGTCAATGGAAGCCGTATGCACGTCTCGAAAAAACTGAAGTCGACAATACTGACCCGTTACTGTTTGATCAGGGCCTCGATTACGAGGCAAGCATCCTGGGCGTGCGCTGGGACTTCAACGCTTACGCCGCATTAAAGGCGGAATACCGGAACGAAGAATTTGACAATGGTGGCCGGGAAAACAATTTCCGGTTACAGGTGTCTTTCGTTCTGACAAAACTTTGAACGGATCCAGCAAATGATGAGGCAAGGCATATCGACAGATCGGCGAATCAGGCAATCGTTGCTTGTTTTCTGTGCGATGTCCTGCCTGCTGCCGGGCGTCGCACAGCCGGAGAACCTGATTGGGAAAAATGGACTGGCCATCGTTGTTCACAAGGACACGGAGGTTGACAATCTGTCAATGCATGAACTGCGCAACATCTTTCTTGCAAACCAACAGTTCTGGCCGAATCGCTCCCGCATCATCCTGCTGGTACGCGCGCCGCAATCAGACGAGCGCGACTTCGTACTCGATAGTATCTACCGAATGGACGAAGCCCGGTTTCGTCAGTACTGGATCGCCAAAATGTTCCGTGCGGAAGTTCCCAGGGGGCCGAAAATTGTCTTCAGTACGGATATGACGCTTGACCTGGTAGTGGCAATCCCGGGTTCAATTTCCTTCATGCGCGCTGACGACGTCACCGATGAGATCAAGCTGATTCGCATCGATGGCAAGTTGCCGAGTGACGAAGGCTATCCGCTCAAATAGCGACCGCCTGCGCTACTGCATTATCGGGCAGCCTGACGATTAATATATCGCAGGGCAGATGATCCAGCACCTTCTCTGCCGTGCTTCCGATGATCATTCTCCTGAGTCCCCAACGGGCCAGTGCGCCCATCACCACGACATCGGCACCGTGTGTCCGGACGAACGTTGGCAGAAGATCCCTGGTGCTTCCCGGCAGTTGATGTGTGTGATCGGCGTCAATGCCGTTGGCGGCTGCCAGTGCGAGCTGCACGATTGTATCAGCGGCAGGACGTTCCTCGAGGATGTCTGTCGATACATTGATGCCACGATCCCTTGCAGCGGCCAATATCGTCGATCATTTCCGTTTGTGCAGGGCGAATTTGCCGGGCGAGATCGCGGGTCTCGTTGGGCACGAATATTCCCCTGCTCAGCGCCCTGGCGTCAGTGTCGTAAAGTATGAGGTGTAGATCAGAACCAGTCAGTTCTGCCAGCCAGCTCGCGCGGTTGACAACTTCATGGGGATGATTGTCCGGTTCGACGACGATCAGGATTTTCTCGTTTTCGCTCATGCCTTGCTCCTCAGAGATGCTGCTTCACACTAACAATACGCAAAGCGCGAAACCGTCGAAATCCGTATCCCACCCTCGATTTTTCGGCTAATACCTACGCCATAAATTACCTGGCTTGCACAGGTAAACCGGCGTTGCGCTGGCGGATGGACATTGAGGGTAAACGCGGGATAATGCCTTGTCGGCGCCAGTTCGGTGCATGGCGAGAGACAGCCGGATGCCTGCGCCAGGTAAAAAACAATAACTACGAAGAGCCGGATAATATGAATTTACTGAGCAATCTGGTATTGGGCGGCATGACCTGCCTGCTGCTGGTGCTGCCGGTGCTGGCGCAAGAGGCGGACCTGGTCTTACGCAACGGTGTCGTCTGGACAGTGGATGACAATAACCCGCGGGGTGAGGCGATTGCGTCTCTGGGCGACAAAATTGTGTACGTCGGTTCAGACGCTGGCGTCGAACAATATATTGGACCAGATACCCGGGTAGTGGATCTCGGTGGCAAGCTGGTAACGCCGGGATTCAATGACAACCACGTGCATTTCGAAAGCACGGGCAGGCTGCTTTACGGCCTCAGTCTCCTCGATATATCGGACCAGGCCGGTTTCGTCGGGAGGATTCGTGACGTACACGAGCGCTACGCGCCGGGGACCTGGATCGTCGGCGGCGACTGGTCGGCGTATGAGACCTGGGCCGCTGGTGATATTGGCGAGGCAGGGCGGCAAGTCAATCCGGATGACCTTTACGGCAACCTGTTCCTGCCGAACAAGGAAATGATTGATGATTTCACCCGGGATCGCCCGGTGCTCGTGCGGCGTTTCGACCGCAAGGTCTACCTGGCAAACAGCGCCGCGCTCGAGCGGGCCGGCATCGGACCGGGCACACCGGATCCGCCGGGAATCTCTGTTGAACGATCCGCGGCCGGCGAACCAACCGGTGCCCTGTTCAATCCGGTCTCAGGTGCGGTCGAGTCGACTGTCCTGGTTCGCGATAACGTAAGAACATTATTCCGTAACCTCATTCCGGAGCCCTCGCGCGATCAGCGAATCGCCGAGACGCTTGAAGCGTGGAAGAAGATGGCGAGCGTCGGTGTAACCAGTTACTGCGACATCACGTCGAATCCGGTCTATGTCGATATTTATCGTGAGATGCGGGAAAAGGATTTAATGACTGCACGAGTTCGTTATCGTCCGCCGCTCGACAAGTGGGAGTACATGTCCGGACTTGGCATTCGCATTGGCTTCGGTGATGAATGGATACGCTTCGGCGCCGTAAAAGCATGGATCGACGGCATCATGGGTAACAGTTCGGCTCGATTTTACGAGCCGTATACGCACAACCCCGCAAGCCGTGGCATCTGGCGCGACATCATGTTTCCGTTCGAGCGCAGTCCGGACAATCCGGAGGAAATGCAAAGCCGGCTCGAGCGGCTTGCGCTCGATGCTGACAATGCCGGCATCCAGTTAACCGTCCACGCTATCGGTGATGAGGCGAACGGTTACCTGATGGACATGCTGGAGCGCATCATTGAAAAGAATGGCGACAAAGATCGCCGCTTCCGCCTCGTTCATGCGCAGGTAATGACCGATCGTGATATCGAGCGTGGCGGACGGATGAAAATTGTCGCCGAAGTGCAGCCCTACCATACGTCCGATGACATGCGCTGGATGGAAGAGCGCATTGGCCGCGACCGGTCGAGAGGGGCGTACGCTTTCCGTCGTCTCTGGGATTCTGGTGCGATCGTCAGTTTTGGCACAGACTCTCCGGGGACTAACGCCTCACGCTATTTCCTGAATCCAATGCTCGGATTGTACGCGGCGGTCACTCGCAAAACCTTGTCCGGTCAACCCGAGGGCGGCTGGTTTCCACAGGAAAAAATTACCATCGAAGAAGCGATCAGGGCTTACACGCTGAACACAGCTTATGCCGGATTCGAAGAAAATATCAAAGGATCACTGGAGGTTGGCAAGCTGGCGGACTTCGTGATTCTTTCCGACAACCTGCTGACAATGGATCCGGATGACATCAAGGATGTTGCGATTCTGATGACGGTTGTTGGCGGCAAGGTGGTTTACGAAGCGCAATAAGCAAGTTCTCAGTACGCAAAGCAATCGCCATTGCGGAAAACAGCCGGAGCCTGATGCTGCGTGTCAGTCAAGAATGACGTCAACAAGGATGTCGTGGACGATCTGGGTGGCAATCTCCACGAGCAGTATTTTTCCTGCGATGATTACACGCTCGAAGCCATCTGCGACGGGCGGCAGCTGGACGAAAAGCTCATTCGGCAATCCACGCTTGGCGATTCCCGGCGGCAACGGTTTGCCGCGCGCAAGATTCTTCGCAATGCCAGGCGGTAATGGCTTGCTGCCCTTTTTGCCGCCTTTCTTGTCTACGTGATAATCACGAAAGAAATCGTGAATGACTGAGATTTCGTTTGAACTGAATCGAATACTGACATCCAGACTGGCGGCGGCCGCCGGTGCTTGCGCCAGGATTGATAGGGCCAGTCCTGAGAGTACTAGGCCAGGAATACGCATGATCATGATCTCCAGAAGAACCTTGTTGGAATGTATCGGATTAAGGGCAATCAGGATGTGAGTGCAATCACACTAATCGGGAAAGGACGCTAGCTGTGTTAGTTCAAATCTGACCGCACAGATGCAATAGCTCAGACCCGACCGTACAGACATTATCATCCCCCGAGATGCCGGACACCGAGTTAAGGATCATATAATGAAAGTGATTCAAAACGAGGTGTTAGATGATCAAGCAACGAAGAACATTCAGTCAGGAATTCAAGCAAGAAGCGGTCGGTCGTGTATATTCCTGACAATAATAGGAGAATCGAAATGCTATCCAGACACCTCAAATTATCGTTGGCCACCATTCTCATGTTTGTGTGCAGCATTGCACATGCTGCAGAGCCTTCTCAGGATGGTCGCTTGGCTAACTCAGTTGAGAGTTCCGCATTGGAAGCCGTCAAGCGTCGTATAGACGCATTCAACGATCACGATATTGACGGGTATTTAGCGGCTCACCATGAAGATGTCCAAATATTTGAGTTCCCAGACAAATCCATTGGTGTGGGCCGCGCTCACCTCCAACGAATATTCGGACCTCTCTTAGAGAGAGGGATCGGTAAGACAGAAGTTCGGCATCAAGTTGCTATTGACAACAAGATCGTGAGTGAAGAGCAGACTAACTTCGGTGCGACGCAACCAGAAACCATTGTTGCTATCTATACGGTAAAGGAGGGATTGATCTCCTCGATCTATCTGGTCGAAGCTGCGAACTAGCCGCAATAAGGCCGCTTCGGGTAGCTAGCGGCCCCTCAACGCTCTATCACCTCAAGGTCTGCTATCGAAGGCAGAGTGGTTGTTCGATCTCGATATAGCCTGACAGTGACTTCGTGATCAAGTACCGATTATCACAGCACAGATACTGTCAGCTTTAATCCAAATAGTTAGACTCGATACGGGCTGCTGTAGGAGCGGATTCCAGCCGAGAATGGCTTGAGCCTGGTTTGGGGCGAAAAGGAACCTCTAAAAACCGCCCCTTTTCCGCGATTGCGGCGTCAGCGCCGTGCTCGAATCCTCATGTATCGTATATACACTGCGGTTCTCCGCGCGGCGCTTCCTTGCACTTACAAAAAACTGACAGTTTTTAGAGGTTCCTTTTAGCCCTTCCTACAAGCCGCTCCTATGTGCGTATCAAAAAACTACTAGTTGCTGAAGAGCTCGACGAATGCCGATGGAACCGGGTAACCGTCAGCCATCGCCGGCGTAAACAAACTGGACAGAATCGTGTCCTTGATGGCGTTCTGACAATCGAGGGTCGGCATGATGCCGCTGACCCTTTCGAGGGTTGGGCTCGCGGACTGACCATCTTCCCCGACAAATGCCTTTAGCCTGAGCAAGTACCTGGCACGTTGCGGGCATATTTTCTGCCAGGGTTCCTTCCCGACTACGCGTTGCGCGGCGACATAATCGTAACCATAAGCTTCGATATTCTCTGCATGCCCCGGGTTACGATACAGGTAAATGTCCCGTTTCTCGCCCTCCGCGATAAATTCGACCCGGAATTGCAAATAGATCTTCTTCGTTTTTCCGCCAATGACGGCCGGACTCAGAAGCGCTTTCTTCGCCGCTTTCATGATAGCTGCGACAAAAGCAGTATCAAAATTATCTTTGGTGTAGCAACCTGTCTTGGTCATCTTGCCGCTTGCTGCAATTTGTGAATTGCAATGAATAATTACGGTCGCGTCCCTGGTCATTTCGGGAAACTTGATGCGCTCCGCCAGCCGCCGTTTGCTTTCCACCTGTTCGAAATTCGCCGGCCGTATGTCGTCCGCCGACCGGGCAGTGCCGGCCACCTGTAACAGCATAATCATTACGGAAAAGAGTCTCATTCAATCACCCAGGTTGAAGTTGCGTTGCCAGAATTCAAGCATCGTTTTGTAAACGTGCAATTGTGCCGCATCGTCATCAATGC
>SMWE01000153.1 GCA_004357475.1 Gammaproteobacteria bacterium
CAAATCATCGCTGACGGCATACTCGTCGTTCAGTCGCCAGACGATAAAGCGATTCTCGCTTTCGACCGCCGCTCCGGCGAAGCCGAATTCCGAGGCGCTGGTCCAGCCAACCGGGCCCGGATCGATTTTCTCAATGGTCACGGCGAGCACATCACCTGCCTCCGCACCCTCTATATACACCGGGCCCGTCAGCGGATGCACGACACCAAAACTGAGCCGCGGACTGCTGTCGCCGCTCGCAAACTCGTCAGGGTCGATGTTCATATCCCCGGCATCGCGCCCAATCATAAGGATGCGCTCCCCGGGCTTCGCGCGGGCCGCCATCGGAATATCCCAATGGAAGCGGTTAATGCAAGCTGGATCTTCGCTACACATTCCGCCCCTGGCGCCGACCGTTACGTCAGCCATCACCGCCACCGCGGGCAGGCAGAGAATCAGGCACGGGAAATATCGGATTCGGGGTATGCTTGGATTCGCGTTCATTCTTATCACTCTTTATTCAGTCGCGATGATCGTGGGATGCCGCTAACATTGCGGGCAGGATTTAACAAAAGCAAGCCTATGGACAAGAATAAGACTGAAAGCTTCGTCAACCAGATGTGGGATGACTCGATAATTCCGGAGCTTTGCGACTACATCAGAATTCCCAACAAATCACCGACGTTTGACCCCGACTGGGAGAAACACGGCTACATGGACCAGGCCGTGCGGCAATTCGAGCGCTGGTGCAGGAAGCAACCGATCAAGGGCATGCAGGTCGAGGTTGTCAGGCTCGAGGGACGCACGCCGGTTCTGTTTATCGATATTGCCGGCGATTCCGAGGACGTGGTTCTCCTTTATGGCCACTATGACAAACAACCCGAGTTCAGCGGCTGGGCTGACAACTTAAGTCCCTGGGAGCCGGTCATCAGGGACGGCAAGCTTTACGGACGCGGCGGCGCAGATGATGGTTACGCCGTTTTTGGATCGCTAACCGCAATACGTGCGCTGCAGGAACAGGGTATTGCCCACGCGCATTGCGTCATACTGATCGAGGGTTGCGAGGAAAGCGGCAGTTTTGACCTGCCCTATTACATAGACCACCTCGGCGACCGGCTGGGTAAGCCGAGCCTGGTAGTCTGCCTGGACGCCGAGTGCGGTAACTACGATCAGTTCTGGTGCACCACCTCCCTGCGCGGTAATTTGACCGGAACGCTGCGCGCCGAAGTACTGACCGAAGGCGTACATTCGGGCAGCGCCAGCGGCATCGTGCCCTCGAGCTTTCGCATTTTGCGGCAACTGATCAGCCGCGTAGAGGACGGGAAGACCGGAAAAATCCTGCTTGAAGATCTGTACGTCGAGATCCCCGCGCAACGTCTTGCCCAGGCTGAACTTGCTGCGGAAGTGCTCGGTGATTCCGTGTACCGGAAATTCCCCTGGGTCGACACCGACGCCACGCCCTCGGAGTCGATTTACGAACTGATTCTGAATAACAACTGGCGGCCGGCGCTCGCGATTACCGGAGCAGAGGGCATGCCGGCGCTGGTGAACGCCGGCAATACCCTGCTGCCGAACACAACACTGAAACTGTCGTTCCGATTGCCGCCGACGGGGGACGCAGACCAGGCCGCCAGTGCTGTGAAGAAGGCGCTGGAGGCACACGCACCTCTTTTTGCAAAAGTCTCATTCGACGTCGAATCGACGATGGCCGGCTGGAATGCCCCGCCTGTGGCCGACTGGCTCGAGGCATCAATGGAAAAATCATCGCAGGATTATTTTGGCAAGCCATCAGTGTACATGGGAACGGGCGGCACCATTCCATTCATGGGGTTGCTCGGCGAAAAGTTTCCAGAGGCACAATTCCTGGTAACGGGACTGCTGGGCCCCAATTCAAATGCGCACGGACCGAACGAATTCCTGCATATCGAGACGGGCAAGAAGCTGACCTGCTGTGTCGCTCAGGTGCTCGAGGATCACATGAACCGGTAAATCCCGGATCGTTCCAATGATCTCGACACATCGCCGGACGATTTTTCTCACTTACATCGTGCTGTTGCACGCTCTTGCGGCGTGCGGTGACCAGGGACTAACAAATTATCAATTATCGGGACCGACAATGGGCACCCGGTTCAGTGTCGCAGTTGTCACAGAATCGGAATTCGACCAGCAGCAACTGCAAGCGCGAATCCACGAAACACTCGATGACGTTGACAGGCGCATGTCCACGTACCGTACGGATTCAGAGGTGTCGGCATTTAACCGTTCACCTTCGACAGACTGGTTTCCGGTATCGCGGGCATTATGCGAAGCCGTCGGCGAGGCAATTGAATTCAGCAATCTGAGCGGAGGCGCGTTCGATATAACCGTAGGGCCACTGGTCGATCTCTGGGGTTTCGGGCCTGGCGATTCCCTGAATGAACCACCATCCGACGAAGCGATTGCCGAAGCGATCTCCAGGACAGGCCGCATGCATCTGCATGCAAACTGTGAAATCCCTGCGATTCGCAAGGATCTTGCAGGTCTTCAAATTGACCTGTCCGCTTATGCGAAAGGGCTCGCGGCTGACGAGATAGCATCCTTGCTCGATAAACAGGGTATTGCGAACTACCTGGTCGAGATTGGCGGCGACCTGCGTGCCCGTGGTCATAATGCCAGCAACGCGAGCTGGCGGATCGCGATCGAAAGTCCGTACCAGCCCGGCCACGCAGTGGAGAAGATTATCCACATACACGATCTCTCTGTGGCAACCTCCGGCGATTACCGAAACTTTTTCGAGTTCGAGGGACAGCGTTATTCACACACCATCGATCCCCGAACCGGTCGACCGGTGGCACACAATCTTGCATCCGTGACGGTGCTCGCTGAGAGTGCCGCGCACGCCGACGCTCTGGCCACTGCATTGATGGTACTGGGCCCCGAGGCTGGAATGGTGTTCGCGGAGCGGCAAGGCATTGCAGTGTATTTGCTGCTCCGCGATGCCAGCTCAATCACTGAGCGCATGAGTACGCGGTTCATGTCTCTGACGGATCCTTAATTTTTGTTGGCACACCGACGAACGTGATATATAAAGCGCCAGTACCGATCAACAATTAACCACAATAACTGGATCCAACATGAGCTCGAATCGCTGTCTCAAAATTACCTGTGTTTTTGCCGCGCTATCCTGGCTGGCCACCGCCGCGGCCGCTGAGGATGAAGGCAAAAAGAAGCCGGATTTGCCACTTGAGGGCAAGACTGTATCGCTCGCATTCCCGACCGATGAGGGCTCCTGGTTATCACTCGACGTTACGCCTGATGGCGAAACGATCATTTTCGACCTGCTCGGCGATCTCTACAGCTTGCCGATGTCCGGTGGCCAGGCAACACGGATTACTTCAGGACTGGGATTCGACAGTCAGCCCGTCGTATCGCCTGACGGTGAATGGCTCGCATTCATCAGTGATCGCAGTGGCTCGAACAACCTCTGGATCGCGAAACCGGATGGCAGCGACGCCCGTAAGCTCAGTGATGATTCCCAATGGGGAGCCATCTCCCCTGCCTGGATGCCGGATAGCCAGTTCATCGTGGTAACGCGAAGAAGCGTCAAGAACGAATTGACGATGTTTCATATCGACGGGGGCAAGGGAATCAAACTGAATGGTGTCAATGAAGACGAAGAAGTCTGGGGCATCGGCGCCGAGATATCACCGGATGGGAAATTCCTGTATTTCGCACAGGGTGTCGACAGCAACGGACCGGTCAAAAACTTTCCGGCAACCCAGATCAGCCGCTACGATTTCGCAACCGGCGCCGTCGATCAAATAACGCGCGGCGAAGGCGGCGCCGTCAGACCCGTCCTCTCCCCGGATGGCAAGCTGCTGGTTTATGGCACACGTGATGAAACACAGACGGGTTTCCGTGTCCGGAATCTGCAGTCCGGTGCAGATCGCTGGCTGACCTACCCCGTGCAGCGGGACGCGCAGGAAAATTACCGGCCGCCGAGCCGTGACCTCCTGCCAGGCTATTCATTTACGCCTGACGGCAACGCGATTGTCTTCAACGCCGAGGGGAAAATCTGGCGCGTCGCTATCGATTCCGGCAACAGGACCGAAATTCCGTTTACCGCCGACATCGAGATCGACATCGGGCCGGACCTCACAGCGCCCTACCCTGTTCCACAGGGACCGCTGACGGCGACATTAATCCACGACCCGCAACTAGCGCCGGACGGCGAAAATATCGTCGCGTCCGTTCTGACAAAACTGTACGTCATGGATGCAGAGGACGGCGCGCAGCCCCGCCGATTGACATCCGGCGATGCCTGGGAGTTCAAACCCGTCTGGTCGCCCGACGGACGCTGGATCGCCTACGTTACCTGGTCCATGAATGACGGTGGACAGATCTGGCGCGTGCGATCGAATGGCAGCGGCCGACCTCAGCAATTGACGGATATTCCCGCCTTTTATACCGACCTTGTTTACAGCCCCGATGGCCGGTCACTGCTGGCCATGCGCGGCAGCGAGTATATGCGTCACCAGACCTTCAGTGAATTTGCGGGCCTTGGCATTCCTCTCGAACTCGTATCACTGCCATCCAACGGTGGCGACCAGGCCGTGATTACGTCTGCACGCGGGGCGCGCAATCCACACTTCGGTGCGAATGCCGATCGCGTTTACCTGTACGACGAGGCAGGTCTCTTTTCCCTGCAACTCGACGGCTCGGACCGGCGTGAGGAACTGGTGGTTACCGGCCCACGCGGCAATGGCCTGGGCGACGAACCACCGCAGGCAGAAATGGTAAAGATCAGTCCCGATGGAAGGCACGCGCTCGCGCTCGTTGCCAAGCAGGTATGGGCTATGCCAATCGTGCAGTCCGGTGGCAAGGCACCGACCGTCGATGTCAGGAAGCCCGGTTTGCCGGCCGCTCAACTGACGGATATTGGCGCGGACTTTTTCGGCTGGACCGCCGATGGCTCATCCGTCTATTGGGCAATTGGCCATACATTTTTTCTGCGGAATTTCGATAGCATCGAATTTCGCAAGGATGAAGAAGAAGAGCAGGAAGAAAGCGACGACGGGGAAGAAGACGAGCCCTATGTTCCGAAGGACGAGCATGAATCTGTTCGAAACTACGCCTTCAATGTCGTTGTACCAAGAAACACACCGTCAGGCTCGATGTTATTGCGCGGCGCGAATGTCATCACGATGTCGGGCGCAACAACAGCTGACCTGCACAACATTCTGCAGAACCAGGACATCCTGGTCACTGATAACAGGATTGCGGCGATCGCCGCCAGCGGCTCAATCGAAATGCCGGAGGGAACGAAGGTCGTCGATGTCGCCGGAAAGTTCATCGTCCCGGGCTTCATCGATACGCACGCACACTGGGAATTCCGTACCGGTGACGTGCTTGAGCCACAAAACTGGACACTCACCGTAAATCTCGCCTACGGCGTGACAGCGGGTCTCGACGTGCAGACATCCAATAAAGATTATCTCGCCTACCGCGACTTCGTCGATACCGGGCAGTCCGTTGGCCAGCGGGCATTCATGACGGCCCTGGGAGTATTCGGCAACAATGATTTCCAATCCTATGAAGCTACGTTGTCATACCTGCGCCGGTACAAGGACCATTACAACACGCATAACATCAAGTCCTACATGGTTGGCAATCGCAAGCAGCAGCAATGGGTAATCCTTGCGAGCAAGGAGCTTGCATTGATGCCGACCACCGAGGGCGGCGGCGACCAGAAGATGGACATCACGCATGCAATCGATGGCATGCATGGCAACGAGCACACGCTGCCGGATTCGCCGATTTTCAAGGATGTCGTAGAACTGTTCGCTCGTACGCGTACGGCGTACACGCCGACACTGATCGTGCAGTACAACGCACAATCGATGCGCGAATACTTTTTCACCCGCACTGACGTGCATAACAACCCGAAACTTCGCCGTTTCTACCCGCGTAACCGGCTCGATGAATTAACGCACCGGCGTCCCGGCTGGCAACGTGACGATGAGTTTCAGTTTCGCCAGGCGGCAGCACAGGCTGCGAAAATTCAGCGGGCTGGCGGACTTGTCGGCATTGGCGCCCATTCGGAGCTGCAGGGTCTCGGCTACCACTGGGAGATGTGGGCCTTCGAAATGGGTGGCATGACGCCGGTCGAGGTGCTCCGTGCAGCAACCATCGATGGCGCCAGGATTATCGGCATCGACCAGGACCTCGGCTCTATCGAAGCCGGAAAACTGGCCGACATGGTGATACTGGACGCCAATCCGCTCGAAAATATACGGAACACGGAGACGATTGATCGGATCGTACAGAACGGGCGCTTGTATGACGGCGACACCCTCGACCAGATCTGGCCGGACGCGACACCGTTGGCGCCATCCTGGTGGTGGTCAGAAGATGATCCCCGCTTCAATGCGGGCGCAACCACACCATAGACACGGTTCGTGGAGAACAAACGATGAAACTCAACCTGGCAGGACTCGTCATCGGCAGCGCGCTGCTGTGCGGTGCTTTAACAACGACCGCTTCGGCCCATCACTCGGTACTGCACTACGACGGCAAAAAGGAAGTCACGATCTCCGGGGTTGTAACCAAGGCCCGATACGGTTATCCACACAGCATCTATCGCATAGAAGTAACTGCTGAGGACGGTTCCAAGGAAGAATGGGTCCTGTCGACGGAGGATCCGCGCGACGCCAAGCGCCTGGGATTCGATGAGGAAATAAAAAACCTCAAGGTCGGCGACGAAATCACCGTTGTCGGCTGGCCACACCAGTTCATCGAACGCGAACTTCGCGGACACGAATTGCATTATCCGGATGGTCGTGTGGTGATGATGCGCAGCGGAAATTACATCTGGCCGAAAGACATCCTGCGACTCGACCGCTTCGTCATGAATCCGCAGAAAATTACAGAGTTCATTGACGACATTGATGCAACATTACCCGCTGCAGAACAACTGACGCTCTGGATCGCCGAAGACGACCACATCGCACGGGTCGCCTACGAAGTAAGCCAGGATCGCCCGCGACTGATTGGAATAACCATGGACGGCTCGACCGAATTTCCTGGTGTCGACGAACTACTTTACTGTCATACGACCCGGGATGGCTTTACATTCAGCCTTGTAATGGATCAGCTCGATGAATATACAGGTGCGATCATCGCGGATAATGGCGAATACATATCGGAATACAATCGCGTGTTATCACGCTGGTGGGAACAGGAACGCTCGAGTTGCCATTAGAGCAATCGGCCTTTGATACCAATTTGGCATGTTGTTTCTTTCGGCCCGTGTTTCCGCGGTAACTTTATCGACCGCTCGGTCAAACTCTGGCTTTTTAGGCTCATTCCCGGCTGCTGGTGCTCCGTCAAGTTTGGCACCATCTGTTGACAAATGTTCCGTGCAAAACTGGCCAATTCGTCGACAAATAGATGCTCGCAAGCAATCCACCGTGGCCAGTCATCAAGCATGGTTTCGCGAGGTGCTGGTCTGTAGATAACGTCGAAGCCGGCACGAAAACCGTTGGTGGCCGCGACTGTAGACGCGAAAATTTGGTGAAAATGCTAGGATTTGCCTATGGCTGCTTCTGCTAAAGAACTGTATGAAAGGGCGATGAGCCTCAACGATGAAGAGCGTGCGGAGCTGGTCGGAATGTTGCTGGAGAGCCTTGAAATCCAG
>SMWE01000154.1 GCA_004357475.1 Gammaproteobacteria bacterium
AACTACGCACCCGCGCAACCGCGTCCTGCCAACCCCGGTAGAGCGCGTTTCGTTTGTCATCCGACATCTGCGGCTCAAATACCCGGTCGCAGGCCCACAATTCTGCAATGGCGTCGATAGACGCAAAAACTCCGCTGCCGAGGCCCGCCAGGAACGCCGCACCGAGCGCCGTTGACTCGACGTTGACCGGACGTTCGACAGTCACGTTGACCATATCGGCCAGGAATTGCAGGAACCAGTCATTTGCAACCATGCCACCGTCGACGCGGATTACGCTGGGCTGCATTCCGTCATCAGACATTGCGTTGACCAGGTCCTTGGTCTGATAGGCAACTGCCTGTAGCGTCGCAGTAACAATTTCATTAATGCCGCTGTCCCGGGACAGCCCCAGGATTGCACCACGTGCCTTGGGGTCCCAGTACGGTGCCCCAAGTCCGGCAAAGGCGGGCACAACATGAACATGCTCGACGATGCCGGTCGCCTCCGCAATCGCTTGTGTGTCCGGCGCGGACTTGATGATCCGGAGTTGATCGCGCAGCCACTGAATCGCCGATCCGGCGACGAAGATACTGCCTTCGATGCCAAAGGTTGTTTTGCCTTCCAGGCGGTAGGCAACCGTGGTCAATAAATTATTCTTCGACCGCACAGCGTCCTCGCCAGTGTTGGCAATCACGAAGCATCCGGTCCCGTAGGTACTTTTTGTCGCGCCGGTCTGAAAAGCCGCCTGGCCGATCAGTGCCGCCTGCTGATCACCAGCGATGCCACAGACAGGTATCTCCACGCCGAGGACGGATCGATCGGTGACGCCAAAATCGTCGGCGCAGTCCTTCACCTCCGGCAGCAACGACTCCGGGACATCAAATAAATCCAGTAATTCCCGATCCCACTCCTGAGTATAAATGTTGAAGAGTAAAGTACGTGACGCATTGCTTGCGTCTGTAGCATGGACGCGACCGCCGGTCAGGCGCCACAGCAGAAAGCAATCGATCGTGCCAAAAGCAAGTTGCCCGCTCTCAGCCCGGCGCCGTGCATTTGCCACATTTTCGAGAATCCAGGCGATCTTGGTTGCGGAAAAATAGGGGTCAAGCCGCAGCCCGGTTTTTTTGCTCACAGTTTCCTCGACACCCTGGTCTTTTAATTTCTGACAGTAGTCGGCCGTGCGGCGGTCCTGCCAAACGATCGCGTGATGCACACACTCGCCAGTCTTGCGGTCCCAGATCAGCGTCGTCTCTCGTTGATTGGTAATGCCAAGGCCGGCAATTTTTCCGGCATCACACGCAGCCAGTGATTTCTTTGCGACTGCGAGGACCGAGCTCCAGATTGCCTCAGGATCGTGCTCAACCCAGGCAGGTTGCGGATATTCCTGTGGAAATTCCTGCTGCGCGCTCGCTATAACGGCCGCGTCGTGATCAAAAATTACGCTGCGACTGCTGCTGGTACCCTGATCGATGGCCATCAGGTATTGCGACGCACTCAACTTAAAGCTCCCGTTTCAGCGTGTAGATCGGTCGCCCGATATTCATTTGCTTGCCGGCCGCCTCAGGATATGCCTGCTTCACCTGGCCAGCCGCATACTCCGCAAGCTTCGACAATATCGAATCCGGCCACGGACTTACACGCCGCGATTGCAGGTCGACGTGCAGGTTCATCCACTCCGCGGTCGCCGCAAGGAATTTTTTCTCCGCATAGTACAGGCGCTGAAACTGGTGTATACGTTTGTCATCGTAAGCGAGCACCTGCGAGGTTACGAAATACGGATCACCCTCCACGAGTTCCTGCTGATAGGTAATGTGACTTTCCACGGCAAAGGTAGAGCCGTATGACGTTTCAATGTACTCCGACGTAATCCCGAAATCCTCCCACAACGCGTCGACGCCGAGATCGAACGCTGATACGTAATACGCGACATTCATGTGATCGTTTGCATCAATCCATTCCGGCTTAACGACGCCATCGGCAACCCACTCACCCAGAATTTCATCGCTCGCCATATCAGCTATTACTCGACAGCCAGTTCGGGCAGGTCCCGAAAGTGGTCCAGCGCAGCCGGGTTGGCCAGCGCGTCCGTATTCTCGACATCTTCGCCATGAACCACAGAGCGCACAGCCAATTCAACGATCTTGCCGCTGATCGTGTGCGGAATTTCAGGCACGGCGATAATTTTTGCCGGCACGTGCCGCGGCGTCGTATTTTCGCGTACCAGTTTGCGGATTCGCAGCTCGAGAGCGTCGTCCAGCACCAATCCTTGCCGCAACACGACAAACAGCACAACCCGGACATCGCCGTCCCAGTTCTGGCCGATTGCGATGCTCTCCAGGATTTCGTCCAGCTTTTCAACCTGGCGATAAATCTCTGCCGTGCCGATACGCACACCGCCAGGATTAAGTACTGCATCCGACCGGCCATGGATGATCATGCCACCGTTATCCGTTATTTCGGCAAAATCACCTTGCGCCCAGACGCCGGGAAAACGCTCAAAATAGGCCGCGTGGTATTTCCTGTCGCCTGGATCATTCCAGAATCCGACCGGCATGGACGGAAATGCGTTGGTGCACACGAGTTCACCTTTCTCACCGATAAGCGAACGGCCATCCGGCGAAAAGATTTCGACCTTCATCGCCAGCGCCAGGCTTTGCAGCTCGCCTCGATACACGGGTTTCATCGGATTGCCGCCAACAAAGCAACTGATGATGTCGGTGCCTCCGGATACTGACGACAGCAACACATCGTTGCAGACGGCATCATAGACAAAATCGAAACTCTCGGGCACCAGCGTTGAGCCCGTTGACATGATCGTCCGGATCGACGAAAGATCGAATTCTTCGCCCGGCCGAATGCCGGCCTTTTCCTGTGCCGCAATGAACTTGGCACTGGTCCCGAAAATACTTATTTTTTCTTCCTGTGCCATGCGCCACAGGATTCGTCCGTCACCATAAAACGGTGAACCATCATAGAGAATGAGTGTTGCGCCGCAAGCGAGGCCGCTGGCCAGCCAGTTCCACATCATCCAGCCGCAAGTCGTGAAATAAAACAGTCGGTCATCAGCCCCTATATCACAATGCAGCACGTGTTCTTTCTGGTGCTGCAGCAAGGTGCCGCCGACGCCATGAACAATGCACTTGGGAACACCGGTGGTGCCCGACGAATACATGATGTACAGCGGGTGATCGAATGGCACAGGGAGAAACTCGAGCTGTGCACCGGCCTCGGCAAAGTCCTGCCACAATACCGCGCCATCGAGATCAGGCAGCGTGACGGCGTCGCCTGTGAATGGTACGACGACGGTGTGAGCGATCGAGTCGATCAGCTTGACGACACCGGCAACTGCATCAAGTGAATCGATGCGTTTGCCATCGTAGAAATAACCGTCGGCACAAAACAAAACCTTCGGTTCGATCTGGCCGAAACGATCAACAACGCCATTAATACCGAAATCCGGAGAGCACGACGACCAGATCGCACCGATGCTTGTTGCGGCCAGCATCGCGACAATCGCCTCCGGACAGTTCGGCAGATATCCGGCAATACGATCCCCGTGCGTCACACCTGCGGATTTGAGCCCTCCTGCGATTGCTGCAACCTGGACCCGAAGCTCATCGAAGCTAAGCTCGCGGCGCGTATCATCCTCACCCCGGAAAATGATGGCGGCACGGTCGCCGTTATAGCGCAGCAAATGCGCCGGAAAGCTTAGCTCGCTGCCCACGAACCACTTTGCCGTTGAAATGTCGCCCGGCTGTTCACGTACCGTGTCGGCAGGCTTCGTGAATTCGATGTTGCAAAAACCGCAAAGCGCCTGCCAGAACGCTTCGACATCAACAACTGACCACCGATAGAGCTCATCGTAAGACGCGTGTCCCTGCTCCGTCATGAAACGGAACATGGCGGATTTTTCAATTCGAGCCTTCGTCGGGGTCCAGAGGATGGGGTTACCGCTCAATTCCTGTCTTCTCCTGCCTGCAATTTCGATTATGACATCTGCAGGCCGCGGGTACATACTGAGCAGGTCTGCCAACGATCAAAAGAAGAACGATCATGACTATTTTGTTATTGGGCTTAGGTCTGTTTTTCGGCATTCATACCATTCCGATGTTTCCGTCATTCAAGGCGTCGCTCCAGTCCCGTATCGGTACCATGCGCTTCAAAGGGATCTATTCCCTGATCGCACTGAGCGGATTTGCCCTGATTCTCCTTGGTATGTCCCGGGCTGAATTTCGTCCGCTATTCGCGCCCCCCGCATGGGCGCCGCTGATCGCAACCCTGGCGATGCCGGTATCTTTCTGTCTGCTTGTCGCCGCGTATGTACCGAACAATTTTCGCCGGGTGATTCGCAATCCAATGTTGTCCGGCGTTTTCGTCTGGGCGCTCGCTCACCTGATCGCCAATGGTGACCTCGCATCCATTCTTTTATTCGGCCTTTTCGGCAGTTATGCAGTCGTCGACATCATTTCGGTAAATCGCAGACCCCCTGCGGCAATACCGGCAAGGCAGCCGTTCCTTATGGACGTTCTCGTGCTCGCCATCGGTTTCGCAGCCTTCTGGGTCGTACGCTACTTTCACGTTGCATTATTCGGCGTGCCGGTGGTCTGACCATGTCACAGGAATTCGCCGGCAGAGAGATGCGTGCCGTTGCCATCAGGGAAACCGGTGCTCCCGAGGTCCTGCAAGTGGTATCCGTGCCCATTCCCGAGCCCGGGGAGTCGGAGGTTCTCATTCGCGTCCATGCGGCAGGCGTCAATCGGCCGGACGTATTGCAGCGGCTTGGCATGTATCCCGTGCCTGCCGATGCCGATCCATTGCCAGGACTGGAGGTTGCCGGTGAAGTTGTGGCAGCGGGCGCAAATACTTCCCGGTGGCAATGCGGGGACAAAGTGATGGCGCTCTGTCATGGGGGCGGCTATGCAGAGTATTGCCGCGTGCACGAAAATCACTGCCTTCCGGTGCCCGCAAACCTGTCGATGGTTGAGGCAGCCGCCATTCCCGAAACGTATTTCACCGTATGGTACAACGTGTTCATGCGCGCCGGTCTCGACGCAGGAGAATGGATACTCGTACATGGCGGCTCCAGCGGCATTGGCACGACAACCATTCAACTGGCGAAGGCAAGCGGCGCGTTCGTCATTACAACAGCCGGTACGGACGACAAGTGCGACTTCTGCAAAGACCTGGGTGCCGACCACGCACTCAATTACAAGACCAGCGACTGGGAGCAAAGAGTTGGAGAACTCACTGAGGGCAAAGGCGTAGACATTGTCCTCGACATGGTCGCCGGACCCTACATGCAGAAGAACATCAACGTGCTGGGCCGCGACGGACGTTACGTCATCATCGCGTTCCTGAAAGGTCCAAAGGCGGAGCTCGATATGCGCCGGGTACTCGGCAAGCGGCTCACGATCACGGGTTCGACACTGCGACCGCAGACGACCGGCGAAAAGGCGACCATCGCGGCCAATCTGGAAATGCGCGTACTGCCATTACTTGAATCGGGCGCGGTCAGGCCTATCATTGACTCGACGTTTCCTCTTGCCGACGCGGCGAAGGCACACGTATTGATGGAAAGCAGCCAGCACATGGGCAAGATTGTGCTCGAGGTCGGCTAATCGGAGATCACCATGGGAAACACAATCTACTGGTTAATCGGCATTGTCGCAGTCGCCGGCGTGTTATTTGCGCTGCGCGACAAGCTGGGCGGGATGCTGCACGGCAGGCCAGTGCCCGATAATTTGAAACCCGGCCAGCCGTTGCCGGATTTTCAGGCCGTCGATGAGGACGGCAATCGCGTCAGCTCATCGGAGCTCGCCGGCACGCCGGCAATCCTTTTGTTTGTCCGTGGATCATGGTGTCCGTTTTGCAGCAAACAGGTTGCCGACCTGACAAAAGTCTACAAGGAAATCACGGATTCTGGTGCGAAGCTGATACTTGTCACGCCGAAACCGCTTGCTACGACCCGCAGGGTGGCCGAGATTTTCGAAGTCGATTTCCAGTTCTGGCTCGATGATTCACTTGAGATCGTGAAGAAGCTCGGGCTGCTGCTTGAAGCCGGGGTTCCGGATGACCACCGCAAGGAATACGGTGAAGACACACTCTGGCCGACGTCGCTGGTCATCGACTCGAAAGGCATTATCAGATTCACGGCGCTGTCGAGATTTATAACGGATCGGCCGAATCCCGAAAAACTCTTAAAAGTATTGAGAAATCTCTAGGCAAATCAGAAAACAGTTTACTGAACTGAACGCACAACAAATGACGGAAACCGCTTATGGAGCAATTAAGTAAACTGTCCCCCTGATTCGATAATTTTCCTGGCCATTTCGTCAGCAACTACGTTCGTGGGTTTGCCCGACTGTTTGGCGGCCTCGAAAATTCCCGTCAGTCGCGGGCCGATTTCGGCGATGCGCCGCATAACCTCATCGTCATCGGCGTCACCATAAAATTCACTGGCCACATTAATGATGCCTCCACCATTGATGACGTAGTCCGGCGCATACAGGATTCCGGCAGCGGACAGCGCCTGCCCATCCTCCGGCGCCTCAAGCTGATTGTTGGCGCCACCGGCAACGATCGTTGTCTGCAAGGATGGAATGGACTGCGCGTTTATCGTTGCGCCAAGAGCGCAAGGCGCCAGCACATCTGCCTTTTGCATCACGATCTCATCACGCGCTACTGCTGTTGCGCCAAACTCATCACAGGCTCGCTTGACACGGGCTTGGTCAATATCGGCAACAACAAGTTTTGCACCTGCCTTTGCCAAAAACCTGCAAAGATGATAGCCGACATTGCCGACACCCTGAATAGCGATTGTCAAACCGTCCACAGAATCATGGCCAAGCTGGAACGCAACGGCCGCCTCGATACCCCTGAAGACGCCGTAGGACGTTTTGGGTGACGGGTCGCCACCGGCATGCCCTTCCTTCGCCGGCAAACCGGAAACATATTTCGTTTGCCGCGCGATGGTCTGCATGATTTCGACGCTCATGCCGACATCTTCAGCAGTAACGTACGCGCCGTTCAACTGGTCGACAAAACCGGCGTACTTTTCATAGAGCGCGTCCGTGCCATCAAAGCCCGGCGTCTTGATGATCACTGCCTTGCCACCACCGAATTTTAATCCTGCCATTGCATTCTTGTAACTCATGGCATGCGACAGGCGTAACACATCATGCAGCGCCGCATCATCCGATTCGTAAGCCCACAGACGAGTGCCACCGGCAGCCGGGCCGAGCGCCGTCGAATGAATAGCGATGATCGCCCTCAGACCGGTTGGTGCGTCGCGGCAAAAGATGACGCGCTCATGATCATCAAACGCGGAGTCTTCGAATACAGCCATGTGATCCCTTGAATGTTCAAATTGTTGCCTACCGAGTGGCGCGCGGATTCTAGCACCGACCACGGGCACGGTCATATGGGGAATATGCCTATCGGATCAATACGGCACACCAACCGCCTTGCACAGGAATTGCATCAGGGGCGTTGCCGCTTTGAACGCAGACTCTACCTTCTGCTGAAAACGAGGGTGAGTCGCCTCGGCGAGATCCATGTTCTTTACGGCAATAAAGTCTTTGCGCTTGATATCCTCGATCAGCGGATGATCCCTGTCGAAGCCGCGCGGCGACCGTATCAACGATTGCCCGCCCAGGAGAAAGTGCCGCTTAAATACTTTGTCATCGCGTGCTCGCAGCCACTCCGCCTGCTTGTGCGAGATTCTGTCCCTGATCGCCGCGAGCGCTATGGGCTCCGGGCGCCACAGGCCAACGCCCAGGAACACCTCATCAGGATCTATATGCACATAAAAAGCTGGTGCATGCACATCCTTCGCCTGTTCATGCCGAAACTGGATACCAATATTTGTTTTATACGGTGTTTTGTTTTTTGAGAAGCGGGTGTCCCGGTATACGCGCATCAGTGAACCACCCATGCGCTTCGGAATTGCCGTGAAGTAGGGCGCAAATTTCTGCAGGGGGTCATGCATCGACTGGATGAAGTGCAAAGCGACATCGAGCACATCTTCTTCGTAACGGGGCTTATTCTCGTTAAACCAGTCACGATTATTGTTTTTCTTCAACTCGCGTAGAAACCTGATGCTCTCGGGTTTGAATGTCGCGTATCGAGTGGCTGCCATAGCCCTGTACTCTAGCTGTCTTCTATGATTCTGGTCTGCACATTTAATCATGAAACTATGCCGCACATAAGACTAGCGAACCGGAGCGGCTGCTCCATTGCTGGTATTGTCCGCAGACACTGAAAGGGACCCCATATTGATCACTGATACCTTTTTTTACGTCGCTGCCGTACCGGCGGTCATTTTGTTCGGCATTGCCAAAGGCGGTTTCGGTTCTGGTCTCGGCGTAGCGGCAGTGCCTCTGATGGCTATGGTCATTTCGCCGGTTCAGGCAGCCGCAATTCTCCTGCCGATCCTGTGTGTCATGGACCTGCTCGGACTCTGGGCCTACCGCGGAAAATGGATTCTGCCCGAACTGCGGGTTTTACTGCCAGCATCGTTAGTCGGGATTGCTGTTGGCACGCTCATGTTTGAATACATGAGCCCTGCACGACTCCGCTTGCTTCTAGGTACTGTCGCGATCTCATTCACGCTCAATCACTGGCTACAGGCAAAACTGACCCAGGCATCGGAGCGAAAACTCTTCGGCCCGGCCATCGGGATGACTGCGGCGGCCGTCGGCGGTTTCACGAGTTTCATTGCCCATGCCGGCGGGCCGCCCATCACAATGTACTTGCTGCGGCGGGGATTGGACCGCACGCAATTCGTTGCCACCACCGTCGTATTTTTCGCGGTCGTCAATTACGTCAAACTCGCTCCTTATGCCTGGCTTGGCCAGTTCGACGCCGGCAACCTTGAAACCTCGCTCGTCCTCTCGCCGCTGGCACCGGTTGGCGTCAGCATGGGCATCTGGCTGCACAATCGTGTAACGGATCGCTTCTTTTTCCGGGTGGCTTACGCAATGTTATTTGTCGTCGGGCTCAAGCTGATGTATGACGGCATCACCGGGTGGTGACTGGATTCGGCCGCTGGGGCGGGCTCCTACAGAAATACTTCCATAATAATCAGCAACTTGCAGGAGCCCGCCCCAGCGGGCGATCATAGTGATTGCAGCAAATTCTGCACGGCCTCTATTTTTGGATAGAATTCGGATAAGGTTACGGCCACCTCCCTGGCTTCCTCCAGCCTTCCCTGGTCACGCAGCATTGTTGCCAACGCCCAGCGCGTATCGAAGTCCGTTGGAAACCGGCCCGCCGCATCCTGTAGTAGTGCTACGGCCTCATCGGGGTGGTCGAGTGAATTCAGCGCGACCGCATAAACGTAAACGAAGCGGGATTCGTCCGGTTGCAAGCTTGCTGCCGTTTCCAATTCTGAAAGTGCGGCGTCCCGCTGATTATCACGGACCAGCATCAATCCCAGCGAATGGTGCAATACCGCTTCATCCACATTCATTGCTATGCCGTCGCGCAACAATTGTTCCGCATCTTCTCCCCTGCCGGTCCGGGCATAGAGTTCCGCGAGGTTGACGCGCGCTGCAGCAGCACGCGGCTCAAGCCTGAGCGCCAGCCGGAAAGCAGCCTCGGCTCGTGGCACGTCGCCTGCCTCCATATACACGTTGCCAAGATTCATGTGTGCTTCCGGTCGCTCGGCAATCGCGAGTTGGGCTGCGATACGTTCCTCGGTCGCGCGTCGAAACACGTGCAGGTACTCGTTTGGCAACGACGCTTGCGATGGTGAAACGATTCTTGCCGCCTCGATACGCACGGACCGAACCGGATCCGACAACAAGACCGCAGCCCATTCGATAATCAACTGCGGCGCGGCACCTGAAAGTGCAGAAAGCGCGGCTGATCGAATCAGCGAATCAGGATTCGACAGGTTGCGGCGTATCTCCGTTACTATTTCTCCGGAATACGGCGGCCGCAGCAGCGACAGCGCGGTTGCTCTCGCAATGCCCGGGTAGTCACTGTTGCTGATCGCCCTGATCAATAACTCGTTTGCCAATGGCGACCTCGTCCGGCCGGCGTGAATCGCCTCTGCATAGTGTGCCTCGTGACTGTCACCGTACCAGGCGTCTACCGCACTCAACGCCCAAAGGGCATCCCGGTCGTCGTGACAGTGATTGCAGGCATTTGGTGAGCCGGTTGATATCGTCAGATCCGGTCGCGGGATGCGAAAACTGTGGTCGCGCCGATCGTCGACGCCCATGTAGGTGCGCGACGCCATATGGCAGTCGACACATTGAACGACGTCAGCTACATGTTTGTGATGATCAGCACTCGAGAATTTCTGCGGCAAGTGACAGACGCTGCAGATTTCGCTGGCCGTGCCGATCGTTTTGAGCCTTGCCGAATGCGGGTCATGGCAGTCGCTACAGCTAACCCCAGCCTGGTACATGCGGCTCTGCAGGAAAGAGCCGTATACGTACACCTCCTCCAGGATCTGGCCATCGGGGTAATAGAGGAATTCATCGAGCAATGCCGGCAGATGAGTGTCGTGCAAAGGTTTGCCGAACTCATAGTCGCCTGTCGCCAGTGAGCGGCGCGCATGGCAGCGACCGCAGGCATCCGGTTGTTGCGGCGGTCGCATGAGTAGCTCGCTGCGTTCAGCGATTCCGGTACTAGTATTCATTTGCCACACAGCTCTGCCGCTGTCGTCGAGGTCGACCGTCAAGCCCGCGCCTCTGGAGCCGGACCGCGCACGGGCAACGTGGCGTGATGCCGGACCATGACAAGCCTCACAGCCGACATTTATTTCCGCCCAGGTGGTCTCGAAGGATTCGCTTTCCATGCGGTAGTTTTTCTGCAGATTGGTGGAATGACACTCGGCGCACATGTAGTTCCAGTTCTGTTCACGTGCGGTCCAGTGCAGCGGATGTTCGTGCGTAATGAATTGGTGCGGATAAATGTGATACCAGCGCTGTCCGCCCTCAGCATTGCTCCTGGTATCCCAGGCGACAGGCAGCACCTGCATATGACCATTGGGCATCTCGACCAGGTATTGCTGCAGCGGTGTAACGCCAAACGTGTATTTGACCGTGAACACCTCAAGTTCGCCATCTTCATTGTCTGTTCGAACCAGGAAGTTGCCGTCACCTGTGAAAAATGTGCTGGTCACGTCGAAATATTGAAACTCGACACCGGAGAAATCTCCCAGGACGCTGTCGAGCGTGGCCTCCTGCATCGCCAGCGCATGGTGTGAATCCTGCCAAAGGTCGAACTGCAGCGCGTGGCACTCCCTGCAGGTTTCCGACCCGGCGAAGCCCAGCGGTTCCGGTGCGGGCGGCGACGGCAACGGCGTGTCACAGGCAGCCACGAGGAGAAGTAACAACGTTGCACAAAGAATTCTGTTGACAATCAGGAGCTTGTACCACTCACAAGCAAAGAATGCGCACACGAAAACTGTCGCAATAGTTGATACAAACATCGCGGATTTCATCGGCTGCACATTCTTATCGGATTTATTGGGTCTCTATCGAGACTCCGGTGCCGCCGTCCCGGACTGACTGACTGACTGACTGACTGCTCACAAAGGGCCTCTCGCAGCCAGCCCGCTGTTAACCTGTTACTCGGCGATAACGTTCTCCGCCTGGGGTCCTTTCTGACCCTGGGTCACTTCCATGGAAACCTTCTGGCCTTCCTTAAGAGATTTGAATCCTTCCATCTGGATTGCACTGTGGTGTACGAATACATCCTGTCCACCTTCACGCTCAATAAAACCAAATCCCTTATCGTCGTTGAACCATTTAACGGTCCCGGTAACTCTTTCGCCTGACATATCTACCTCGTCAAAA
>SMWE01000155.1 GCA_004357475.1 Gammaproteobacteria bacterium
GGACCATGAACCGGTCCCGCAGAGATGCGTTGATAATCGCATTAATCATCCGTGCGCTCTCCGTCCCTGTTATCCATGTCCATACCGTCCATTTCCGTGCTGCTATCAGGCTCGGTATCCATGTCCATGCCATCCATTTCCGTACTGCTGGCAGGCCCGGTATCTTCTATCTCCATCATCTTCGCAGTTGCCTCCCGCAAACTGGATTCCGAATCCACCAGGAACTGGGCAGAAACGACCACTTCATCACCCTCTTCGATTCCCTCCAGCACCGCTACCTGGCCCGCGGACTGAATACCGAGCTTGACGATGACGGGCTCAAATTTTCCGGGCGCACGGACGACGAATACTCGCTCATTTTTGCCGGAACGAATCACCGCCTCGGACGGAATCACGATGGCATCAACGTGCCTGTCTGACTTGATTACGACTTCAGCAAACATTTGGGGTTTGAGCAGCAGTTCGGGATTGTCGAACGTAAGTCGAACCTTGATGCTGCGGGTCCTGGCCTCGGCGTATGGATATATGTAGTCCAGCTTGCCGGTGAAGGTTCTGCCGGGAATGCCGGCCAGCGTCATCTCTACCTCGTCCCCCACCTTTACCCAGGGCAATTCGTACTCGTAAATGTCGGCGTACACCCACACCGTGGACAAATCCACAACCATGTAGAGTTCGGTTGTCGGCGTGACGTACTGACCCGCGCGGGCGCCGATGCTGATCACAGTGCCGGGGTTGGGCGCGTGAATATGCAGGCTCTTCTGGATTTCGCGGGTTTGTTCCAGCTCGCGGATCTGGTGCTCGGGAACATCAAATAACTGCAATCGTTGGCGTGAGCTCTGCATGAGCTCTTCTGCCCCGCGCCTGATATCTTCAAATGGGCTGCTCTTGAGCGCCTGAAGATTGTTCAGTGCCAGTAGATATTCCTGCTGCGTCGATACCAGCTTCGGTGAATAAATACTCAACAGGATGTCGTCCTTATCGACATACTCGCCGGTCTTGTTGACGCGCAGTTCTTCTATCCAGCCATCGACCTTGGAATGCAGCCGAGTCATTCCCTCCTCGTTAAAATCCACACGGGCTACGGCGCGAATTGAACGGGCGATGGTTGTACGCCTGGCCACAGCAGTGCGCACACCAATATTCTGAGCAACGACCGGGTCCACTTTGACGGTGCCGGCGGCATCCTCTTCACCACTGTCATCGGCATAGACCGCGATGTAGTCCATACCCATGGAGTCTTTCGCCGGCACCGTGGATGTGACTGACGGGTTCATCGGATTGCGGTAGAACAAAGGCTTACGCACATTACGCGAAGCCGCCGCCGGAGCATCGCCCGATGCTCCCGCAAACCAGTAACCGAATACCAGGCCCACCGCCAGCATGACAATCGCTGTGAAAATTATTGACTTATTCATAGCTTACGTTCCCCCCCTACGGCAGCATCCAGACGCGCCAGTGCCTGGTTAGCCTCCGTCAGTGCTTTCCAGTACTGAACCTCGTATTTCAGCAGCGTCACCTGGCTGCCGACAAGGTTGAGAAAATCGACTTCGCTGACCTGATAGCCAGCCAGCATGGATGAGACTGTCTGCCTGGCCTGGGGAACTATGCCGCTTTGAAACAGCATGAACAGTTCTCTGGCTTCAAAATAGTCGGTGGTCGCCGATGAAATTTCCGAGCGGACCACTCCCCATTCGTTCCTGAGGGCATAGCGCCTCTTCTGGAGTTCCAGGCTGCGTTGGCTCACCGCCCTTTCCAGTCTCCGCTTCGAATGTATCGGCAGATTGAAACTGAACATCACTGACAGAAAGTCGGAGCGAGCCCCTCCTCTCGGAAACGGGTTGTCGCCACTGCGATTGCCGTAGGCCACGCCCAGTTTGAAATCAGGATAATACTGCTTTCTTGCAAGCTCCAGTCGCGACTGAGCCGCATGGATATCATGTTCTTTCTGTTTTAACAGCGGCCTGGAGGTCTCCGCTCGCTCATAAAGTGTTTTCTCATTGGCAATTTCGGGCATGTCCAGCGACACCTTGAGCGGCAGTACCAGCGCATCGTTCGGAGGCGCATCCATCAGCAGGTTCAGTTGTATCGCCTGATTTCTCCTGACTGCCTTCAGCTTGATTTTCTGATCAATCAACTTGGACAGTTCCAGCTGCGCCAATAGCACGTCCTGCTGTAAACCACCGCCAACTTCGTATTTTGTTCTCGCCACCTCAATGAATTGCCGCACCAGATCCTGGTTGCTGTCGACAATTTCCAGCGAGCGGTCCAGGAAATAAAGCTGCCACCAGCTGCTTCTTACATTACGGATCAGTAGCAGCCGTACTTCATCGACCCAGAAGCCCGCGGCAAGTGCCTCATATTCACTGGCCCCCTCCCTCAGAGCCAGCTTGCCGGGAAACGGAATGACCTGGCTGATGCCGACCTGCATCTGGGTCATGGCTTCCTGGCCGACGTTGAAGGTGTCCGTGGGCAGATTCATGGCATTGAGGCTTAGTATCGGGTCCGGCAAAGTGCCGAGCTGCGACGGGATCTCCGCCAGTGCCTCATAGCGTGCCTGCATTTCTGCAAGACTGGGATTGCCATCAACTGCCGTGACAATCGCATCTTCGATGAACAGGAGTTTCGGCGCAGACCGTTGCGGGGATGCTTGCGTCCAGGCCGCCGTCGGCAGCAACTCTGCCCCCTCCTGTTTAAGTCTGAAATCAGGCATGCCGGATAGAGGCCCGCTGTTGCCTTGCGCGTAGGCAGGCAATTCGAAACTAAGGTACAAACAGATTATCAGTAAGGGCAAATGCCCACGGGTAATCGACATTAACGATCTCCTCGCAAAACATACCGGGTATAGCAGCTAGTCGAAAAACTCTGTTTTTTGATAAGCAGCGTGCGGTACAAGGATGTACCGCCATTTTTGACGGCTGCAGGCCGTTGAAAACGGAAGCCTTTCGAAAACCACGTTTTTCGAAAGGCGATGTTGCAAAAGCCATGAATGGCTTTTGCAACAATCCGCTACTACGGTTTATTTTCGGGAAATCCCTAAATCAGGAATACGCAATGCCGAATATTGAGGGGTGGGTCGCCCGCAAATCTCAGCCGCTTGTTGTCATGCAGCGGAAGGGACATTACGGGCGTGGCGAATTCGAGCGTGTTCTCGACGATGGGCAACGTTAGTTGCAGCGGAACATCTTTCAGCTTCAGCTTGAACTGGCGCCCGTCTACGTTGTAGCCGGGAAATATCTCGCAGCCCGCGGCCGACCCTGTCTCACACAGTGCTGCGTGACGTTCAGCCCCTGGCGGACAATGGCCACAATGGGTCGATTCGGTCGCATCAGCCATGTGCCCGATGTGGCCTGCGGGAGCGGCATGTTCTGAAGCCAGCGACGCCTCAGGAACCATTTCCATGGCCATCAGGCAAGGTTGCGCAGCGATATTCAGCCACGCAAGCACAAACATGCCCAGGACAAACCTGCCCCAGGTACTTGTTTGTAGATGATTTTTGCCTGAAAAACTCAAGATTAAGCGACTCCTGATCAACTCACCCTACCCATACTATGATGACTGTGCAAGGGTGATTGATACCTAGATCACAGTGCGGAGCTAAAGGTACCCTCGAGTTCAAGCGCAGCTTGGCACCGGATATGGTGAGAATATCAAGTCCGCAAACTGACCATCGAAATTTGCCCGCAGATACTTGCCGGCACTGGTCAGTAAAATATACAGCGTCTTTCCAACAGCCCGGTTATCAAATGAGATCCGGTAATACTCCGGCGTTTCATTGCAGGTGGCCGTATTGGCCGCCTGTTTCCAGCTCTCATCCAGCAACTCGCCGGTTATCGATTTCTGCTCTTCAAGCAACGACGAGACAACGGCCCTGGCTCTTGGAATCGCCAATAATGCAATGCTATGCACCGTCTCAACGGCATTCACATTTTCGAAACATTGTATACACAGTACGCGCATACCATGCCGTTGATCTCAAGTTAGTATTCGAGCTGATCCGCAGAGGCGCGCGTCGCAAACGACGCGGTGACTATTATTAATACGAATAGATATTTCATAGTCGCGCTCCAGATAATTTTCGGATCCTCATCAATCGAGGCTGCTCAGATTTTTTCCTGATCGATGCTTTCAATTATTGGGCAGCCATTCTTGCTCGCCCGACAAAGATTGAGGAGCAATTGCAGTTCATTGCGCAGGTACTGCAGTTCACCCAGGTGTTTTTCAATCTCATCCAGTTTTTTCCGTGTTAACAAACGCACTTCCTCACGGGCATGCTGTGGATCCTCTCGCATGCTGAGCAGCGCGCCGATTTCCTTGAGTCGAAACCGCATTTTCTGCGCACGCTGGATAAAGCGCAGCCGTGAAATGTCCGTGTCTTCGTACACCCGAATCCCGGAATCTGTACGATTGATGGAAGGCAGCAATTTAATCTTCTCGTAATAGCGCAAGGTATCGGCGCTGATACCAACTTTCTCGGTCACCTCCCCTATTCGATAAGTATTCATTTTATTTTGGCCTGTTCTTTCAGCCGTTTCTCCAATGCGCCCCGCAACCTGCGGGCGGACGCATGGCCCGTGAATACGAGCTGGCCATTAATGACGATCGCCGGCATAGATGACACACCGAGTTCGACCGCGTAATCCAGTTCTTCCAATACATTTACTTTGCGCCAACGGATAAGCCCCATATCAAAATCTCGAGTAACTGATTCCAACATCGCGAACACCTTTCCGCATCTGCTGCAGCCGGGGGACGAAAAAACTTCGATCTGGATAGGTTTTAAAATTATCCTTCGCCTAATTGATCACGGTGCTTTGGTCTCATCCAGCGGCACTGTCGACATGCTGCGAAAAGTGAATCCGGCGTCCGTAATCAGCTTTGTCATTTGCGCGTCCGTGAGCGTCACGCCTGCGGCTACGTTCACCGTCACCAGTCCGTTGTTCAGATCGAAATCGATTTCCTCGACGCCGTCGATCTTTTTCAGATTCTTTTCGACTCCGTAGGCGCAGTAAGGGCAGGCAAGACCATCAATCCGAATCTGGTACCGGGTTCCGTCCGCAAGGGCCGCGGCGCTACAGACCAGTGCAACGATCATCAACGCAAGCAAATTCTTCATATGGAATTCTCCTGATCTCCGGAGCCACCGGCACCAACCGGATGCTTTCAATACGGCGGACTGTCACGCCGGTCTCGGCAAGCAGTGTTGCCACCTGGTTTTCGTCCAGCGCATAATCATCCGTCATGCGCACGTTCACGATACCCCTCTCGGGAAAGATATCGACTCGTTCCCCACCATCGATTTCCCCTTTAATCTGCATCTTACAGATGCCACTCAAGTGTAAGACTCGCCCGAACATCGGACTCGTTCTGTGCACCATTCAAGTGACTGGCAAGGGGTATCTGAATGCCGGCCTTGATCGCGAAATTACGTTTGGTCCAGAAAATGCCTGGCGATACAAACCATTCTGTGCCGCCCGTGTTTACCAGATTCATGCCGTTTAAATCGGCGCGATCTCCATACTCACCATTAAGCTCCAGCAGCCACACTGTGTCCGCTTCCAGATAACCGGTGGGCCTGAACCGAATGCCTCCGACCAGATCGAACAGAACCTTTCCCCCGCGTTGCAGGCCGACGTCGTTCCTGCCATTAAGCCGGTAGCGTATGCTCACCCAGCGATACCACTTGCGGCCTTCGTAACCATAGGTCAGGCCGAGAATCGTATCCCTTGTGCCTGTCCCGAGGGCCGGGTTGGTGTCGTCGTCGGCTGTATCCAGTTTGACCTTGAGCAGCACTGCGGCAGATTCCTGGGCACCGAGACTGTCATTGCGCCAAAAGCGATACTTGGTGAACAACTTGATATCCCCGCGGCCGCTGGCGCTGGTCAAACCATCGTCTATGTTGATGTAGGGTATCTCGACACCGAAAACCCAGTGCCCCGTAAGTCCGTAGGCCAGCTCCAGGCCTGTCTCCGTCTCCTCGTCGCTGCCTGCTTTCGCGAAATGAGTTGCCGGCGCGACCTCGAAACCACCTTTGAAAAGCACGTGCGGCCCGATGCCGAAAATCGGATCGTGGGCCGCGGCAGCGGCGCTCAAAAGGCATGCGCAAAGAGCCAAGACTCGCATTGTTATGCATCCAGCCCCAATGCCACCATTATTATGGGCAAGGCACAGCAGATCAGGGTCCCGCTGGCGGCAAACAAGGTCAGCCAGCGAGGACCGGTCTCTTTCAGTACTACTTCGCTTTTTGTCGTATCCAATTCCCGCATCGCCGGGAGTCGATGGAGTAGTCAAGTCTACAACCTGGAGTTAACTCCAGGTCAAGCGCTGGTATCGTAATCTGTGATCTGGTTTTGCGACGCAGGACCCGCAGGATCGGACCCCAGGTTCCCTGGCTTCGGTGAATGCTTTCGTTATCGCGCCTGCATGCTATCACCGGAGGTTACGATCTGGCGGCGTATTATTCGACACGGGCGCTGGTATCACCGCAGCAATATGATCCTCGCCCCGCTCCCTCGCCAGTGCGACTTGCTTGCGACGCTCCTCGAGACGGGTGACCCTGTCATCTTCGAGTGTGTGAATGCATTTTGGACAGGATACGCCTTCGCGGTAATCCGCTGACGCCAGGTCCTCACTACTCAATGGCCGCCGGCAGGCGTGACATTGCACATAGCTACCCTCTGCCAGGTCACGATCGACCGCGACACGTTGGTCGAACACGAAACACTCGCCCTGCCACCGCTTCTTCTTGCCTGACACGTTTTCAAGATAGTTGAGAATTCCGCCCTTCAGCTGATAGACCTCCTTGAAACCGAGATCCAGCATCAGTGCGGTCGCCTTCTCGCAACGGATACCGCCAGTGCAGAACATCGCCAGCGGACGGTCCTTGTCTGCTTCGGCCAGCTCCTCAGCAAACGCCGGAAACTGCCGAAAGCTGTCAGTACCGGGATCAATCGCATTCGGAAACGACCCGACCTCGATCTCGTAACGATTGCGCGTATCGATAATCAAGGTGCCCGGATCGGCGATGAGCTTGTTCCACTCGTCGGCTTCGATAGGTTCGCCGGTCTTTGTTTGCGGCCTGATGTCCGACCTGCCAAGGGTCACGATTTCGTTCTTGACTTTGACCCGCATGCGCCGGAACGGAGCTTCATCCGCTTCGCTCCAGCGGCCGTCAATCGGCTCCACCAGTACAAGTTCTTTTTCAAGCCAGCGAAAAATCGACTGCAGCTCCTTTTCGCCACCGGTCAGAGTGCCGTTCACGCCCTCCTCTGCAATCAGAACCGTGCCGAGGAATCCGTGTTCCTCGCAAAGCGGCTGAAAATCTGCCTGTAGCTTTGCGGGATCACTTACAGCCGTGAATCGATAAAAAGAAACAATTTTCATAAACGATCGAAGCCGGGCCCCGAAAAAGTCAGCGACAGGATACTGTGGCGAATCTCCTCGCCAAGGACCAGCCTGGCATCCTCGCCGATGCGCTTGATGCCGTCATCGAACTCAAGAAAACCGGCGTCATTGCGCCGCAAGACATTGCGGGTTCTCAATACTCGAATGAAATCCTGGAACAGCGCCTTGTTGAAAAAATCAGGCGAGTGCAGACCATAGATCATCGCAAGTCGCTGCGCGCTCATCATGCACAGCCCTTCCAGTTTGGTCCGCGTCAGCGTACCAGGACCGTTCTTCACCAGCAAAGCAATGACCAGATAGAAACGCTGCAACATTGGCACCATCGACTGGCCCATCATCAGCAACTGAAACGCTGGTGCCGAGCCAGCGGGTGGGCGCACGAGGAATTTCCCTTCGCGCGTCAATATCTCCTGTTCAAGCAGCGCCTCGATTGCGGCGCTCGTAACATCGTCGATGTCGTCGTAATCCCACTTGAGGCGCAACTCCGCCTTCATGAACGGATAGATTAGCCGTATCAGACGCTGCAATTCGCTGTGTTCGAGACGGCGTCCCTGAATGAAGCAGCAGGCGATCGATGCGGGAATCGCAAGCAGGTGTTGCACGTTATTACGAAAGTAGGTCATCAAAACAGCTTCGTGCTCCGACATGCTGACCACGTCACCCAGCGGATGCGGGGTGCGTTTGATGACATTCAACCTTTCGCCGTGATCGACAATATCCTCAGGTGCCCAGTCAGGCAATGTAACCGAATTGGAATAACGGAACCTCGACAGCAGGTTGAGACTCAATGCTAATTGCCGGTGCAGCTCCAGTTCACCCATCGATTGTTTGGGCGTGGCGAGAAGCGCAGACGCCAGCAGGCTGATCGGCGTGACGGCTGCTGCTGCATTAATCCCGTCCATGATGGCGTCGCCAAGTTCATCGATAACGTCACTGACCCAGGGTGGCCGCTCCTGCTCGTTCGGTGCGGCCTGCCGCCAATCGGGATTTGCCGCATCGAGCAATGGCACTAGCGGAATCGGCTCACCAAAATTGACATAGACCTTGCCAAAATTTTCGCGCAGCGACTTGACCGATCGAATGAGACCAAATAACGACTCTTTTTGTTTCTGTGCACCACCGAGTTCGCTGATAAACGAGTCGCCCTCAATTAACTTTTCATACCCGAAGTACACCGGCATGAAAACGATGGGCAAACGAGGCTCGCGCATGAATGAACTGACAGTCATCGCCAGCATGCCGCCTTTTGGCGCAAGCAGGCGCCCGGTGCGACTACGGCCACCTTCCACGAAGTACTCGATCGAATGGCCCCGGACCAGTATTTGCCGCAGATAGGCGTTGAAAACCGACGCATACAGGCGATTACCCTTGAAACTCCGGCGCAGATAGAATGCGCCACCCCGACGCAGAATTGCGCCGATGAATGGCATGTTGAGGTTAATACCGGCAGCAACGTGCGGCAGACTGAGGCCCTGGTGGTAGACGATGTAACTCAGCAACAGGTAGTCCATGTGACTCCTGTGGCACGGGACGTAGACGATCTCGTGATCCCGGGCAACCTTGTGCAAACGATCGACGTGGCCCAGTTCAATGCCATCGTAAATCCGGTTCCACACCCAGCCGAGAAACCGATCCACGACCCTGATAGTCGGATAGGAAACGTGTGCCGCAATTTCCTGAGCGTACTTGCGGGCTTTGTGTGTGGTACGTTCCAGCTTTGTGCGACTGTCGCCCGCTTCGGCAGCAATGGCAGCGCGCACACTGGGGTCGTGCAACACAACATTGAGCAGCGTGCGACGATGTGAAAGATCAGGGCCGACTGTGGCTATTCGCCGTTGTCGAAAATGCACACGGAGTATGCGTGACACCTTGCGATAGGCAACTTCCGGCTCCAGACCGTTTTGCACGATGGAACTGAGCGGCAAAGGATCGCTGTAACGAAGCAGCGTGTTGCGTCCCTGGAATATGGTTGCGAAAAACCTGCGTGCGCGGCCAGCAACTTCCCAGTTCTCGGTAAACAGCAATTTGAACCAGGAGTGTTGCTTGTCCGGCGACCGGCCCCAGTAAATCGCAACTGGAATCAGCAGCAGTTCCTTGCCCCCTGCGGCGATGCTGGCATCGACCAGGCGCTTGAGACGCGCGGACCCTTTCCTGCTGGGCCGGCGAAAAACGAATCCGCGCATGCGCCGCAGCACAACCATGCGATGACTCTCGTCAATGCCTGCGAATTTCAGATCATCTGTCGGCGACGGCAAACCATGAATTTTGCACAACCGCTCAAGCGCCAGCGTATCGGCAAGCCCGCCGTGTTCAAGCACGTAACAAACCGGTGCGTCTGTAGCGGTAAGCAGTTCCGCCGGATTTTCAGGTTGCACGGCCGGCCGTGCCCAAGTTGCGAAAACTTTGCCTGAGAACCAGTACCAGGGGCGAAAAACAATTCCGGCGACACTCATGACCGGCCAATCTTACAGGTTTCCGGATACTCACAAGGTATTGATTTTTCTTAAACGCTCATGAATGCTGCCCGTATGAAACACACGACCTCGGACGCAGCGAGTTGGCTCGTTGCCGATATTGGTGCGACCTCCAGCCGTTGCGCGACGTTAACGCCACCGGCGGACACTCCCGAAAACATTCGTCATTATCGGAATGACAATTACGCGGGACTGACTGATCTGCTCGCGGACTATCTCGGCGCTCGTGACGAAAAACCGCGCTCACTTGGACTTGCTGTCGCGGCGCCGGTGTATGGCGACGACATCCGGATGATCAACCGCGACTGGTCCTTCAGTGGCACCTCATTATCAAGCGACCTGAATTTCGCGCATGTAACAATCATCAACGATTTCCATGCAATCGCTTACGCGCTGCCTGCGCTCGATGACGATGCTCGATGCGAAGTCGGCAGCGCCACGGAATATCGCGGCGGCAATATGGCGGCGATCGGTCCAGGCAGCGGTCTCGGCACATCGGCGTGGATTGGAGGCGATGCCGGCGGCGCGGCGATGACGGGCGAGGGCGGACACGTCACAGTATCCGGCCGTAATCAGCACGAAGACGAAATCATCGCACGTGTGCGAGACCGTTTCGGTCACTGCTCTGCTGAACGAATTTTATCCGGCCCCGGGCTGATTACCTTGCATCACGCCATGCACGGCATTGAGATCGAAAGCCCGGAAGCAATCACAGGAAATCCGGGCGACGACGCCTGCGCGGCAACGCTGAACCAGTTCTTCAGTTTTCTCGGAAGCGCTGCGGCAGACCTGGCTTTGATCACGGGCGCATTTGGCGGGCTGTACATCGCGGGCGGCATCGTACCGGCGTGCATCGAACAGCTGCGACAATCACCGTTCCGCGAACGCTTCGACGACAAGAACCGGTACCAGGACTACATGCGGAGAATTCCGACTTATGTCATTACCGATCCCTTACCTGGGCTGACGGGCCTGGTGGCAATGATCAATCGCGGCTCGTAGGAGCGGCGACCCGCCACGAATAATCTTAATTACCTTCGGCCTCTTTCAGCGCCTCATCAATCTTCCGTTTTTGCTCCATTGCCTGTTCTTCAACGGCACGCGCTTTATCCATCGCACGGTTATAGTTGTCAGCGATTTCCTTGCCGACTGTCGGTGCGGCTTCTGCGGCTTCTGCGGCTTCTGCAGCTTCTGCAGCTTCTTTCGATTCGTCAGAACCGCAAGCAACCATCATCAAAGCTACGGCTAGCATGGTCACGATTTTCATTCCGGTCTCCCGCGTCAATTTTCAACCAGGCCTTCAATGAACCTGGTCAGTAGGTCATTAATATCGTCAATGTTGGCTGTGAGTCGGTGATCGGCGTCAAGAATATGCAAACTGGCGTTGCATGCTTTCGCGAAGCGGATGCTGTTTTCGACTGGCACTACATCATCATTCCAGCCGTGAACTATGGCGATGGGCATGTCCGGTGGCGTCAGCGATTCGTAGCCCGACATGTAATAAGCCGGCGCCAGGACGAACAGACCGACGGCCCCGACTCTTGCCGCCGCCGCTGTGGCAACATGACCACCCATGCTTGAACCCACCAGCACCAGCGGTTCCTCTACGTTCGCGCATTCCCTGATCAGCTTGTTAACGCGATCTGTCGGGTCCGCGATGCCCTGGTAGTCAACGCTTTCGGCGCGACAGCCCAATTTCTGAACGTTCGAAGCCATCGACTGGATTTTGCTGCCCCAGGGACCGCTTTCCTGCCCGTGAGAAAAATACACGGCGGGCATCGTCATATCATGATGCCTTCACCGTCGTGACACATGTCTTCGATTTTCCTGGCGAGCAACCAGTTCCGGTCCTGGCCCCAAAGTACAAGTTCACCGATTTTGAAAGAGGGTACGCCCCAAAGTCCGATCTCTGTCAGGGCCTCACGATTCGCTTCGACTTTTGCGCGCCAGTCATCGTCTTGCATCGCCGCTTTCAATTCCGGCCAGGACAGGCCGGCGCGCTTCGCCACAATCTGCATGCCCTCATCCGAGGCGATGTCGATGGCTCTGGACCATATTGCCTGGCCGACTATGTACAGGAAATCGCGCTCCTTGCCCTGACCTTGTGCGTAGTAGAACGCAGCAATGCATCGCTCGGAGCCAACACCAATTGAATCCGCGATCTTGCCAAACGGCAGCTCAAGCCTCCTGGCCTCGCGATTCGCATCGTTCGCGATATACAGCAGTTTGGATTTCGGCACAGCAAGCCCGCGCATAACCATCGGCAGCACCGGCCGCACTTCCAGCTTGAGGCCGAACGCATCAGCAATCTCGAACGTGCGCCTTAATGCCAGATAAGAGTAAGGACTGCGGAAAGAGTGAAACATCTCGAGCGGTGGCAGGCTCCCGGCTTTCACGGGGACCGTAGCCGGAAGATTCAGCTGCATCGCCTGCTCCAGCGACGCGAGCTCAGGCACCGGCTCCTTGAAGCGGTTCAGTCCCTGCCCATCAAATCGTTCGGTCAGGTACAGCAATCGATCCACACCCCAGTACCATTCGCCGGCGTAATACATCGTGGCACAGTTGTAATGGCCCATCTTACGCAACAGCAACTGGTTCTTGCCCACCAGCACATTCGTCGAAGCCTGTTCCCCCTGGGCCCGCCCGATCAGCCGCGCGGCACCTTCGGTGTTGCCACGCCAATAGACGGCAAGCGCCTTAGTGAAGATCTGCGCAAAGTCCTCGCCCTCGTGCTCATCCGCCAGAAAGTCGATCAGGGGACGCCGGTATTCGACGGCGGGGGCATCGCCCAGGTCGAGAAACGGCACGCCGAATTCCTGGGCCAGTAATTTGCAGTCGTTAACCGCGTAGTCGGCCAGCATGCCAGGCTGCGGCATGAATTCACCACTCAGCGCCTGGCAAAGGTAGAACCTGAACTCGACTTTGCTGTAGCGCTTGGACACAACCTCCAGGTAATGGCTCAGAAGATAAGAATAGGGGTCATCAAGTTGCAGGAACACGTGCACGACGCGTGTCTTGAGCGTCAGTTGCCTTCGCAGCTCGACGAGAGTGCGTTGGAGAGTAATGAATCGTGAGTCGAGAATGACCGTGAGGAACAGCGAGCGCAGTTTTCGGTTCATTTATTCGTCGTCCCAGGCCGCGCTCGGTTTCCACAAGAGCTCATCGAGATCCGGCTGCCAGCGATATTTCTGCATGTCGATGCGCCCTTCCAGTATGGCAACATCCTCCATCATAAGCCGTTTGGACTGTTCATTGAATGCGTCACTGCCTTTTTCAAATGCAATTCTGCCTGACGATCTGATCACCCGATACCAGGGCACGTCATGCCCCTTAGGTAAATGCCGAAGCGTGTACCCGACCTGGCGTGCGCCGCGCGGCACACCGGCGATCTCCGCGATTTGCCCGTAGCTTGCAACGCAACCCTGCGGGATATCGCGGATCGTCGCCCAGATACGCTGCTTACGTTTCTCGGTCGCTGACTTCATTCGCCGAGAATAATACAGAAACAATCCAGTCTGATCGCTACCGGGAGATGGCCGCGTTTCCGCGGAAACATATCCTTGAAAACACCTGAAGAACCTAGCGTAAGTTGACCACAGAAGTTTGCCGGCGACGTCTGCTTCCGATCGAGGCTGGAACAATCCATGGTGACGGTCTAGTCTTTCAGTAGACAACGATCTCTGACGGGGAAGTTCAACATGATTCGATTAGCGCGCCGGGACTTTGTGCGTACCGTCGGTGCGGCGGCTGGCTGCGGGCTAACCGCCGGCATTGGTTGGCCCCGGAATGTTGTCGCGGATACCAAGGGCGACCTAGACGAACTTGCTGGCTGGTTGACCGAAACACCTCGTAATCGCTTACTTGAAGGAATCGTCCATCGGACCCGAGACGGGCTAAATCACGAATTGCTGGCGTCGGCGATCACCCAAGCTGCGGCGCGCAACGTGCAGCCGTATCCCGATGTCGGTTTCAAATACCACGCAGTGATGGCAATGCAATCAGTTTATCGGGCGTCGGCGCAACTCTCGAATCTGGAGCGCTGGCTGCCACTGATGTGGGCGGCCGACAATTTCAAACGCTCTCAGGCCCAAGAGCAACGTGACAGCGGATGGCACATACCGAGCATCATGCATCAATCTCCAGTCAACAGCGAGAGAGCGCGCGCGACGCTGGTTAAAGCACTTGACGACTGGGACCGCGAGGCCGCGGACGCCGCCGTGGTGTCTTTCGCAAATGTCGCTTCTGCAGACGAGGTCTTTGATCTGATGTTTCGATATTCGGCTAGAGATTTTCGTGCCATCGGCCACAAGGCGATCGCCGCCTGCAATGCTCATCGAATGCTGCAGCTGATGGGCTGGGCGAACATACAGTCATTGCTCCGATCTCTTGTCGCGGCCCTGCAAAATTACGACGATCAGGCGAATCCGGCCGTAAGCCCGGGAAAAGCCGATCGCGCCTGGCTCCGCAACCGCGACCGTGTCGAGAACCTAGCGGACGATTGGGAGGCTGGTACAGCCGATCCGTCAGCAAGTCGCGACATGCTTGAGGTATTAAGGCATGGCAGCGACTTGGAGGCGTCCGATCAGGTAGTTGTACTGTTGCGACGCGGGGTGGCACCCGGATCTCTTTGGGACGCAATCCTGACAATGGCTGGTGAACTGATGCTGCGAAGGTCCGGCATTATATCGGTGCACGCGAACACTACAGTCCACGCCATGCATTACGCTTACCGTGCCGCCGTCAATGCACACACTCGCGCGCTTCAACTGCTGCAGTGTGCATCGTTCATGCCCGGATTCCGCGATTTGCTGCCCAAACGTCAGCGCAATATTGACATCGATCAATTGCAACCGTTGCCACTGGACCATGCCAACGATCATCCACTGGATGAAATTTTTGCCAATGTCAGCGACGACCGCATGTTGGCCACTCGCAAGGTATTGGGCTATTTGCAGGCAGGTGGAAACGTTGACGAACTGATGACGCGAGCTCGTCATTTTGTGGTCTTCAACACCACGGGAGTGCATGACTACAAATTCACCGAGGCCTTATTTGAGAATGCTGTCTTTATTCGTCCGCCATTACGAGCGGCGTACCTGGCATCGGGCACCCTCTACTACAATGGTTCGAAGGGCCAGCAAAACCCGGTTATCGCCCAAGCCCTGGCATTGCTTCGCGGATAGTTTGCGCTCCTTGCCGGACTTGTCTTTTGGGTGGTGGCGGTGTTTTGCGAAAATATTCTCAGAAATTTCTTGAGAACATTGCTGTAAGCTGGAACCAGAAAGAATTAGCCTGATGTCTGCTTCCGACCCAAAGCAGACATGCTCGATTGTATCGTCTACGCTTCTTTGGATATTCGCATTGAACTAACAAGATTTGCCAGCGCGTTCGGAAGTGCAGCTTGTACGGTCCTGTTCTTGCAATCATCAAAAGTATTCGTGGACTAACGACCAGTTATTTTTATTCGTGGTTTGTTGGACATTCGGCACGCCCCGTGCAGAAAACAAGTTTGCTCTCCCATGTCGACGTACTTCTGAGTAGTTTCCTGATCCTCCGCCGTCTCGATGTAGGTATGCGTGTCCACAGGCAATGTGTGCCCCTCGCGCACATCGAACGTGGTGTCTTGAATGACCCCATATGAGCCGAGATTCTTTTTCACAATACCTGCGTATCGCCCAAGTTGCGTCATAAAGCAAAACGCGATTCCCGCCGATACGTATGCAAGACCGCTGGGTGCCCGACCTAGCCCGCCAAATGCCGATGAGTCGTCCGAAAGAAATCTGAATACGCTTCCGATGGGTTTGAAAATCTGTACTTTGACTTCTCGAAGTCCGTCATCTCGTGCCGTCAGTATTGAGCGAATATGGAGTTGCCGTTTTTGGATATCCTTCATCGCAGCGCCAGCGCCGTGGTCTGCTTCAAATACCGACTCGGTTGTTGCCAGTTTTAACACGGCATCCGTTAGTGCCTGACGGTGCTCAACGTAGCGGTGCTTTGAAAACAGGCCAACCGGGTCGTCTGGCGTCGGATTCGCTGACGCTTCAACAACCGCTGTGGGTAGAGGCTGGCCGTTTCGTACAATCGAAAACGTATCGACCAGGCATTCGCGCATGAGCGCATCGACCGGCGACTTCGACAGTTCAGTGAACACCAGGCTATTGAGGTTTTGGTTTTGCCCCGCTGCATGTGCGCTCACTAAGAGTTCGACGGGGAGCGCACCAGCAATCATGGTGCCCCTAATTGCCGAGCCTTCCATCGAATATCGATTGTCCAGAACAATCTTAAGCTCTGATAGTTCGCTACCGCGCTCTTTGGCGAGGGACAGAACTCCCGCAGCGATCGAACTCGCCATGCCAGCCGAAAAAAAAGCGAGAGGCGGTGGGGCCAGATCTGTGCCGTTCAAATACGGACCTTCATCGCAAACCATTCGCCAGACAGTCTCATCGGATGATTGGACAACCAATGCCTCTTTCTGCATGCCGGCGAGTGCCCGGGTGGCGACGCGAATTCCGTGCAATGGTGGTTCGAGTTGCGGGGTCTTTAGTGTGACGATGCCGTCAGCTTTATAGGCCAAGGGCGCATGCGCCGATTCAATGCAGTCGCCTGTGGATTTTGCTGACATCGTTCGTCCCAATTTAGTAAGGCATCCCTGCAAACTGGTCACCGATACTTACCTCCGCGTGCTCGGATGCCGTGACCTAGCCTGAAAATTGCACCAATAGAAACGGCGGTCCTGTTGTTTCCTATATAATTCAGAGTGCTAACAACGAATAAAGGAAGGGACCGCCGTGACCAAATGTTAGCAGAAAACGTTCAAATATCCACCGGTTAATCGCCGCATTGTTGAAGCGAGTTTTACTGGCGGCAACATCACCTCGGACGGTGGCGTGTTGCTGCTGCGACAAGCCGATCGGTTGCTGGGTTTGAGTGCAGCCATTGCCGCGGCACTGCCGGATCCACGCCGACAGGCAAGTTGTGATCACGACGGTAAGAGTCTGTTGCGTCAACGGCTGTATGCGATCGCACTGGGCTATGAAGACCTGACCTTCTCCCCGTAATCCGGTCCATGCGGACTGAGGATTTTCCCGATATTCTGACCGAGGGGAGGTCCTCAGATGAAAGGCAAGCGATATACGGAACAACAGATAATTTCGATTCTTAAGGAGCGTGAGGCGGGCCTGAAGGTAACGGATCCGGGAGATATGCTCGTGTTTCGTGGCGATCAGCGACACTCCTATCATAACCTTGACACAAAAAGAATCTCGGTGGCCATATCGGTCGTCTGCTTTGCTCCTTTCAGCCAGTAAAACACACCGACTCAGAAGCAAGCGTCTTGCACTGCGCATTTGTGCTTTCGACCCACAGCAGACATAGTGACCAACGGTAATTGGGGAATAAAAAAGTAATTTTGAGAAGGTCGGCATTTCTCGCGAATCGGAACGGATTTCCGGGTGAAGTTCGGCACACCCATCAAAATTGAAGCGATTTCTGTACGAAAGGACGAGAAATGACATGCACTATTTGATGGATGTCGTCAATTTTCGGTGAGAACCAATCTTATGGTCATATTCGACAAACTATCTGGCTCGAAAAGTTCGTCCGGCCCATATCAGACCGAGGCACAGTTTGAGACGAACCTGGCCAGACAGGTTTCTATGACACGTCAGGGTCTCGCGAAGCTCCGAGCATACGAAGGTCGTGAACTTCGCCTGGAATTTTTGTTTTACACCAACAACCCGGCAAACGCCGAAGCCTTGAACTCGAAACTCGTGGAATTAGGATACGACTCACAGTCCGGCGAATCCGCGGGCGATCCTGCCCTATTCGTAACCACCGGCTGGACGACACCGATCCGACTGGATGAGGCTACGGTGATCAATTGGATCGAAACCATGTGTCGGCTCGGCTTTGCACACGACGCTGA
>SMWE01000156.1 GCA_004357475.1 Gammaproteobacteria bacterium
AGGTCCACGGCGACCTCGAAACCACCGTAAGTAATCATGACCTCATAGAATCGATCAAAACCAAACAACCACGCGACCAGCGTAATCAGTGGAATGCAGAGGTAAATGTAAATACCCCACATAATAAAGGTCAGGACCGTATCCCTGGTCTGGTCGCGACGATCTGCCGGTTTGACCGTGACTATGTATTCACTGTTTTGCATGGCGAATCAGGATGCCTCTTTTGGGCGAATGCCGCGATCAGGACTGGTCCAGGTGCCCCGTGATTTTAGTCCGCCCAGTAGGGCCTTTGGCATGGCGACGCAGGTCGTTAAGGCCTGCAGCACCCAGTAGACCAATGGGTACCAGACCATCCAGTAATAATAGCGGCTGAAACCGGGTTCGTAGCGGCTGTCGATCGTCAAGCTAACCGCAAATTGCACCATGCAGGTAAAACCGAGCAACAGACCGGTCCAGCCAGGGATTATGCCGGGGGCCTGCAAGTTTGGCGGTAACTCGACGAAAGTTCCCAGCACCCAGAGCAGAAAACTGACCAACATTGCATAGGCCCAGGCGGTGCTGACTAAAAGCTCGAGCACGACCAGCCACATGCGGCGACTGTTCCAGTCCCACAGCGATTGTCGATGCAACATCAGGGCTTCGAAGCCGCCCTGCGACCAACGCAGTCTTTGCCGCCACAGGCCCAGTAGCCTTTCCGGCATCAATATCCAGCACAGCGCATTGGGCTCATAGCGAATGTCCCAATGACGTAGCTGCAGCCGCCAGCTTATGTCGATGTCCTCGGTGACCGTGTTCAGATTCCAGAAGCCGACCGACTGAAGTGCGCTTTTTCGAAATGCTGCGACGACGCCCGATACCGTGAATATCCTGCCGTAAATTCGCTGCGCACGTTTGATCAGACCGATGATCGATGAGAATTCGCCAACCTGGATCTTGCCCAGCAAGGTCGTACGATTTCGAACGCGTGGATTTCCGGTGACGGCGCCAACGCGTGGGCCGGTCACGAAGTGCCGCATGATCCACTTTGATGCATGTCGATCCAGGATCGCGTCGCCATCGAGACATACCAGGTACTCATGCTTTGACGCCATTGCGCCCATCCGCAGGCCCATTGCCTTGCCCTGGTTTTTCTCGAAGTGGATTACCCTGACGCAGTCATGCTCAGCCGCCAGTTCGTCAAGAATCGCGCCCGTGTCATCCTCACTTGCATCGTTGATTGCGATAACTTCGAACTCGGGATAGTCCTGCCGTAACACCGAATCGATCGTATCGATGACGCTGGCGGACTCATTGTGGCAGGGAACAAGAAATGAAATGGCCGGGTACGAGGGCAGGTCGGGTGGATCCTCAGGCGAGCGCATGTCGGTGCGTTCACGGTGGTAGTAATAAAACAGCGCACCAATGATCCACGTATACGCCATCATCAGTGGGTAATAGAAGGTGAAGCTGTACAGAATATTCATATGCTTCAGGGCCGGCGAAACGGATAATTTGCCAATGAAATTGCTTGCCGAATTTCCTCCAGCTCCGGCCTGTTGCCAATGAAGTCGTCAGGATAATAGGCCAGGTGTTTGACACCGGCCGCCCTCAGCCTGCGCATTTGATCGATTAGAGTCGTTGCAGGAATGGCAGTCCCAAGTTGCCAATCCAGGGTCTGCAATTCGAAAATCGTGCGCTCCAGTCCCCCTTCCTGTTGTGCCACGGCTGCGGCAAGTTGATCAAGATAGCGTTGCGGGTCGGCGCTGCCCTCCAGGTAGGGCATGGCCATCAGTGCCACGTAGTCATAGTGCTCGAGGAACAGGCTGAACGACTGCGCGAGCCATGCTTCGCTGGCATCGTCCAGGACAGCCGGTGCAAACAGGTTGCGGACGGTTTTCAGTTGCGGGCGCTGTGAGCGCAAAACTCCGATTAGCTCATCTCCAAAATCGATCAGTGCCTGGGTTTTGAATCTCGACCATCGCTCGCCGAGCGCCGCGTCATTGAGCGCGCGCGAGATTCCGAAACTGCTGCCAAACTCCTGCCGGTAAACAGCCATCGCGGCTTCGCTGGCATCCTCGTATTCGTTCAGCCGGCCATCGTCGTGCAACAATATACCGTCGAAATCGGCATGGCTCGCAAGGTCCTGGTAAATCTCACGAATGACGCGCCTGGCATCCGGGTGAAACGGCGAAAGCCGCGGCTCCCCGGCCGGATCCGGTCTCGCACCCGTTGCGGAGTACTGTGTCACGCTCCAGTCAGGGTCGAAGTCGCTGGAGTCGAATGCGAGCAGCGGCATCCAGGCAAAGACGCGTACGTTTGAACGCGTCTTGAGTTGCCAGGCAACTCTGCTAAAAAGGTCGGCTCTCATCGGCAGATGTCTGTTCGGAAAATACAATGCGTCGGCAGCGCCGTCGCCATCGGGATCGGCAAATGCCTGCAGGAATATGTGGCTGATCTGCAGGGTTTTGACACGCTCGACTAGTGCATCGAGATTTAATTCTTGCTGCACAGGATCATCGTCGTACACATAGTCGAGATCGACCTGTACGGCTCGTACGATAGATTGGGTCTGCGGCAACATCAATTCCGCCGAGAACTCGGCAATGCCTGGATTTTCGCGGATCAGAATGCGACTAATGGTCAATAAATTCGACAGCGTATTGATTCTTGAATCGAGTGTAAGCGTTACCGACATTCCAAGCTCGGCCGCCACACCCAAGTTTGCCGAATTGTATTTTCCATAGGGCCAGCTCATGACTCGCGGTGCCGTGCCCAGTGCGGCCTGTATGTCGTTGGCGCTGCGCGTGAGGTCCAAACGAATGCGCTGGCTTTGCTCTTCTTGCGATTCATAGCGATTGTCGCGATAGGCTCGGGACGTCGCCGACGGCATGAGGTTGCCTTGCGGGTTGGCAACGATGCCGCGGTGTAAATCGGCACTGTGTGAGGCTATTTCGATCAGCCCCGATTTCTGCAGCTCCCGTAACTCATCCCAGCTGACGAAGTCCTGGCGGCTTAGTTGCCGTCGGCCATAATCAGTCGTCTCCCCGGGTGACAGGTCAAGCCAGTCGGTAACGACGCTAATCACGGCAGGATAGTTGAAGAGTTTCAGCAGCGGGTATACGTCCGTATAGACGCTCTTCAAACCGTCATCGAATGTCAGCAGTACGGCTTTGTCGGGCAGGGTTCGGCGTCCGGCGGATGCGGCGACAAGATCATTGATGCTAACGGGTACATAGCCATGGTGCTTTAACCAGGCGAAGTGCGCTGCGAGATTTCCGGTTGAAATACTTAATTCATCGGCGTCGTAATTCGCGGTCACGCCATTGCGGACATCATGGTACGCGATGGCAATGAAGTCCTGGTCCGCGTGTGCAGTCAATGACTGCAGGCAGAGTAACAGGATGGCAATGAAGGACGCTGGCCACCTCATCAAAATGACCCCGCTACACCGAGTGTGACAAACGTCGCGTACTCGGATTCACCGTCGTAGACGCGGCGGCCGTACTGCACGCCGAAATACGCGCTGTAACGCGTATTGAAGTCGATGCTGGCGAGATACTGCAGAGATCCGATCGCATTGCTGCCATGCGAGCTCTGCTTGTAAAAGCCTAACTCGACATTGATCTGCTGGTTGAATGCAAAATCATAACGTCTGTAGGTGCGCCAGTCATTTATCGCAGTAACAAGAAATGCTGCATCGCTGCTGGGGCTGAAATAGACTACGTCCTGCCTGTCGCTATTGGAAACGAAAATGCCGGCGTCCAGATCAAACTTGTAGGCAGGGCGAGTAAACATGCGCTGCCGTCCACGCAGTGACCAGCTCTGTCGTGTATTTCCGTCACTGATGCGGGTTTGTTCGCCGGATACCGAGAAACTGCGCGACTCACTCGCGCGATACGTGACGCGCAGGCCGAATTGATCTGCGTACAAGCCCGTGCGGTGGCCGCGCAGAGGTACTGCAGCACTTTGCGTTTCCCAGATACCGGACACCGACCAGAGTTCATTGACGAACCATTTTGCGGCTGCACTTACACCGGCGTCGCCGCCACCGTCGCGGTCACCATGCAGCTCCAGGCTACCGACCCAATCCACGCCGCGGTACTCGATACCTGCGCCCAGTCGGCGTCGTACCGAATCGCCCTCCGGAAATTCGGCGAACGCATCCGCGCTGTGCGCAAATGGACGAAATTGATACGCCAGGGGCTTCATATAAAAATAGCCGTCGACGTTGTACTGCTTGCTACCGAACTGGTCGCCGGTACTCTTGCCGAAACTGGAATCGATAAGAAACTGATATTGATTGATCTTCTCCCAGCGCTGTTCCAGCTGCCGTACATCGGTCCGCTCGGGCATTAAGGCGACCAGCTCGGTAATACGTTCTTCACTCAGTTCAAACTGACGCTTGTCCAGCAGCGCATGTGCGTTCCCCACGGCTGCCGCAACGAGGTCGGGCTGAATGGCTAGTACCTGTTGGTATTCGAACAATGCCCGCTCCGGCCAGCCGCGTCGGCGCATGACCGTGGCCAGTTCGTGCTGGAATCCGGTGTTGTGCGGAGCGATTGCCAGCAGTTGTTCGAATTGCACCTGTGCTTGTGGCAATTGATCCATGAAGGAATACGCCAGGCCGACCAAAATCTCAGTTTGTACTCGCCGCGGATTCGCCCGAACCATATCCGAATCGGGCTCTTTCAGCCAGATCGGTTCGCCGCGCCGTAAATCCTCTGCGAGGGCCAGTGCTTCGTGCTGTCGTTCAAGATCAACAAGAATCCAGAACATGTCTTGTTGCAGCATAAAGTTATCTGGTTCTTCCTGGAGAGCCTGCAGCAATATCACCTCGGCTTTTTCAGGTTCCTGCAGATGCATGTAGGCGTTGGCGGCAGCGGCCAGCACGTAGGTGGGAATCCTGAGTGGCGCAGCGCTTAGCTGTTCGAATTCAGCGACCGCCGCCGGCATTTTTTGTTGCGAACTGTACGCGACGACCCGATCAAAACCCGCGCGTTGTTGTACGACGTCGTTATCGGAAAACTGCTCGGCGGTCGATGCGATTGAGCGCAACGCCCGGTCGAGGCTGCGATAGGCATAGGATTCGGGCCCGGCGGTCTCGTTCGCCCAGCGGATTTGTATGGCGGCCCAGTCCGTCTGGAGACGTGCGAGTTCATCGTCGCTGAGTAACCCGGGATGGCTGTCCGCGATCGCCAGCGCTTGAGCAGGCAACAACAGCCCTCGCAGAGCCAGGATTTTGCCGAGTAACGCGCCCCGATGTTCGCCCTCATCAGCGAGAACCTGATCGAAAGCGACAATAGCTTGTGCATAGTCGTGGCTGCTGTGATGGATGTAGCCA
>SMWE01000157.1 GCA_004357475.1 Gammaproteobacteria bacterium
CGCCCACAGCCGATATCGAGCAGGTCACCCACTGGGGCAGTCACAGTCAGTTCAACCAGTGCCCTGTGGAGCGCACGATCTGCCAGTTCGGATTCTTTTGCCCGCACCGGCTCATCCAGGCCCAGGCCCCGCAATTGCCGGAGCTGCCTGAGGTCTTCGATAAACAGGGGATCGTCGCCGGGGATGAGCTCCAGTAGCTGGCGAAGATCCTCTTCGCCTCCACCGCTAGCCGGCACGCGATAGAACACCCGTTTACCGTCGCGGAATCGTCGCAGGATCCCTGCCTCGCAAAGTAACTTCAGCTGCTGGGAAATTCTTGGCTGACTCTGGCCGATCACGCCGGTCAATTCCGAGACACTGCATTCGCCCTGACGGCAAAGCGCCACCAGGCGCAGACGGGTCAGGTCACCGAGTGTTTTGAGACGCTGCAGAAGGGTTGCCGTAGTCGATTGCATAAATATATAACGATATCTTTATATATAGACTGAATATTCTACCACAGATTTGGCTTATTCGGACGCCCAAAAATTGCAGCAAGGGTGCGTAGGAGCTCGCCCTAGCGAGCGACAAACATTGAAGGGTATGTTGAACATGGCCTTCAATGTTTGCAAAGCATCAAGCCACCGCTCCCATTGAAAGAACATCACCCGCTGGGGCGGGCTCCTACATCAATGCAAGGAATCACTGCCGCTGACGGCCTGATCCGTGAAAACCCGGGTCACATCAACGACGTCGAATGTCCGCAATCGACCGCAATATTCGCAGGTCACCTCCACTCTGCCCTGCTCCTCGCAGGCAGTGCGGGTCTCCTCCTCGCCAAGCAGTCGCAGCACTTCCTCAACCTTTTGCCGGGTGCAACGGCAGCGGAAGCGGGCCTCCCGAGGCCTGAAAGCGCGGACATCGTCCTCGGCGAACATATTGTGCAGGAGTGCATGACTGGCCCCGTCGGCCAGGTCCTCCGCACGCAGGGTCTTTGCCAGGAATCCGAGCCGCCGCCAGTCATCTTCCAGCGTTGGCGATTCCCCCGGCATCTGCTGTAACAGGATGCCGCCGCACAACACCTCATTGCGCGCCAGGTGCAGGTGACTCGGCACCTGGACGGATCGCGCGAAATAATTTTCGAGGCTTGCGGCCAGCGAATCCGGGCTGATTGTCACGATGCCCTGGTAAGGACGCTCCATCGCGCCGGAATCAACCGTTACCGCACATCGCGCGCCGGCCACAAGATCCGCAAATGCCATATCACTGGCGATGCCGTGTGCGCTTGCCATGCCCCGCAAATCGAGATTATCTGTGCTTTGCATGACCAGCATGCTGAGCGGTCCTTCGCTGTTAATCTGCAACGTAATCGTGCCGTCGAATTTCAGGCTTTGCGCGATGAGCACAGTTGCGGCAGCAGAATGGCCGAGCACCTCTGCAACCGGCTCCGGATAATCATGATCACGCTGCATACGTTGCCACGTGCTTTCAAGTTGTACCAGTGCACCACGCACCGGCAACGATTCGAATACGAATGGGATTACCGTGTCTTTCGCCAACATGGATTCAGCCGTCGGAAAGTTTTTTCTTGAGGATCTCGTTGACCTGACCTGGATTCGCTTTCCCGCCACTGTCCTGCATAACCTTGCCAACGAAAAAACCAAGCAGTTTCTCTTTGCCACCCCGATATTCCGCGACCTGACCAGGATTGGCTTCAATGACGGCATCGACGATTTCCTCGATCGCTGAAGAATCTGTAATCTGTTTCAGTCCTTTCGCCTCGATAATGTCATCGGCGCCACCTTCCCCTGACCACATAGCGTTGAATATTTCCTTCGCTATCTTGCCTGAAATTGTGTTGTCGGCAATTCGGTTCAGCAGGCCGGCAAGTGCAGCCGCTTCGATCCTGCTGTCCCCGATATCGATGCTCTCGTTATTCAAGGCTGCTGCCAGGTCACCGATGACCCAGTTGGCCGCAACCTGGACTGCAGCATCCGTGTTTTCGGCTACTTCTTCGAAGTAGTCGGCTAAAGCACGACTGACCGTCAGGATCTCTGCATCCGCAGGTTTGAGTTTGTACTGCTCCACGAACCGGCTAAGTTTCGCATCTGGTAACTCCGGCAGCGACTTGCGGACGGATTCGATGAACTCTTCATCCAGTTCGACCGGCAGCAAATCGGGATCCGGGAAATAACGGTAATCGTTCGCCTCCTCCTTGCTGCGCATCGCGCGTGTCTCATCTTTATCAGAATCATAAAGACGCGTTTCCAGAACGACTTTGCCACCGTCTTCGAGTATTTCGATTTGCCGCTCTATCTCGAAGTTGATTGCCTTCTCAATGAAACGGAACGAATTCAGATTCTTGAGCTCGGCTCGCGTACCCAGTTTTTCCTGTCCTCGCGGCCGCACAGATACGTTGGCGTCGCAGCGAAACGAGCCTTCCTGCATGTTGCCATCGGAAATCCCGAGGTAGCGCACAATCGAATGAATCTTACGCATATAGGTGATCGCCTGTTTCGCCGATCGAAGGTCAGGTTCCGATACGATTTCCAGCAATGGTGTTCCGGCGCGGTTCAAATCAATACCGGTTTCCTGGCCAAAGCCCTCGTGAACGGACTTGCCCGCGTCTTCCTCAAGGTGCGCCCGCGTAATGCCAATGCGTTTTTCCTTGCCGTCTTCATCCCGAATAGTCAGCTCGCCGTTTTCGACGATGGGTAATTCATACTGACTGATCTGGTAACCCTTGGGCAGGTCCGGGTAAAAATAGTTTTTCCTCGCGAATACGGAGCGCGTCGCAACAGTCGCATTGACGGCAAGCCCGAATTTGACTGCCATGCGGACAACTTCGCCATTCAATACCGGCAGCACGCCCGGGTAGCCGAGGTCGATCAGGCAGGCCTGGGTATTTGCTTCTGCACCGTAAGCCGTTGATGCACCAGAGAAAATTTTGCTATTCGTCGCCAACTGGGTATGAATCTCCAGCCCGATGACGACTTCCCAGTTGTCGTTCAAGAGAACTCCTCCGGCCCCTGTGCGTGCCAGTCAGTCAGTTGCTGGTACTGATGGGCGCAGGCCAGAATCGTCTCTTCGGCAAAGTGCGGTGCAACCAGTTGCAGACCAACCGGCAGGCCATCGGCGAAACCGCAGGGAACTGAAATACCGGGAAGCCCTGCCAGGTTGGCACCAATGGTATAGATATCATTCAGATACATTTGAATCGGGTCGTCGGTTTTCTCGCCGATCGCGAACGCCGTCGTCGGCGCCGTGGGGCCGGCGATTACATCGACGTTTTCGAAAGCCTTTTTGAAATCCTGACTGATGAGTTGTCGCACTTTCTGTGCTTTGAGGTAGTACGCGTCATAGTAACCGGCCGACAATACGTAAGTACCGGTCATTATGCGGCGTTGTACTTCCGCACCGAATCCCTCGCTGCGAGTACGGCAATACAAATCGAAAAGATCCTCCGGATTGTCGGCCCGATGTCCGAAGCGGACGCCGTCGAAGCGCGACAGGTTCGAGGAACACTCTGCCGGAGCAACGACATAGTAAGCTGGAACGGACAAATCGATGTTGGGAAGATCGATTTCGATCAGCGTTGCACCCTCTTCTTTCAATGCGGTCAGCGCCGCTTTGACGCGTTCTTCGCAATCTGCAGCCAGCCCTTCATCAAAGTGCTGACGCACGATGCCGATCTTCAATCCTTTGACCGACTTTGACAGTCCAGCGACGTAATCGGGCACAGGATGGTCGACAGATGTCGAATCTCTCTTGTCGTAGCCGGCAATAACGCTGAGCAACAATGCGGCATCTTCCACGGATCGCGTAATAACGCCCGCCTGGTCCAGGCTGGATGCGAAAGCAACCATGCCGAACCTGGAGACCCGGCCATATGTTGGTTTCAGGCCGACAGTGCCGGTGAGAGCCGCTGGCTGGCGGATCGAACCGCCTGTGTCAGTCCCGGTCGCTGCAGGAACGATCCTCGCAGCAACCGCGGCGGCCGAACCGCCCGACGAACCCCCTGGCGATAATTTTATATTCCAGGGATTCGTTACCGGACCATAGTAACTGGTCTCAGTTGACGAACCCATCGCGAATTCGTCCATGTTGGTCTTGCCAAGCATGACAGCACCAGCTGCACTGATGCGTTCAACGACAGTCGCGTCGTACGGTGAAATAAAATTTGCAAGGATGCGGGAGCCGCAGGTGGTCAAGACACCTTTTGTACAAAACAGATCCTTGTGCACAATCGGTAAGCCATTCAGCAAACTTTCGTTGCCGTTTGCCCGCGCCTTGTCGGCGGCATCGGCTCGTTGCAATGCATCATCCGCCGTTACAGTGATAAATGCGTTCAGACGTTGCTGGTGATCGTCGATTCGCTGCAACAAGGACTCGGTCAGTTCCCGTGACGAGAATTCGCCATCTTTCAGCCCACGCGCGAGGTCAGTCAGCGTGCGTGTATATAATGCATCAGTGCCCTGTCCCATTGTTATTCGATCACCCTGGGAACCAGATAGTAGCCATTCCCTATCCGAGACGCATTTTTCTGGATCCTGTCACGCTCGTTCGGCTCCGTGACTTCGTCGGCGCGCAGCCGCTGTGACATGTTGAGAGGATGTGCCATCGGCAGCACATCGTCAGTACGTGCGGCCTGCAGTTGATCGACAAAATCAACAATTCGGGACAGCTTGTCCACAACTTCATCGAGCTCCGCATCGGCGAGCTTTAGCCGCGCTAGCGTTGCGATATGCTGGACCTGATCTCTGGTTAGCGACACGAAATGTTCCGAATATTCTTGCCTGCCAGGATGTCGGGCGGAACAAGGGGGCAGCAATGATACACACTGCCTTGTGCATTGTCGTGTCCGTTGCTACATTGCAAGGTTGACTGACTTCACGGGACTCTACCCTCACATGCTCAAGAACGTTCTAGGTTATTTCTCGAACGATTTGTCGATCGATCTCGGCACGGCGAACACACTTATCTATTCGAGGGGTCACGGCATAGTGCTGAACGAGCCCTCGGTCGTGGCGATTCGCGAAGACTCAGGCCGCGGCGGTCGTGTGGTCGAGGCCGTGGGTACCGAGGCCAAGAATATGCTGGGCAGAACACCAGGCAATATCACGGCAATCCGGCCGCTGAAGGACGGCGTGATCGCCGATTTCACCATCACTGAAAAAATGTTGCAGCATTTCATTCGCAAGGCCAACGGGACGCGATATTTTCGCCCGAGCCCGCGTGTCCTGATCTGTGTTCCATATGGGTCTACACAGGTCGAGCGGCGCGCCATCCGCGAATCGGCCGAAGGTGCCGGTGCCCGCAAAGTTCACCTGATTCCCGAGCCGATGGCTGCGGCGATCGGAGCAGGCCTGCCGGTACACGAGGCACGCGGTTCGATGGTGCTCGACATCGGCGGTGGAACGTCAGAGGTCGCCGTGATTTCGCTGAACGGCATTGTCTACGCTGCTTCGGTCAGAATCGGTGGTGACCGCTTTGACGAAGCAATCACCAATTACGTACGCCGCAATTACGGCATCCTGATTGGTGAGGCAACGGCCGAACGCATCAGCCACGAAATCGGCTCGGCATTCCCGGGTCAGGAAGTCAGAGAAATCTCGGTTAAGGGCCGTAACCTTTCAGAGGGCGTGCCACGCAGCTTCACGCTGAACAGCAACGAGATTCTCGAAGCGCTTCAGGAGCCGCTGCAGGGTATTGTCGGCGCCGTGAAAGAGGCGCTGGAACAGACGCCACCTGAACTCGGCGCCGATGTCGCCGATCGCGGTATCGTCCTGACCGGCGGCGGCGCACTGCTGCGCGACATCGACAAGTTGTTGATGGAAGAAACCGGATTACCGGTTGTCATAGCAGATGATCCGCTGACTTGC
>SMWE01000158.1 GCA_004357475.1 Gammaproteobacteria bacterium
AATACATCATTCCCATGTAACTGAAGGTGTCTGAAATCCTGACCGGCTGACCGTCGACTACGATTTCTGCACCGCCAAGGAGCACAAGGTCGAGCCCGGTCGCAGTGACGATGATATCGGCTTCGAGTTCTTCGCCCGATTCCAGGAGTATGCCCGTTTCCGTAAACGTATCGATGGTGTCGGTGACGATCGATGCTTTGCCGGACCTGACCGATTGAAAAAAGTCGCTGTTCGGCACCAGGCAGAGGCGCTGATCCCAGGGATTGTAGCTGGGCGTGAAATGCTTCTGCACATCGTAGTCGGGGCCCATTTCTTTGCGCACCATATCCAAAAGTTTTTGTTTGACCTTGTCCGGAGCAGTGCGCGTTCGCCGGTACACGGCCTGCTGAAAGCGGATGTTTTTCCAGCGAGTAATGGCGTACGCCAGCTTCGCAGGCAAAACTCTGCGGAGAAAATTGGCGATGATGTCGATATCGGGGAGCGAGACCATGTAAGTCGGCGAGCGCTGCAGCATCACGACATGGTCCGCATCCCTGGCGATTTCCGGCACTAATGTGACGGCAGTTGCCCCGGAGCCAATGACAACGATCTTCTTGTGCTGGTAGTCGAGGTCTTCCGGCCACGCCTGGGGATGAATAATCTGCCCGGTGAATCTTGCACGACCCTTGAATTCCGGTGTGAATCCCTTCTCGTAGCTGTAGTACCCCGCGCACATGAGGATAAATCCGCAGCGGATCGTCGCAGTTTCTCCCGGCTCTTTGCGTTCGGCCTCGATGGTCCAGCTCGCGTCGCCGCTCGACCAGGTGGCTTTTCTCACGAGGTGGTCAACCCTGATGTGCTGGTCGACGCCATATTCGGCTGCCGTGTCCTTCACGTACTTCAGGATTGACGGCCCATCGGCGATAGCCTTTGCCTCGCGCCACGGTTTGAATTTGTAGCCGAGCGTGTACATGTCACTGTCCGAGCGAATGCCCGGATACCGGAACAGGTCCCAGGTTCCACCCATGGTGTCGCGGCCTTCGAGGATGACGTAATTCTTGTGCGGGCATTTGTCCTGCAGGTGACAGGCAGCGCCGACGCCCGAGAGCCCTGCACCGACGATTACCACGTCAAAGTATTCTGCGGTCACATTCCAGTCCTGTAGGGCACCTGTAATTATCTGTCATGGCCGCGCCGAAGGGCTGTTGCACGACCGGCAAGATAGACATGGGACGACAGTATCCGGATACGACGAAGGTGTCCAACAAGACAATATCTGGACTTTTGCGGCAGAGCCTGCTAATTCGTACCTCCGGTTTTGGGCCGCACCGGCTAAATCAATTGCATAAGAACATGATCAAAGACGATCGTCGCTTTGGCAGGAGAGAGTTGTGAGTCGGAAAATAATTATCATGGGAGCCGCCGGCCGCGATTTTCACGTGTTCAACTGCTGCTATCGCGACCATGCGGATGTCGACGTAGTTGCGTTTACTGCAACGCAGATCCCGCATATCGACGATCGCCGCTATCCCGCGGTGCTTGCCGGGACACAATATCCTGAGGGTATTCGAATTTACCCCGAAGAAGAGCTCAACGACTTGCTCAGCAACAACGCGATCGATGAAGTCGTGTTTGCCTATTCCGACGTGCGTCTCGATTTCGTGGATGGGCACCGCAAGAATGTCGAGGCCCGGGGCGTTACCTTCTCCACTTTCGACATAGATGCCACGATGCTGCCGTCGGCCAAGCCAATGATTGCCGTTTGCGCCGTGCGAACCGGCTGCGGCAAGAGCCAAACCTCACGGCGAGTAACAGAGATTCTCAAGGATCTCGGCAAGAAGACGGTTGCGATTCGGCATCCCATGCCCTATGGCAATCTGGCAAACCAGGCTGTGCAGCGCTTTGCGACGTTTGAGGATCTGGATCTGCACGAGTGCACGATCGAGGAGCGCGAGGAATACGAACCTCATCTGCTGAACGGTGTCATCGTGTACGCGGGTGTTGATTACGCAGCAATTCTTGTGGAAGCCGAAAAAGAAGCGGACGTCATCATCTGGGACGGCGGCAATAATGACACGCCGTTTTACAAGCCGGATCTCTGGATCACCGTAACCGATCCACACCGCGCAGGTCATGAACTTGAATACTTCCCCGGCACTGCAAATTTTGAACGCGCCGACCTTATACTTATTAATAAGATAGATTCTGCGGACGAAGACAGCATCAAAGCGGTTGAGGCGAACGCGCAGAGAATCAACCCGAACGCTGTCATCGTACGTGCACGATCACCGCTGGACATTCCCGATCCCGGCGCAATTCAAGGCAAACGGGTGTTGGCGATCGAAGACGGCCCGACGACGACCCATGGCGGAATGCCATTCGGTGCGGGCATATTGGCGGCGAAACAGAATGGTGTCGGCGAGCTGGTCGATCCCAGGCCATGGGCTGTTGGCGAGATCGCTGATACATTTACTCAATATCCCGATACCGGTCCATTGTTGCCTGCGATGGGATACGGTGAAGCCCAGGTGCGCGACCTCGAGACAACGGTGAATGCCGTGGACTGTGACCTGGTGCTGGTCGCCACGCCGATCGACCTCACACGACTCATAACGATCAATAAGCCGCACATGCGAATCGGCTACCGCCTTGAGGAAGAGGGCGATGATTTTGTCGATGCGGTAACGCGAGTATCGACCTGATACCGGAAGCGGCCGTTCACCAGACGATCCACCAGTTTGTTGATGAATCAGCTATCGATATTGGTTTTGTTATACTGGCGCCAGACGAATCGAGATAAATCGAGATGCGACCAATAAAAACTTCCAGCCTGGGTGCTGCCGCGACCATCGGGTTGGCACTGCTGTTGCAGGGTTGTGCGACATCCACCAGCGATACAAGGGAACAAAGGACGACAGCTCGCTGTGGGCCAGGCAAGATACTGACCTGCGACACCCGCTCCAGCGGCCGCATCAGCGACGGCCGGTATGGCTATGGCCGCAACAGCCGGGGCGGCGGCGGGCGGGATAGTTGTAGTTGTGTACTGGACCGGGATCTGGACGTACTGGCCGGTATCAGGCTGCCGTCAGAAGGCCACTAAAAGAATCTGACCGTCAATCCTGCGCACATCCCGAGACGACCCCGAAACCCGGTCTCTGAATTGGCCTGGTGGTGGTACGTCACATTACTGTGACAGCGATCAACGGATTAAGCCCGGGTTGCCGCCATACTGCTGGCAGGGTGGTGACTCGATGAATAGAATTCTTGCAATTATTATGTTGACTTGCGGCTTTTCCCTGAGCGCGAACGCTGACATCTGGATGTGGCTGGACGAAAACGGCAATACGCACTTCGTCAACTCTAATGCAGCGATTTTTACCTGGCTCGACGAGGACGGTAAACGGCACTACGCCGACATACCGGAACACGAGGATGCGGTCAGCATAGAACTGGTATGGCACTCCGCCGGCAACACTGCCGATCTGCAGGAGGGCGGCGGCTCCGCACAGCAAAGTGGCGGCAATGAAGCGTATCCGGGCGAAACTCCGGAGGAACGTTTTGAAAGAGAACAGGCCGAAGCGTACTACTGCAAACGGGCGCAGGAGATTTATGACTCGTACCTGAATGCACCGCGCCTGTACAAGACCCAGGATGACGGAAGCCGCGTCTATCTTTCGGCTGAGGAATCGGGAAAGACGTTGCTCGAGACCAAGAAACGGGTCGACGAGCTGTGCCAGTGAACAGCTGGTTCCGGCAACACATTTTGAGAAAAAACGGGGCCTCAACGGTCCCGTTTTTTTGAAGCCGATTTTTACCGCCCGGACAGTCTATAATCCTGCCTGAATACCCTGGAAAAACAACAAGAGGTAACGATGCATGGCGGCAGCATCGGATCTGCGGCGCGGTTTCGAATTAGGGCCATTCACGGTAATCCCCGAGAGAGGAATTGTGCGACGTGATGGTGAGGACGCGCATCTGGAACCGAAGCAGATGGATGCGCTGGTTACGCTGGCCCGCCATCAACCTGGTGTCGTCAGCAAGGATTTGCTGGTCGAGGAAGTCTGGGGTGGCCGTGCGACTGCGGACGAATCGATCGTGCAGTGCATTAAGGGTATCCGCCAGGCGCTGGATAAAGATGATCCGCGTGAGCCGAAGTATTTAGAGACCATTCACGGCCGCGGCTACCGGCTGATGGTGCCTCTCAGGATTCCGGAGCCTGAAACACCTGAATCCACGCGCATGCAGATTCCACGCTCCTGGATCGCAGGAGCGGTAGTGGCGCTGGTTGTACTCGTCGTCGCGATAATGTTGCAGCCGGATTTCGAGCCTATAGAGTCAGTAGTTGTGACGCGATTCGAGAACCTGAGTGGTGATGCGCTGCCGCCAATTACCGATGGGTTCACCGAGCAGCTAATCAGCACACTGCACCAGATTCCGGACCTGATCGTAAAAAAGGGAAGATTGCCGGCGCCGGATGAATCGGACGAGAAAATCGCGGCAGACTATGACGTTCTTTCGGTTGTCCGTGGCAGCGTCCAGCAATACGCGGGGCAGCTGAGAATCACCGCGAGGATCGTTGACAGCGACGGTGTGAATCTGTGGGCAGGTACCGTCGATGGCACCGTAGAGGAATTGTTCAGCCTGCACGAGCAGGTCGCGATCAAAGTTCGTGATGCGATAGTCGGAGACACCGGGGAAATCTTCATTGCTCCCAACAAGCCGAAGAGCTCCGTTGCTTACCTGCGCTACCTGCTAGGCCAGTCGTTCCTGGCGAAACGAGACGTTGGTTCCCTGGAAAGAGCGACAGAAATTTTTCTGGAGTCGGTTGAACTCGACTCTGAATATGGTCCGGCTTACCTGGCACTTGCAAATACCTATGTACTGCTGGCGGACTATGGTGCTGAAAATACGATGTTCGAGCTTGCGGTCGCTACAGTGGAAGAGGGCATTGCGCAGGATCCCTCTATTTTCGAACCGGCACAGACTTACATCGGCTATGTACAAACGAAACGCGGCGAGTGGGCTGCCGCAACAGAGTCATTTGAAACAGCCACCGGCAGCACGACGAAGTACCCGCCCGCACAGCATTACTACTCCCGGTTGCTGGCCGCCACCGGCCGCATCGACGACTCGCTGGCAACTGCGAAAGCTGCCTGGGAGATGGACAGGGAAGCACAGGTCCTTAACAGCAGGCTGGCGATAGCGCACTTTTGGAAAAACGAGATGGCGGAGGCGCAGCAATTCTACGATATTGCCAATGCAATGGATGTTGGCGCGCCGATACACCAGATGAGTTACGCATTTTTCCTGATGCGCGATGATCGATTTGATGAAGCGCGCGAAGTAGCCAGGCGCGCGATGACGCTCTACCAGTTGGATGACAGCTGGGTCGACCCGATCTTTGACGAACTTGTAATTTCGCCGACATCAGAATCAACGATCGCAGTTTTGCAGGATTATTCCACACGTAACGCTATACCTAACAACGCGGCGCTGGTCACGTTTTGGGTCCTGGCCGGACAGGCTGATCGGGCGATGGAGATGGCCTGGAAGCTGGTTGATGATCCCAGCTATTTCGAGATCGAACTGATTTACCTCGATGAATTCCGGATTCTGCGCGAGCAGGAGGATTTTCCGCGATTGCTCGATGAGCTTGGCCTTGTGGATTATTGGCGAAGTGCCGGCTGTCAGTGGGATAATGATAAAGGCATCTGCATATCGAGCTGATTCGTTCCAGGATACTTTGAGTCCCGGCAATACTGCGCATCGGCCGGTCCGCAGCTTGTAAATTAGACAAGGATTATTGTTTATGTCCCTAAGCTTAAGTTCACGTCACGAATGGGTCAGGCGATCCGAGCTTCGTTCAATGAGCGTCGAATGCGAAAAGGTTGGCGGCGTCAACCTGTCGCAAGGCGTTTGCGATCTGCAGGTTCCGGAGTCAGTTCGGAAAGCGGCGCATGCGGCGATCGAAGCGGGGCACAACAGTTACTCGCGACATGATGGCACGGCGGCGCTGCGCGAGGCAGTTGCCGCAAATTATCAGCGGCGGGCCGGGCTAACTGTTGATCCGGAGACCAACGTCGTCGTGACTTCGGGCGCAACCGGGGCCCTGTACTGCGCCTGCCTGGCGCTGCTCGAACCGGGCGATGAAGTCATCCTGTTCGAACCGTATTACAGCTACCACCAGAGCACATTGCTGGCGACGCAGGCGGTTCCCGTATTTGTGCCAACGTCGATGCCGGACTGGTCGTTTTCGATGGATGACCTGGTGAACGCGGCTACAGAAAAGACACGGGCCATCATCATCAATACTCCATCCAACCCGTCCGGTAAAGTCTGGAGCCGGTCTGAGCTCGAGCAGATTGCCGCGTTTTGCCAAAAGCACGACTTGTTCGTGTTTACAGACGAAATTTACGAGCATTTTGTATTTGACGGCCTCGAGCACATCAGCTTTGCATCGTTGCCTGGTATGTGGGAGCGGACGATAACGATTTCCGGTTTGTCGAAAACTTTCAGTATCACCGGCTGGCGCATCGGTTACTGCGTGTGCGCGGAGAAATGGGCGGGGGCAATCGGCAATTTCAGCGACCTGGTTTATGTCTGTGCACCGACGCCATTGCAACTCGGTGCGGCGGCAGGACTGGTGGAACTCAGCGATGATTACTTTCAGGAACTTTCGATGAAGTACCAGGCTAAACGCGAACGTCTTTGCAACGCACTGGCCGAATCCGGACTGACGCCCTGCGTTCCTCAAGGGGCCTACTACGTGCTCGCTGATGTTTCGTCGCTTCCCGGCGACGACAGTAAGGCCAGGGCGATGTACCTGTTGCACGAAACCGGTGTAGCAAGCGTGCCCGGGGAAACCTTTTTCACCGGTCCGGAGGGCAAAACCATCGTGCGATTCTGCTTCGCCAAGGAAGACGATGTCATTGAGGATGCATGCAGGCGCCTCGACGCACTTTCTGTAAAAGCTGTCGCCAAAATCATTCGCGGCTAATTCCGTTCCTACACCATGCGACACTGCCGTCGCGCATCATTTCGTACTGTGAAACACTGACTTGCCCTCAGTCATGACTGCAGATCCCGAAACGATTATGCTGCGGTAATCATCGCATCGGCCGGAGTGGAATCGTGACAGATGCAAAGCGGAACAAAGAAAAATCAGGCGAAATCAGCAGGCGTGCGTTCCTGGGAACCTCTGCCGGTGCCGCGGCTGCATCCCTGCTCGGCAAAAGCGAAGGGGCGGCGGCGCAGACTGCGCCACCCGCTGTCCGCGCAACGCTCCCGGGTCAATCTGCTGAAGCCGCGGATCGCGACATTGGCAACGCCCGGCCGCCGGTTGCCGTTCGCGCGGTGCAACGTCCCGGTTCGGACCTGATGGTCCAGGTACTGCGTGATCTGGAAATCGAGTATGTCGCTGCAAACCCGGCCGCAAGCTTCGAGGGATTGCAGGAATCGATCATCAACTACGGCGACACGCCGAATAAAATGCCGAAGTTCATTTCGGCACTGCATGAAGAATCGTCGGTGGACATGGCACATGGTTATGCCAAGGCCGAAGGACGGCCGATGGCGGTGTTGTTGCATGGCACGCTCGGGCTCATGCACTCGTCGATGGCGATTTACCAGGCCTACCAATATCAGACGCCCATTCTCCTGATCGCCGGTCGGGATGACACGAATTTCCTGCGATCGCAATCCGCCAATGACATCGCGGGCATCGTTCGTTCGATTACAAAATGGGACGCGCACCCGAGAACGCTGGCCGGGGCCCTGGACGCGATACAGGAAGGCTACCGTCAGGCCATTACGCCACCCTGCGGACCGGCACTGGTCGTACTTGATACCGAGCTGCAGAAAGAAGAAGCCGGTGATATGCAAGTGCCGGCATACGTGCCGCCGCAGATCACCGGCATCAGTACCGGTGAGGTGAGGGCCGTCGCAAAGGCCCTGGTCGCGGCAAGGAATCCAAGGATTGCCGTCGGCAAACTACGCACAGCAAGAGGCGTGAGCGATGCCGTCGAACTGGCGGAACTTGTCGGCGCGTCAACCAGTACGCGCGCGACATTGGTGCCGATGAGTTTTCCGCAGCGGCATCCCTTGTGCGGTCCGGGATCGGATACCGACTACGACTACACGCTTGGCCTGGAAACCGGCGGCATACAGGCGGCGATCATCGGGCCGCACCGGCGTACGCTTGAGGGACGTGACGTAACCGGTATTGGATACGGATTTATTCGCGAGCCGCCTACACCGCTCTGGGGCCCCTACGCGCCACCGAAGCCCAGCCACAACGATATGCACGCCGATGCAGAAGCCAGCCTGCCGGCGATCATTGCGGAAGTGCATAAAATCATGAGTTCGTCGATGAGCAATGCGGTTGCGGTGCGCAGTAAACAACATGCTGCAGCCAATCATGAGGCTGCCGTGGCAGCGCTGAAAAAGGCGCTCGAAGACCGCCGCCGCGGATGGCACGGTAGCCCGATCAGCCTTGCAAGGCTTTACGCGGAGCTGTGGATTCTTATCAAGGATGAAGACTGGTGCCTGGCTTCGCCCACCCAGTTCTCCAGTGGTCATAACCGTGTCCTGTGGGACCACAACAAACCATACAGCCACTTGGGTATGCATGGCGCCGGCGGCATCGGATATTGCATCGGTGCATCAACCGGTGCTGCATTGGCTGCGAAGCACAGGGACAGGATTGTTATCAATATTCAGTGCGATGGCGACCTCAATATGGTGCCCGGCGCGTTGTGGACAGCGGCCCACTATCGATTACCGATGCTCGTTGTCATGCATAACAATCGCGCCTGGCACCAGGAATTGATGTACGCCCAATATATGGCGGGCGTTCGTGGCCGCGGCGGGGATCGCGCCCACATCGGCACTACGCTCAGAGATCCTTTCATCAGTTACGCGAAGATGGGAGCGGCATACGGTGTCGAGAGCGAGGGACCAATCTCGGATCCGTCAAAATTATTTGCGGCGCTGAAACGTGGGGTCGACACGGTCAAGCAGGGCAGGCCCTACCTGATCGACGTCCTGACACAGCCGCGATAAAACGAAATGAAAACACTACATCTCATTCTGGTTTTGATTTTTATGCAGCAGGCCCGCGCGCAGGATCTTGGCGGAAACGCCGAGGAAGGGGAGCGACTCTATTATGATTTTGCGTGCTACAGTTGTCACGGTTACAACGCCACGATGCGGGTGCCGCTGGTCGGCGATGCAAGCGGCATTATGAACAGCGAACAGCTTTTTCTTACCTATCTTCGATTGCGTGCAGATCAAAATCCAGTCAATCCGAAGAACAGCATGCCAAACTATGCCGTGAGCACATTGAGTGACGAACAGGCAGTGGATATTTACGCCTACCTGAGGTCGCTGAATGATGATCCGCCGGAACTTGCGGACAACCCGGTCATGCAGGAAATGCTCGATGCAGCAAAGGCCCGGGGCAAGGGCAACGAGAAATAAACATAAGCACGATTCAGGGGACCCAACACAATGCGCAAACTGAAAACGCCCGCGATTCTCATCATGACCATTCTTGGACTGGTCGCGGCGGACGCGTTATTCGCTCATCATTCCGCCGTTGCCTTCGACAAGAGCAAGACCCAGGTCGTTACCGGTACGGTGAAGAAGTTTGTCTGGCGGAATCCGCACCTGAGCGTCACGCTGGATGTGACGACCGATGATGGCGGAACGGTGGAGTGGCGCATTGAAGGTGGCAGCACCCGCGACATGGTGGCAAACGGTTTCGACAGGGAGTCGTTGCAGGAGGGTGACGTGGTAACGGTCCTGATCAATCCGCTGAAGACTGGCGAGGTGGGCGGTTTGATGCAGGGCCTGACGCTGGCGGATGGCAAGTCATTCGGCATGGAGCCGGCGTCGTACGCTAGCGCGCCGGCGAATCCGTTGACTGCCGAGCGACAGCTGCCCTCTCTCACTGAATACGTGCCGCCGCCCGCCGGAGAGACCTGGCAGAAGCGCGAAGCACGTACCCGTCCGGCGAAATTGCCAATGCCCAAAGGCCGCGTAGGGTCCGGCGATATTCCCGGTGCACTTGATCCCGAGCATCTTGCCAAGGCCTGGCCGAAAGCGCCGTTCGACATGACCGGCACCTGGGAATTTCGTGGCGAGGTCGAGGAACAGGC
>SMWE01000159.1 GCA_004357475.1 Gammaproteobacteria bacterium
CCCTGTCCGGCGGTGCCATGGCAGCGTCCGCAATGCACCTTGAAGATCTTTTCCCCCGCTGCCAGATCCGCTTCGGTCAGCTCATCCAACGGAGACTGGGTCCACGCAATAGCGGGCAGGCTAAGGATAGTCAGACAAAAAAGCAGACGATGTAGCATTGCGATTACCTCTTATTATTGTGGGTATTGTCAGTGCTCACGACAGTTTGGACTGTTATTGATTTGGCTCGCGATAAGCTGCTACGCCTTTTGTGCAACGTCAATCTAACAGACGACATTACTATCCGAAAGACCGCGGAATCAGGCCATTGCCGTCCTCGCAGTCCGTATTATAATGGCGACCGTCGTGTCGGGTGTCGTCATGTTTGAGAACCCTGAGATTACACAAAGTGGACTACCACAAGCTGACGCCGTCAACTGGCTGGGCATGGACAGGAATTTCCTGCGCCGGCTGATGACTCAGGCTGCCATAGGTCTCGTGTTTGTCATTATCGGCGTTGCCAGCCTGCCCATGATTTTCAACGTAGCGTTCGCAGATGGAAATGTTGAAATAGGCTTTGCATTCTTGTGGCTGATCATCCCATTTATTGGAATTCCGCTTTTTGTATGGCCGGCGATTAGTGTGCCGCGCATCGCTTATGCGATTCGCGACAAGGATATCCTTTATAAATCGGGTGTTTTCTGGCAGACCGTTACCGTGATCCCGTTCAATCGCATTCAGCACGTTGAAAAAAGCAGTACCCCGCTCGACCGCCGTTTTGACATTGCGACTTTGCAGTTGTTTACTGCAGGCGGCTCCGGGGGAGACCTGAAGATTCCCGGTTTGTCAGCACAGACCGCCGAGAACCTGCGCGTCTTCATTATCGGGAAAGTTGGATCGAGCATTGAGCACCACTGATACCGGCAAGTGGCGCCATACATCACCGCTCGCTGCGATTTTCTATTTCGGAAAAATCTATCAGGATATTGCAAAGAATGCGGTGCAGTCCCTCGCACCGCTATTCGCGTTCCTGGTTGCGTATCAGGGTGACCTGATGGGAAAAATCATTTTTGGCGGCGGAACTTTTATCGCCGCTACCGTCGTTTTGTCAGTCCTGCGTTACTGGTTTTTTCGCTACAAGATCGCCGATGACTCCATTCTGATTCGCGAAGGCGTTATCAGGAAGACCCAACTCGATATCAAGTTTGACCGCATCCAGGCGATCAACACGCAACAGAGCATCATTTATCGCGCGTTCGATCTCGTCACGGTAAAATTTGACACGGCAGGGTCCGCGAAACAGGAAGGTCACCTGCCCGCCATCAAGACCGCGCTGGCCGATTCGTTGAAAGAAAGAATTCGGCGCGAGTCGCGTGGCAGGGAAATCCTGCTTGATTCGGAAGACAAGGATGAAGCACCACCGACTGATAAGACGATTCTGCAGCTTGACGCCGGCGACATGCTTCGTATCGGCTTATCCAGTAACCGCGCGTTGGTATTTCTCGTGTTTCTCGGACCGGTTATCGAATCACTGAGTCAGGACATAGAAGAGAACATCGACGAGAGCGCCGTTGCCTCTGCCATTGAAGCGGGACAATTCAGTTTGTCCAGCGGACTCGGCTTTGGCCTGATGATCGTGTTCGGATTTCTGACGTTCATGGTATTTGCGTCCATCATTGGCGCATTCCTGCGCTATCACAATTATGTACTTGTATCTGGCAGTGGTGTTTTGCGCTCCACCGGCGGTCTGCTGACGCGGCATGAACATTCAGTAAACTTCGCAAAGATCCAGTCAGTCTTTGCCACACAAACCCCTGCATTGCGTCTGTTCGGCCGGCTTCGGCTGCGCGTCAACCAGGCGTCGAGTGGCAGGCCCGGACACAGCAGACACTTTGTCATACCACTGTGTGAGACAGACCAGCTACCGTCGATCGCGGAAGATATTTTCGGCGACGAATTTCAAAGCGCCGATCTGAATCCGCGAACGGGTGATTACACAAGGATTTCACCGCGGTATATGCGATCCCGGATCATCCTGACAGGCGTGCTGCCTGCGCTGGCGGTGACTGGATTGATATTACTGATCGGCGGACTCTATGCCCTCATACTCCTGTTATGGATTCCGATGAACGCATTACTGGTGTGGACCGTTTACAAGAAATACGGTTTCCGGGTAGCGCAGGACGGCATGATGTTGCGACGCGGTTTCCTTGGATATCGGGTGGTCGCTTTCGTACATCGCAAAGTACAGCGCATCAGTGTAACGCAAACGATTCCACAAAAACGAAAAGGCCTGGCGACGCTGCGCATTTACCTGGCGTCCGGTTCGATCAAATTGCCATACATTGATTTTGAGATGGCGAAGCAGTTGCGCGACTACGTGCTGTACAAGGTGGAATCGAGCCAGCTTGCCTGGCACTGAGCTGATTTCATACGTTGAAACGAAAGCGCATAACATCGCCTTCCTGGACGATGTAATCCTTGCCCTCGAGTCGCAGCCGGCCCGCTTCCTTCGCACCCTGCTCTCCGTTGCCGGCAACGTAGTCTTCGTAAGAAATAACTTCAGCGCGGATGAATCCGCGCTCGAAATCGGTGTGTATTTCGGCCGCAGCTTTTGGTGCCAATGCGCCAATCTTCGTCGTCCAGGCCCGCGCTTCTTTTGAGCTAGCTGTGAAAAATGTCTGCAGATCAAGCAGCTTGTAGCCACAGCGGATAACACGGTTCAGGCCGGGCTCATCGAGTCCGTGTGCCTCCAGGAATTCGGCCTTGTCCTCGTCATCAAGCTGAGCGATGTCCGCCTCCAGTTCTGCGCAAATCGCGACAACTTCCGATCCTTCCTGGCTCGCGAACTCGTATACGGCATCAAGATAGGGATTGTTTTCAAGTCCGTCCTCGTCAATGTTCGCGATATACATGACGGGCTTGCTGGTCAGCAAGTGAAACTCGCGCAACCGTTTCTTCTCGTTGTCGTCCAGAGACAAGGCGCGTACGGGAAATCCCTCGGCCAGGTAGTCCCTCACCTTGTGCAACACATCGCGTAAAGCCAGCGCGTCCTTTTCATTTGTCTTTGCGTTGCGCTCGGCTTTATATAGCTGCGTTTCGACGGACTCGAGGTCAGCGAGCGCCAGCTCGGTATTGATTGTTTCAATGTCGTCAACCGGATCGATCGACCCGGACACATGTGTAACGTCATCGTTTTCGAAGCATCGCACGACATGTGCGATCGCATGCGTCTCACGAATGTTCGCCAGGAACTGATTGCCGAGACCTTCGCCCCGGGACGCCCCGGCGACGAGCCCGGCAATGTCTACAAACTCCATCGTCGTCGGAATGGTTTTCTCCGGCTGCACGATATTGCTTAATACGTCGAGCCGTGCGTCGGGGACGGGCACGATGCCGACATTTGGTTCGATAGTGCAAAACGGATAGTTTTCAGCCGCAATTTCGGCTGCCGTCATTGCGTTGAAAAGTGTGGACTTGCCTACGTTCGGCAGGCCCACGATGCCGCATTTGATCGCCATAGAACTCTATTCGCCAGTGTGCAGTTTTTTCATTGCCGCATTGAGACCTTTGCCGGCCAGCACTGGCATGACGTCGGCTGCTTCATCGACATTTCTCAAGATCGCGGACTCGACGTCGCGCGGCGCTCTTTTCAATACGTAATCGGTAACTTCATCCTTGTGCCCGGGGTGGCCAACGCCGATTCGTAGTCGTATGAAATCGGCGCCACAGTGCCGAATGACATCGCGCAGGCCATTGTGTCCACCATGGCCTCCGCCGAGCTTTAGTCGAACCGTTGCCGGTGGCAGATCAATCTCGTCATGTGCGATGAGCAGTTGAGCAGTCGATTGACGGTAGTAATCGAGAATGCCCCGAATCGGCCCGCCGCTATTGTTCATGTAGCTCTGCGGCTTGATCAGCCAGACATCGGTTCCTGCAAGCTTGATCTTGCAGACGTCCGCATCGAAGCGCTTTTCATACTTGAATTGCGCTCCATCCCGCTGTGCGAGTTCGTCCGCAAACCAGAATCCCGCGTTATGCAGCGTATTCGCATAACGGTCTTCCGGATTACCAAGTCCTGCAACGATAGTCAGATAAGGAGTCATAGATTCTGATAAAGCCAACCGCCGGGAAGTGTAGACGGCAAATCGTGCTTAAAGCAAAAAGGCCGCCAGATGCGGCGGCCTCGTTGCAGAGCACACGGTGATGTCTATTCTTTGGGGCTTTCGCCGCCTTCGGCTTTGCCGGGCTCGGCTTCGCCGGCGCCTTCCTCTGCAGCGACCTCTTCGCCTTCGATCTCCTCGCCCTCGACTGGCTCGCCTTCGATCTCTTCGACTTCCTCTTCGATGACCACTTCCTTGATGAAATGGATCGAAACGATCGGCCGGTCCTGATCCGGACTCTGGGACAATGCCGGAATTTCAACGCCCTCGGGCAATTTAATGTCCGAGAGGTGCAGCATCTCGTTCAGTCCCAGGTTCTGGATGTCAACCTCGAAGAATTCGGGCAGGTCTTTCGGAAAACAACTGACTTCGATATCGGTAATCAGTTGTGACACCGAGCCGCCTTCCTGCCTCACGCCGACAGCTTCTTCAGCGTTGGTATAGTGAATCGGCACATTCATCCTGATCCTCTCGTCTTCGACGATGCGTTGAAAATCCATATGCATGATCAGCGGTTTCGACGGATGACGCTGGATGTCTTTGAGGATTGCAGCCTGGCTCTTCTCATTGACCTGAATATTCAGAATACTCGAGTAGAACGACTCGTTTTCGAGCTGGCGGATGACCTTGGAGTGCTCAAAGGTCAGAGCGCGCGGCGGACGGCCGGCGCCATAGATGATTGCAGGAACCAATCCCTGGTGACGCAGGCGGCGGCTCGCACCTTTCCCCCGGTCCTCACGAATTTCTGCAACCAGATCGAAATCTTTGCTCATCGAAGCTCTCCGATAACTGATTGGTTTTATTGCTATTTACAGCGTCCAGTAAAAATCCCGACCGCGACCAATCGGGACTGGGCGCGCATCATAGCCGATTGTCAGATAAGTGTCAGCCCCAGAGGACGATTTAGTCGACGTACAGTGAGCTCACTGATTCTTCGTCGGCGATGCGGCGCATCGTCTCCGCAAGCAGCTCTGCAATCGATAATTGCCGGATCTTGTCACAGGCCTGTGCTGCCTCACTCAAAGGAATCGTGTCCGTAACGACGATTTCGTCGAGCCTGGATTCCGAAATTCGGGAGACCGCCGGGCCTGAGAGCACCGGGTGGGTAATGTAGGCAACGACCGTTGCCGCACCACTGGCTTTTAGCGCATCGGCCGCCTGACAGAGCGTGCCTGCAGTATCGACCATGTCATCGATCATGACGCAGTTCTTGCCCTCGACTTCACCAATGATGTTCATGACCTCGGACTGGTTGGCCCTGGAACGACGTTTATCGATGATGACCAGATCAGCGTCGTCCAGTCGCTTCGCCATGGCACGCGCACGAATTACGCCACCAACGTCCGGTGATACCACCACCATGTCATCATATTTTTGTTTCCAGACATCGCCGAGCAGCACCGGAGAGGCGTAGACGTTGTCGACAGAGATGTCGAAAAAACCCTGGATCTGGTCAGCATGCAGATCGACGGTCAGTACCCGATCGACACCTGCCACGCCAATCATCTTGGCGACCAGCTTCGCGGTAATCGGGACACGCGCGGCCCGCGGACGCCGGTCCTGCCGCGCGAATCCAAAGTACGGAATTACCGCGGTAATCCGGGCAGCGGAGGCCCGCCGGGCCGCATCGGCCATGACCAGGAGTTCCATCAGGTATTCGGAGGTCGGCGGGCAGGTTGACTGGATGATAAAGGTCTCCCTGCCACGTATGTTCTCGAGTATTTCTACCAGAATCTCACCGTCGCTGAAGCGGCCGACCTGGGCCTTGGCGAGCGGAGTATGCAGAATCCGGGCAATGTCATGCGCGAGTTTGGGATTCGCGTTGCCCGAGAAGATTGCCTTTGTCGCCGGATCCACGGCTTCACCTCACTTCTTGTTGATTATTCGGTCGGGCCCCGGAGTTTGGTTGGGGTGGCAGGATTCGAACCTGCGCATGACGGGATCAAAACCCGTTGCCTTGCCACTTGGCTACACCCCAATTTGGTCCCAGACAAACCAGCGTCTAAATGCGCCTTCCGCACGTCTTTCCCCGAAATACGCGCGCCTGCGCGCGTTCAATGCGCGCAATTGTGAGGCGAGCACCCTATGCTGTCAACGATGATCTGAGGGGCTAACGAAACACCCAGTTATCGATGACCAGGCGCACTTTCACGTCATTATTGACGGCGATCAGGCGGCGCGGCAGGAGCTGTCCACCGCCCTCGCTATATTGCGTGATGTCGACCTGCCAGTTTCGCTGATACAGTTTTGATAAGCGGCCATCATCGCCAAACTCGATCTCGGCGGGGCTTGCCGGATCCGGTATCCCCAGCGCCCAGAAGCGCAGACTTGTAACCGGGATCGTCCAGCCGTACATCTGGCGAAGTTCGGCCTCTGCGTCATGCAACTCGGTAACGACGCCATCCCGGTCGGTTACCGTGATCTTCCCGCGATCCCCGTTGATGAACACTGTGCCAACACCCAGCGGTCCGCTGATCCTTGCCCGGAATACGGCACCGTCCTGCCGCCACCAGAGCTGGCCATTGAAGCCTTCATCGCCGGCGTGTACGCCAATGCGCCCGGCGAACTCGAATTCATCCACGCCTGCAAGAATGTCCTGGCGGGATTCCCAATCGGATAATTCGGGCAATTCGAGACTTTTAGAGGTAACGCAACCGGATATCAGTACTGACAGGAACAGCAGTAACGGTTTCGGGGACGGTTGTCGCACTGGCGACCCGGCCTCAGGGCGTATCCGGAAGCAGGCGCTCGCGAACACTTCTCAGAAGTTCATTGTCTGGATACAGGAGCTCAGCATTTTCAAGCGTGGTTTCGGCATCGTCGTGCCGCTCAAGCGCCCACAGAACTTCGACAATATGCGATGCAACCTCCGGATCCCGGAACCGTTCGTACGCGCGTTCCAGGTGCATCAGGGCTTCATCGTGTTGCCCTTGCCGGTGAAGCACCCAACCCCAGCTATCGATGATCGCTGCACTTTCGGGATCGAGTCCGAGCGCTTTGTGGATAAGCTTCGCCGCCTCGTCATACTGATCCGTACGATCGGCCAGCGTGTAGCCCAGTGCATTCAAGGCCATGGCGCTGTCGGGCCACCGCTTCACTGTTTTCCGGTAAAGATCAATTGCGTCATCGAGACGACCCATGAGCAGCAATAGTTCGGCTTTGCCGAGGTGCGCCCCTTGACTGTCCGGACGATAGGCAACAACCTTGTCGTAATACTCGAGTGCCTCCGGGTATCTCTCGATTGAGGAAAGCAACTGTGCCTGTGCCTGCAGCATATCGACGGCGAAATTAGGATTGATTCCGGCAAACCCGGACAGATGTTCGAGAGCTTCCTCTTCCTCGCCCATCTGCGCCATGATGCCGGCTGCCCGGCGCTGCGAGATGATGGCATTACTGCCGCGTGTAACCTGGGAGTAGTAGCGAATCGCCTGTTCGAGCTCTGAATTCCGGTCCGCGATCCGACCCAGGTAATAAAGTGCGTCCATCGTATAGTGGCCGGTCTCCAGCAGATCCTGGAAGTCGGCGCGGGCCGCATCGAGACGTTCGAGCCGGAAGTTGATGATCGCCATAAGCCGCAGTGCATCGCTGCGCGACGGCTGCTCCAGCAATATCTGGTTGACCTGGCTCAGCGCGTCATCATCGCGTCCGACGGACAAAAGCATGATCGCGAGCTCGAGCCGCGCCTCCGGATCCGGATCAGGGTCGTCGCCGACGAGCCTCGACACATAGTCGATTGCCCCCTCCTCGTCACCACCTTGCAACATTGCACGCGCATATAAAAGCTGCGGTTTCACCCAGTCCGGTTCGATCTCGGATGCTTTCCTGGCTCGCTCGCTAGCCACCTTGGTTTCACGAGCCTGCAAGGCCATGACGGCGACCGCGTAGTTGGCCTCGGCCGAGTCCTTGTAAGGCTTCGCCAGCCTCAGCATCAACTCGTAAGACAGACTTGCATCTTCCCGGGAAAGGAATGGAATCATCGCGAGCAAGCGCTCGTCTGCGGGCTCCCGGCCCCGCTTCAGCAGCTTTTCGAAACTACGCCGCGATTTCCTGACTTCGCCGGTTCGCAAATAGAGCTGGGCCACATACAGCAAGGCCTCCTCGTCCTCGTCATCCAGTTTTGCCCAGCGTTTGGCGGAGGCAAGTGCTTCCTTGTTGAATCCATAGCTGTACGCGATCCGGGTCGCCTGCTGGGCAACCCCGGGGTCGTCGCTTAGTTCGGCAGCCAGACGGTACTCGCTTGCCGCTTCCTGATACAGATTTTGCCGCAGGGCCATCTCGGCCTGCATCAGGTGTCTGGAGAGTTCCTCTGCATCGTCGGCAAAAACCTGCGGCGTGGCGGACAGGAGCACACAGACCATTCCAAATGCAAGGTGCTGCAACCGTCTTCTAATGCGATTCAATAGTATGATCCTGCTTGCATCGCCATATGGCAATTTTCCGGTCGAGGTGGAAACAGACAAGGAACTACGTCATCAGTTCGCTTATCATACGCACTGTTTTTCAACTTGATCCGCAAATATCAAGATGCCGCTCCACATACTCGGGCTGAACCATAACACGGCGCCTGTCGAAATTCGCGAACAGGTGTTCTACTCGGGCGACGATATTGCCCGGGCGCTGGGGAAACTCGTGCAACTGCAAGGCATTGATGAGGCAGTGATTCTTTCGACCTGCAACCGCACCGAATTTTACCTGGAAACCGACGATAACGGACTGATGGCACTGGAGTCCTGGCTTAAGGGTGACCAGGCACTCAGCCAGACTGCCGAGGCCGCCTTATTTACTCTTAACAATGAGGAGGCGATCCGCCACCTGTTTCGCGTGGCTTGCGGACTCGACTCCATGGTGCTCGGCGAACCGCAGATCCTGGGTCAGTTGAAAGACGCATTTCGCCAGGCCGAGCAGTCAGCCACAGTTGGGCCTCAACTGAACAGACTCTTTCACCACACGTTTTCGGTTGCCAAGAAAGTCCGTACCGATACCGAGATTGGCACAAGCCCGGTCTCGGTGGCTTACGCCGCGGTCAATCTCGCTAATCAGTTTTTCGCCGAATTTTCAAAACACACTGCATTGTTGATCGGTGCAGGCATGACCATTGAGCTGGTTGCCAGGCACCTGCACAGTAAGGGCATCGGCCGCATGTTCGTGGCCAACCGTGATTTTGGGCGCGCGCAGAACATTGCCGCCCAGTTCGACGGCTATGCACTACCGCTATCCGAGATCGAAGGCACGCTGCCCGAGGCTGATATTCTGATCAGCTCGACCGCCAGTACAGAGCCAGTCGTCACGACCGAACAAATGCGAAGCGCCATTCGAGCAAGAAAGCGCCGGCCAATATTTGCGGTAGATATCGCCGTGCCGAGAGACCTCGAAGACGGTATCGCCGAACTGGATGACGTATACCTTTACACGATTGATGATCTCGACAAAGTCATCGTCGAGGGCCGAAGCAATCGGAAAGCCGCCGCAGTCGATGCCAATCGCATTCTGGACGACGAAACGCAGCGATACCTGAGCATCGAGCGCAGCAAGAAAGTGGCGCCTGTTATTACCGCGCTGCGTGACCATGGCGACGCACTCCGCAATGAGGTGCTGGAACAGGCGCGGCGCAGGCTGGCAAAGGGTGCCGACCAGGACGAAGTCCTGGAGTTTGTCACCTCGGCACTCCTTAAGAAAATTCTGCACCAGCCAAGCGTTCGGCTGCGTGAAGCCGGCGAGCAATCAGACCAGGCGTTCATCGACACCATCCGCGAACTCTTCGGCCTCGGGAAGAATGACTAAACCATGAAGGACTCGATCAGAAACAGGTTGGAGACCACGCGCGACCGGTTCGAAGAGCTTGAAGGGCTACTGGCCGAACCTGACGTAATCAGTAATCAGAACCAGTTTCGCGGTCTGAGAAAAGAATATGCGCGACTCCAACCAATCATCGGCCTGTTCAGGCAGTACGAAACTCTCGGCGATGATATCGTGGCTGCCAGAGAAATGGCCAGCGACAGTGATGATGAAGTTCGCCAGATGGGCGAGGAGGAACTGACCACGCTCCGGGAGAATCGCGAATCGCTGGAACTGGAGTTACAGAAAGCGCTGATCCCACCTGACCCGCATGACAACAGAAACATCTATCTCGAAATTCGCGCTGGCACCGGCGGCGACGAGGCCGCGATTTTTGCCGGTGACCTGTTCCGCATGTATTCGAAGTATGCAGAAACTATGAAATGGCCGCTTGAAATCATCAGCGCCCGTGAAGGTGAACATGGCGGCTACAAGGAAATTGTCAGCCGCATAACGGGCAGCGGTATTTACGCGAAGCTGAAATTCGAATCCGGCGCACATCGCGTGCAACGCGTCCCGGCGACCGAGTCACAGGGACGCATTCACACCTCGGCTTGCACCGTCGCAGTGCTGGCCGAGCCCGACGAAATCGAAGAGATAGAAATCAACACCAGCGACTTGCGGGTCGACACCTATCGCGCCTCGGGCGCCGGCGGGCAACATGTCAACAAGACGGATTCCGCGGTCAGGGTGACACACTTGCCAAGCGGCATCGTCGTTGAATGCCAGGACGAACGTTCGCAGCATAAGAATCGTGCCCGCGCCATGTCGCTACTCCAGGCAAAGCTAATGGATGCAGAGATCGCGCAACGCGAGAGTGAACAGGCACAACAACGTAAGACCCTGGTCGGCAGCGGCGACCGATCGGAACGCATCCGTACCTACAACTATCCGCAGGGCCGGGTGACCGACCACCGCATCAATCTCACCTTGTACAAGCTTGCGGAAATCCTCGAAGGCGACCTCAGCCAGATCATCGATCCACTGATCAACGAATATCAGGCCGACCAACTCGCTGCATTAGGCGAGTAATCAAACCAGCCGCAGGCAGACGAAGATGCCCGTTTATTCCACTTTTGATCAGAGCGCTCTGGACCGGGAATACTCACCGAGCAGTTGTATCGATGGCCTCGATGTTTACCTCGATGAATACACGCGCGCCAGCAAGGTGGCTAAAAGCGACGCGTTAAAAAACCAGTCATGCGAAACGGACCTGCGTTACGGTGCAGGTACCGAGGAGACACTGGACCTATTTCTGCCTGCAGAGTCGGGCCCGGCGCCGTTGCACGTATTTATCCATGGCGGCTACTGGCAGTTGCTGAGCAAAGATGAATCGTGTTTTGCCGCGCCAATATTCCAGCAGCGGGGCAGCTTTTTCGCTGCAGTTAACTACACGCTGGCACCGCGCCAAACGCTGACCGGCATCGTCGAGGAGAACCGGCGGGCAATAACGTGGTTGTACCAAAATGCTGGCATATGGGGTTTCGATCGTGATCGCATCTATTTGTCCGGCCATTCCGCCGGGGCGCATCTTGCCATGATGATGCTGCTCACGGACTGGCCGCAGTTCGGGCTGCCACGTGATGTCATAAAAGGCGTCTGCGCCGTCAGCGGCCTCTATGACCTTGAGCCCGTGCGCTTATGCTATGTAAACGACGTAGTGGGCATGGATATCAGCGAAGCCGGGCGGAACAGCCCGCTGCGCCACAGCCTGGTCAATCCTTGCCCGGTAATACTCGCCTACGGCGACAACGAGACCGGCGAATTCAAGCGGCAGACGGACGATTATCGACGCGTACTGCAGGATGCGGACATTCCGGTGACGCTCAGCGAAATCGCAGACCGCAATCACTTCGATGTGATCCTGGACCTGGCGCAGCCCGACACCTGGCTGTCACAACAGGTATTCAGCCAGATGGGCATTGCCCGAGCGTCGTAAACGAAAAAATGCAGGTTCTTCATGCGCCTGCCATGGTGTGATCCCGAATTCCCTATACTGTCGTCATACGACGCGGCGGCAGTTCATTTACTTGCGGAGACGACTATGTCCAGGCGACTCAAACGAATACATTCGGCAAAAATACTGAGGGCTTTGCTGCCCATAATACTGCTCGGCTCCACGGTTTCCGCCTTTTCCCAATCTCTGCCGAATCCGTATCGCGCCGTTGCTGGCTGGGCGCAGCTACCGCATGGCCGGCAGATGGGGGCAGTCGGTGGAGTAGCGATGGACCCCGATGGCAAACATGTCTGGGCGGTGGTGAGGTGCGATGCCACCGATCCTGCCCGTTTTGGTAACGAGTGTCTCGATTCGGATCTGGACCCGATCCTCAAGTTCGACCTGGACGGCAACGTGGTACAGAGCTTCGGCAGTGGGCTATTCATATGGCCGCACGGAATTGATGTCGATCGGCAAGGCAACGTGTGGGTGACCGACGCAGTCGCCGCTGCGCGAACCCCGCAGGGCAGCAGGGGGCATCAGGTGATCAAGTTCAGCCCTGACGGCAAGGTGCTGATGACGCTGGGAACACCGGGCGTGCCCGGTGGCGGTGCAGACAGTTTTAACGCACCAAGCGATGTTGTCGTGGCCGATAACGGCGACGTTTTCGTCGCCGATGGGCATGCCGATGATACCAATAACCGCATCGTTAAATTCTCGAGTGACGGAACGTTCATCAAGGCCTGGGGCAAGACCGGCTATGGTCCCGGAGAGTTCCGGACATTGCATGCACTCGCCATTGATGCCCGAGGCCGTCTGTTCGTTGCTGATCGGTCGAACAATCGAATTCAGATTTTCGACCAGGACGGGAATTTTCTTGCGACATGGACGCAATTCGGGCGGCCGAGCGGCATCTTCTTCGACGACAACGACCAAATCTATGTGGCGGACTCCGAATCAGATAACGTGCAAAACCCGGGTTGGGAAATGGGCATCAGGATAGGTGACGCCGAGACAGGCTGGGTAAACGCGTTTGTACTCTATCAGTGGGGAGACCCACGCAGCACTTCGGGGAACGGTGCCGAGTTTGTTGCGGTTGATCGCGACGGCAATCTGTACGCAGGCGAGCCCCGGCCCAGGCAGTTGCAGAAGTATGTGAGAGTCAGGCCATAACCCAACCGGAGCTAAAATCCGACCAGATCAGGTGCCGGGCATAACTTTATAACTTGTTATTGCGCGAGGTGTTGTTCGAGCCGTCCGGTTTCCAGCAGATCGCGGAAATAGCCGTCGGGATCGCAGGGCGCGGGCTTGAACACTTCCAGTGAATCGCGCCGGGCAGATCCGCGCTACCGGACCAGGGGCTTCGAATAGCAGGGATCGACAATCGTCATCGTGCGGTCCATGGTCAGGCGGTCTTTGCTGAATGCCCAGGGCTCGACGATACGCGTGCCATCACCCGACATCGGCAGCAATGATCCATCCAACTCGCCGGCTGTCAGATTCGTGGTATCGATGATGAGTACGTCCTCCTCCCAATGGCCCACCGAAGAAGCCCATCGAATTTGCAGGCAGATCCTGCGGCAAGGTACGGCCGGCCGGCCAGATCCAGCGAGGCGTGTTGTTCTGTTCGTACACGATCAGGTAGTGGCTGCCGGCATCGACGATTTCCATCGCGTAGGGTGAGCCGAACGTTCGCGGTAATCCAAGTGGCATCCAGCGCAGCACATCATCGTGCCAGGATTCGGTTGCCTCAAAGGCACGCCTGCCCTCAGCGGAAAACGGCGTCAGTTTTGGCTGCAGATCGTCAACTGTCAACTGGAATTTGTAGCCGTTATGCCAGGGCCCGCTGATATCGAACGGGTGATCGGCTTTGACCTGTGCCTAGCCGTACTCGATGTCCGCACTTGCGTTTACGCGGTTGCGCTCGCTCCAACTTCCAACGGGTCCAAAAGGAAGATATTCGCTGCCGTCGGCCTTTTCCATGCCGCGCATAAATAGCTTCCTGGAATCACCGTGGCCAAGATCGCCCCGGACGCGAACCGTCTCGCCGGGTGTTAGCGTGTCAGGATCCCAGCCTGCTCTTCGCAAACTGGTCACGCTGGTCGTCTGGATGTCCCACTCCTCGACAGTGCCGTCGTCGGTCGTTACCTCCATCCGATAACGCGCATGCGGATTCTTGTACCAGACGCCGACAATCCTGCCCTTCAATTCACCGTGACGCGATTTGTCGAACTCCGCCGGAAACGAATGATGCGCGAGTGCCGGCACAGCAAGGAGGAACAAAATGACTGCCAGTAAGAAATGAGGCACTCGCCCTTTCGCCAGGTGAGCTGTCTCGCTACGCAGAAACTTTTTCCGTCTTGACCGGTTCGATCTGCACGGGCTCCTTCGGCACGATTGCCTTCGGCCGCTCGCCCATGTCTATTTTCCCTTTAAAACGTGCACCGTCCTCCATGACGATCCGAGCGCAGGTAATATTTCCTCTGACGTCGGCACCTTTGGCCAGAGAAACAATCCCTTCACTGTAAATATCACCGGTAAGCTGCCCCTCGATGATGACGGAATTGGCGTGGATGTCCGCTTTAACCCGACCTTGCTTGCCAATTATGAGGTGCTTCTTGTGATGGGCGATCGTACCCTCTATGCAGCCTTCAATCACCAGGTCTTCGTCCGCCGACAGCTCGCCCTTGAACACCAGTGTTGGCCCGATGACTGACACGTTTTTCGCTCTTATCGGCCGCGCCTGTCCGATTTTTGGTGGCGACGATATGTCCAGCTCACCGTCGCCGTGTGCCTTCTTGAACATTGCCATTATTGCCTCCGCATTAGCCTCCGAATTGACCCTGACAGCCGGAGTGTGAAGGATACTCCAAAATGAAATCCGGGGTCAGCGTCTGGCTGGTATCTGCCCAGACCGCAATTTGTCGGTAAATCCATACACTATTACAGGCAACGCCGCTCAAATGACTGCAGCAGTTTTTCTTCGTCTTCAGACCGCGTAAAGAAATGATTGAGATAATCAATACTCTTTGCCCGCTCGTCGTCCTGCAGCCCGGGTATCTCGCTCAACAGGCCCAGGATATCCGCCTTACGTGTTCTGACGATGCCAAGGGCACTCTGCAAGGTGTCGCGTGACGTGCAATAACCGCGGTACATCCTTTGCGTCACCTTCCGAATAGGGAGCGCCGGATCCGGATACGCATATTTGGCATTCACCAGGCCGGCAAGATCAAAATCATAGGGCACATAGAAACGCTTTGATTCGATCTCAAATATGTCGCCGTTGTGGCAGCAGACATCATCGTCGTCGGCTTTCGCCATTGACCAGTCAGTATTGCCGATCAGATACTGAAAGATGTAGACCGCCGCCGCCTGATCGTCGTCGAGTGAACGAAGTGATACGCCGGTAACTTTTGCGGGATGTCCTCCGACTCTCTCAGCCAACTCAGTCTGCGACTCGATTAAGAAACCATATCGCACAAGTACTTCATCCTTGAGGTGCTCGTCAGTGTCCCGGTAAGTAATGTGCAGCAAGCGCACTTTGTACCCTATGTCCGAGATGAGATTGAAGATTCGGTACGCCGCAAATTCCTGCAGCGCATCAGCCTCGGCCACAGTTCGCTTTCGGCAATGCGTAACAAGCTTCAACTTGTCCTGTCCGGCGAACACCGTCTGCTCAGTGTCGCGGTTTGAAAAATTGAATCTCAGTGGCGGAAATTCGCACACACGCAATCGGCTCTTGCCTCGAACCCGGACCTGGACGTCGTAGTCGACGCCATTCGCCTTGAGCACGAAGGGCAGCTCGGTATGCTTATTCTTGTTTTTGATCAGCGATCCGATCGGGCCGATCAATTCGACGTCAATGACCGCGTTGTCGTTGAACAGCGGCAACGCGCCAGCCTGAGCAACAACACATAATAAAGCGAGAGGAAAAATCTTCTTCATCAGGCACGATATCGCAGTCGTCAACCTTAATTTGACCTTGGTAAATACCGAACGCGGCACGGGCTCGTCCAGCGAGTCCCACCGATCGGCCCGAGCACAGTTTCCTGCACCCATGCTGCAAACGGTTCGCCGGTGCATCTTCGATCACCAGCTGCATTAGTATGACGCCGCCTGAAACGGGGTTTCAGTATCGACGGTCGCAGCGGTTTCAATATCTGCAACCCCATACACTTTGGCCGAGTGAAGGTCGAAATCCCTGATAACAGCAACACCGACGCCAGGAACATTGAACTCGTCCATCAACTCGGTGAGTGTCAGCGCATCAAGATCTTCCTCAACAATGTCCTGCGGGCTCTCAATTGCAGCAATGAAATCGCCGATGGACCACGCTGCCGGTTCAGCGCAGGCCGCAGCGCTGACAACTAAAGCGAACAAGAAACTATACCGCATCATGAACGTATCTCCGGAAATTTTCGATTTCTCAGGCCTGCGGATTGATGAGTGGAAAACTCAAAGTCCTGAGTTCGACTTGGCAGTCTGCGGTGCCTCGTCTTCCATCTGGCGTTTTTGCTCGATCTTCTCGAGGCGCTTGCCAAGGAAATAACGAACCGTCATCAATGCGGCGATAAAGACAAACAACGCCGCGAAAACGATCAGGTAAACGCTCCAGTCCGTTATCGCGTTTCCTCTTCAAACGTTTGAACTATCGGCCTGGGAGCGTTGAATGTCGAGAAACAGGACGCTTATAAAGTCCTGCATTATTTGCGACAGTTGGTTATTTACACCTGTTTTCGCAAGTGATTCAGTACATCTGAACGCGTGATCAATCCCAGGAACTCATCACCATCCATGACTGCCGCGTACGGCTGTACTTGCAGCATCGCGACCAAGTTGTTGAGGCTGGCGTCCTTCTCCAGGCGGATAAACTCGGTCTGCATTGCATCTTTAACCTCTGCATTCATCAGTTCGGGTTTTCCAAAGACGAACCTGATGATCGTGTCTTCGGTCACGACGCCTACCAACTTGCCTTCATCCATCACCGGCAATTGGGAGAAACCGGCATTTCTCAGGCGATTGTGAGCTGTGGTCAGGACATCGCCCGGGCCGACGGTGATGGTTGCACGCTCTCCGTGAGGCCGACCAACCAGGTCGCGCAGATCGTCATACTTTTCGCGCGTGATAAATCCCTGATCTTCCAGCCAGAAATCATTGTACAGCTTGGACAGGTATTTGTTGCCGGTATCGCAGGCCAGGCTGACAACGCGTTTTGCTTCTGTCTGCTCGCGGCAGTATTTAAGCGCTGCACATAGCAACGTTCCGGTAGACGACCCGGCCAAAATGCCCTCTTTGCGCAGCAGGTCCCGCGCCGTCTCGAAGGACTCGCCGTCCGTGATGCTGTAGGCCTGGGTCACTCCCCCAAAATCGGCGATGTCCGGAATGAAGTCCTCGCCAATGCCTTCAACCAGCCAGCTGCTGCTCTTGGTCGACAACTCACCCTTGTTGATGTAGTCGGCAAGTATCGAACCGGCCGGATCGGCTACAATCAATTCTGTATTCGGAGAATTTTTTTTAAAGTATTTGCTGAAGCCGCTGACGGTACCGCTTGAGCCAACGCCGAGTACGATCGCATCAACGTCACCATCCATTTGCTCGAGGATCTCCGGTGCGGTCGTTTGCTCGTGTGCAAGCGGGTTATCCGGATTACCGAACTGGTTGATAAAATAGGCGCCTTTTTCCTCGGCAATTGCCCTGCCAAGGTCCTGGTAATACTCCGGATGTCCCCTGGCCACATCTGATCGTGTCAGGATGACCTCGGCACCCATCGCCCGAAGATTGAATATCTTTTCCTGGCTCATCTTGTCCGGCAATACGAGGATCAGGGAATAACCTTTTTGTTGTGCGACGAGCGCCAACCCAAGGCCGGTATTGCCCGCAGTGGCTTCAACAATCGTGTCACCGGGTTTGATATCACCGCGTTTTTCGGCCTCCTCGATCATCGAGATCCCGATGCGATCCTTAATCGAGCCGCCCGGGTTGGCGAGTTCGAGCTTGAGGAAAAGACGGCACGGACCCGTATCGATATGAGTGACCTCAAGCATCGGGGTGCGGCCGATCATTTCCAGAATATTTGAGAAAACTTGCATAGGTATCAGGATTATGATTGAAATTTGCGGCTATAGTACGCGAAGGACCCACGCCTTTGAACGAGTTTTTGAAAATTGCTACTGCGCTGGCTGACGGAACTAAACAGCTTCGCGGCGTCAGCGACAGTCCGCGGCTGGATGCAGAATTGCTGCTCGCGCGCGCGCTCGACGTGCCGCGAACTTACCTCTTTGCTCATCCCGAGGATGCGCTCGATCCGGTCGCAGTCGAACGCTTTTGCTCAAGCCTGGAGCAGCGATCGGATGGCCTGCCGCTTGCCTACATAAGCGGCGAAAAGGAATTCTGGTCAATGACCCTGATCGTCAACCAGGATACGCTGGTGCCCCGTCCCGAAACCGAGTTGCTGGTTGACAAAGCCCTGCAGCACATACCAAAAGACAGGAAATTGGCAATACTCGATCTCGGCACCGGTTGCGGCGCGATTGCACTGGCTATCGCTAAAGAACGTCCTCACTGCATCATCACGGCCACCGATGTCAGCGATGCAGCGCTCGCCGTAGCCAGGGAGAACGCCAATCGACATGCGTTGCCCAATATTGAATTTCTGTGCGGCGACTGGATCGCACCGGTTACCGGCAGGACGTTTGATATCATCGCAAGCAACCCGCCCTATGTGCCGGAGGCTGATCCAGACCTTGAGCGTCTGAAGCATGAACCTCAAATGGCACTTCTGTCGGGAGAAGACGGCCTCGACGCCATTCGCAGAATTTCCGGCGAGGCAAAGTCGGTTATCAGGCAGGGTGGGACGTTGCTCATCGAGCATGGTGACAGTCAGACTGTGGAGATCACCGGGATATTGTCAGCAGATGGCTGGAGTGAGGTCAGCCATATGAATGATCTGGCCGGTAAGCTCAGGGTGACGATTGCGACCGGGTAATTGGTCAGAAAACGCCCGCTTGGGAAAGGCTACTGCAGCTGACCGCAGGAGCCTTTCCCAAGCGGGCGATCGAGAAAATAAAACCGGCACCTTTTATATATAATATTCGCGGCAAAAGCCGCTCTTACAAACTTTTCTTTCTGAAATAAGGCAGCCTATGATAACCATCGTGACCAACCACGGCGAGATCATCGTCGAACTCCTTGAGGACACCGCACCTGTCTCCTGCGAGAATTTTCTTCAGTATGTTACGGACGGATTTTTCGCGGAAACCATATTCCACCGCGTCATTCCGAACTTCATAATCCAGGGGGGCGGTATGAATACCGACATGTCGCGCAAGCAAACGCGCGCACCAATCAAGAATGAAGCAACGAATGGTGAGAAGAACCTTCGCGGCACGCTTGCCATGGCCAGATCCGGTGACGTGGACAGCGCAACATCACAGTTCTTCATCAATCTTCGGGACAACGCAATTCTGGATCACGGCAGCCAGGACTATGGCTACGCTGTGTTTGCAAAAGTGACGGAGGGAATGAATGTGATCGACAAGATAGCTGCGGTGCCGACCAGTAACTCCGGTGGTCACCAGGACGTACCAACCAAACCGGTTACAATTGTTGAAGTGCATACTGACGGCTGATTTTCCATTGTCTGACAGCAACCAGGAGATCGGACGTTCGGCGCGGCATATAGCGCTGTCGCAGGTCGGTGAGCAAGGCCAGGCAAAAATAGAATCAGCGACCGTACTCATCATCGGTCTTGGCGGCATTGGTTGCGCGTCGGCCAGTTACCTTACGAGCAGCGGCATTGGTCAATTGTTGCTGTGCGACTTTGATACGGTTGATGCGACCAACCTTGGCAGGCAAACCTTGTACGGTCCGGACGACATCGGCAAGCTCAAGGTAGATCGTGCGGCATCCCGTCTCGCGGCAATGAACCCGGATGTCCGGCTCACTGAAATCCCCGAGCGCTTGAGTGACGATGCGTTACAAGAAGCTGTTAGACAGGCCGATGTTGTCCTGGATGGATGTGACAACTTTGCGACCCGTTTTCAGGTAAGCGACGCCTGTGTAACAGGCAAGCGACGCCTGGTATCAGGATCAGCGATTCGGTTCGAGGGTCAACTTGCCGTTTTTGGCCCGGACTATGCGAACTCGCCCTGTTATCGCTGCCTATATAAGGAGTCGGATGAATCGCTCGACAACTGCGCCGGCAACGGCGTACTCGCGCCCGTTCCTGGCGTAATTGGTACGATGATGGCGGTCGAAGCCTTGAAGATAATCGCCGGCCTGCCGGTAGAGTCCGGCAGTCTCAGTCTTTACGACGCCATCGCCTCCGAATGGGGCAAAGTCGGCATCAGCAAAAGAAAAAATTGCCCGGGTTGCTCTGCGAAAGGCCTGCTCCCTGACCCGTGAATAATGGCGGCATCACGCAGCAGCAACTGATTTAAATCAGCTCCGAATGATTATGTGCGACAGGCTGGTGGCAGCCACTTGTCGACCAGTGTGGCATCGCCCGAACATGCCCAGGACA
>SMWE01000002.1 GCA_004357475.1 Gammaproteobacteria bacterium
ATCTGGCCCATCTGCGGTTAAAGGCGAAACAATGCCAATTTAGTGCACATTGCTACCCACAGTGCTACCCAAAGCACAAAGGGCTGCACCATGAATGGTGTAACCCTTTGTTTTTATTGGCGCGCCCGGAGAGATTCGAACTCCCGACCGCTCGGTTCGTAGTTGGATCACTGAACTGTAACTTGTTGTTATAAAAGAAAGTCTGTGGGGCGCCCGTTGCTTAATCTGCACCACAGTGCACAACAATGCAGGACTCAATCACGCAAAACTCCCGCAATTTTCCGCGGGCTTTACTTTAGTCAACTGATTTGTCTGACGAAGCACCTGCCTGAGTACGAGAGTCTACGCAAGCGCGGTCGAAAAGCAGGACAGCAAGGCAATAGCGAGCAATGCCCAATTCGTCGTCTTCTGCATTTTCATAGAGCGAAGTGTCATGATGATTTCGACCCTTCTTTTCGCAATGTTCTGAACGTCACCAGGTCGGCAATGATTTCCACAACTGTGCGAATTCGCTCTGCTGTACCTTCTGCTGCATGGACGCAAACTTCACCAGCTGTCGACCGAGGTTGAGCAGACGCTCTTCCAGCGCCGGGTCTTTCATGGCGCCGTTTTCGTCGAACGCGTTCCCGGAATTTGCGATCGAGACTTCCTGGGGCAGAACCCAGCAATGCAGGTTTCGACAGATTGTCTTCATCGTATTTAGCGAGTTTATTGCCCCTACGTGACCGCCGGCTATTCCCACCAACCCAACGATCTTTGTTTCGAAGTCCTCAATACTCATCAGGTCGAGCATGTTCTTGAGCGCGCCGGTCAGGCTTCCATGGTATTCCGGCGTAGCCAGGATGATGCCTCGCGACTCTCTGATGGCCTGGCGCAACCGGAGCACGTCAGGCGGATACTCGTCTTGTGGAACGCTTCCGGCAAAGACGAGATTGAAGTCATGCAATTCGAGAAGCGATGTATCGGCACCGTATTCAGCGGCACCCTGCAGCGCTATCGTAAGCGCTTTTTTCGTCACGCCATCCGCGCTCAAACTTCCACATACGCCGGTAATTCGGATTGATTCGTTCGATTCCGGCACGGTCACTTTCTGCCAAACAGATTGGCCAGGTAGCCGACCGCAAAAAACGTGAACGCCACTAGACTGACGGGCGGAATGCCACCGTGCCAACCGTCGGGATTCAACCAACCTTCATAGCCCATGAAAAATATATGCGCCGCACCAAGCAGCAATGCGAACAGCATAAATTTTCGCGACGTGATGAACTGGATGAATGCCTTGTCTTCGCGCAAGAATGTTTGAAAGCTCATGTTGTAGCCCCACAAGACGACAAAGGCGAAGACACCAGCGAGCATGCTGAGGCCGCCAAGCATTGTCAGTGTGCCATCTTCGACAAAGAACTTGCCGTAGACCGACGGGCTGAAAAGAATGAAACTCATCAAGGCATGAATGAGCACCAACAAAAATCCTGTCATGCCCAGTGCTTTGCGCGCATTGAGCCAACCTTCAGGGATCTTGACGCCCAGGTTGTTCAGAGGACCAAAGCCGAAATTGCAGGTCAGCATGATGAAAGCACTTAGCGAAATAGCTTTGTTCAAGATGAACATCGGAAAGTCCTTCCAGGGAACCGGGCCTACAAGGTGGTAACGCGTGATGGCGTACGCCAATCCGAAGATCAGAACGATCGTAATGATGGAAGCGGCTGAGTTTTTCTTAACGTCGTTGTTCATTGCTCGCAATCCTTCGTGCTAGTGAATCGTAACGGTTGGGTTTTCGTCCAGGTACAACGCGCGATCGCCGAGCGCTTGCACCGGACGGTTGTTGTGGTTGTAGACTGCCGTGAATTCTGCGATCTGATCTTTCGAAAGCGTGGTAAATGTTTTCCTGACGTACCACTGTACGTTTTCGCTGCACGGTGGCGTTGTCAGCGAGCCGACATAGTGGTAAAAGCCGCTGCCAACGTCGGGAAATACGGGTTCCGCAAATTCAGCTCGTAGCTCTACCATCGTCTCCGTACCGGGGGCCTCGGCCAGTTGTGCCCACAGTGGTGCGACGCCGGGGTTTGGGGCGCCCTCTTCGACCAGCACGCCCACGACCGCAAGCGCGCCATCGTCCGCTTGATGAACAAAGTGCATCTCCATCGGCAAGTGTCTGCCGTCGACCGTGTGCTCACTCGGCGCATGGAAGTGGAATTGCAAGAGCGCATAGGCTTTGCCGTCGACGGTCAATTTTTCGCCAGTCTTCGAGTTGACTTGAATCGTGTGGCCGTTGTCGAGTGCATCGACGACACTGGCCTGGGTCAACACCTCAAATTTTCCCTCGCCGGGCCGGTCGAGATCCACCACCGGTAACCGAGTTTTCACAGCATTTGCCAGATCGATCGGTGACTGCTCGAGACCATTCGCACACAAGGCCCAATCGGAATTCATCGAGCCCCAGATGTCGGGCCCGTCATCGGCCTCGTAGCCCCAGTGAACAGCATGCTCGTCGTCGTGACTTTCCGATCCGGATTTTTCGCCGGAGCACGACACCATTGACACCCCAATAATGACGTGAGCAAGTAGAGACATGCGCCATGGCGCCTTCATCGCCTACGGCGTGTACCAGATCGGTGAGGTGTAAGCTCGATCCTGTTGACTGGTGGGTGCATCCTTGGGCAATTCCAGGCCGAAACGGAAGACGTCGTAGACGTACCAGGGCGGCGTGGGAATCTCGAGCACACGTGCATAGTAGAACGCCCTTTCCTCTGGATCGAAGTCCGGATCGGTCCAAACGACTCCCAGTTCTGAGGCACCAATGGTGTTCGTCCAACTCGCGGTCGCGATGTCCACAGTATTGCCGACGGGTGGTAGCTTGCCATTGCTGGGTTTGCGATCGTCCGACCAGGCTACATCATAGACCTGCTCATGCGTCTGTCCCTCGTGGTCGAGCCATCCTTTGACAACCTGAATGCGATCGAGATTTGCTCCGATCGGATCACGCACGGCAAGAACCATAAAATTCGGCGCCTTGCCTTTGGGGGCATTGGTCAGGTCTCCTCCCATTGGAACGCCCTTGGCGTAACCGGCGAAAGCCGGCTCGCGGCTTTGAATGTCTTTTTCAGTGTACTCCCAGCCGCCGAAAAACCGCACCATCATGCGCGTACCCGTGGTGGCGTAAACTTCCTTACGGTACATTGCGTCGTAGATCGCTTCCCGCGTGTTCTCCTGGGCCCAGACTCCGGTCAGACCGGAAGCCACCTGCTGCCAGCTAAAGATCTCACCATTCTCGTTTTTCATGAACGGGTGAGTCAAGCGTCCGGGCTTTGGTTCATAGCCGGCGTGTTTACCAAAGAAATTATTCTCCTGCGTGGTTGCCAGCGAGGTGTGTGTGTCTGTTGCTCCTTGCAGGCCGAACTTGTAGGGGTTCGTCCCAAACTTTGCCTCCAGCGCCAGCCCGTTCTTCAGCGCCTCACGCGCATACTCACCGGCGAGCATGTCGTCTGTCTTCGCCACCGAGAGGTCCAGATTGCCCACATCCCACGTACCGTAGTCCGCGAACTGGTCATCGGGCGATAAGAAGGAGTGCGTCTCGCCGTCGCCCTTGATCTGAGTGACCTCGTAATTGCGCTCCCATTTCGCACGCTGCTCGACGTAGAACTTATCCAGTTTCCGGCCCGTGTACTGAGCATCGACGGGGAACATTATGCCGTTCGACAGATTGCCGTTATGCGCCAAAGTCTGGACCGAGCCGCCGGTTGTCGCCTCGTAGTTTTCCAGATACTTATATAAATCGAGCGGATCGATGCTGCCGATCGGCGCCTGAGTCGTAAAGGGAACCACTTGGCCCACTCGGTCGGCCCCATCACGGAAAATGACATTGCGATGCATATTCGCGCCTTTGACCAGAGACGTCCACTCAAACCCGATCAGAGTCGTGAACCGACCGGGTTCGTTATATTCTTCGGCGGCGGCGATGACGTCATCCCAGATCGTCTGATAGTTTTTGGAGCCGGGAGAGTAATTGGCCATCATCTCCGCGTTAATCTTGCCTTGCGAGAATGTGGTGATTAGATCGAGCGTCGAATTGATCGCTTCTTGTCCGCCGGCGTTAAACCCCTCGGACCAGCGTTTGCCTTGGTCGTACTTTGTTACGAGCGGTGATCTCGCGAGAATGTCGGTGATGAACCCAAGCCCGTCGGAATGATCCGCGACCACGAGGAAGTCAAGTGGGCGCGATAAACGGACGCTCTGGCCGGAAGACGCGGTGAGTTCCTCGCCACGCGCAAATCGGTAAGCCTCACGCACACCGAGACGGTTGCCGAAGCCACCCGCATCCATAGACAACGCCGTGTGCACGTGGGTCTCGCCAAACCATGGCCGACTGGCGAAATCGCGCTCGGCATAGGGCGAGTACGTTTTGCCGGTGTAGTCACCGCCGTAGACTTCCGCAAGCTGCTTTTCGTTCGTGTCAAACTCCTGCGCGGAGGCCACGCCCGACAATGCCAGTGCCGTTATGCATATCCCAAAACCTTGCAACCATTCGGTCTTCGCTCTCATTTTTGATCTCCTTAGTTATTCTTCCTTTTTTGGCACCTTGTTTTACTACGTCAAGGCGTGTACCAGATGGGCGATGTGTAAGCGCGCTCCGTTGTCGTCATCGGTACGTCGGACGACGGCATGTCGATGCCGTAGCGCAAAGCTTCATAGGCAGTCCAGCGCGGCGTCGGAATCTCGATGACGCGGGCGTAATAGACGGCGCGAAGTTTTGGATCGAAGTCCGGATCGGTCCACGCCGTGATCAACTCGGAGCTGCCGATCGAGTTGGTCCAGGTCGCGTTGGCGACATCGACCGTGTTGCCTACCGACGGCAGCTTGCCGTCGGCTCCGGGGCTACGGTCGCCGGACCAGGCGACGTCATAAACTTTTTCGTGACGTGCGCCGCGGCTATCAACCCAGCCCTTGATGATCTGGACTCGGTCGAGATTACCCGACAATGGATCTTTGAGCGCCGCGACGAGAAACGAGGGTGCCTTGCCTGACGGTGCATTGGTGAGATCACCACCCATCGGTACGCCCTTCATATAGCCGATGTCCGCGGGCAGACGGCCTTGTGCATCCGCTGCCTCGAAGTTCCAACCACCGAAGAAACGCACCAGCATGCGCGGACCTGTTGTACCGTAGGTCTCCTTGCGCATCATGGCGTCAAACAGCGCCTGGCGCGTGTTCTCAGTCGCCCAGATGCCCTGATAACCTGACGCAACCATTGACCAACCCGGATATTCGTTGTCACCGACTCTTGCCATTGGGTGGTAGACGCGCTTCGCACTCGGCTCCGCGCCGGAATGTTTGCCGAAGAAGTTTTCCTCTTCGGCAGTGGACAACGCGGTGTGAGTGTCGGTCGCAGCCATGAGGCCAAACTTGTACGGGTTGGTACCAAACTTCTCTTCAAGCTGCAGCCCCGACTGCAATGCACGACGGGCATACTCGCCGGCGAACATGCGGTCCTCCTTGAGTTCACTCAGATCGAGATTACCGACAGCCCAGGTCTCGTAGTCCGCAAACTCATCGTCTGGCGACAGGTAAGGATGCGTCTCGCCATCGCCCTTGATTTGCGTGACTTCATACAGCGGCTCCCAACGCGCCCGGGTCTCTACGTATTCGCGATTCACGCGTGCGCCG
>SMWE01000160.1 GCA_004357475.1 Gammaproteobacteria bacterium
CAATGGTATTTTGCCGGTCGTCCGATGGAATAATGTGATTACGCCCGAACGGGAGGAGTGACACCATGTTTGAAGGAACCGTGCCCGCTGTAGCTCTGGTCTTTGTCGCCCTGGCGGTAATCTTCGTGGTGGCGGCGCTGCGTGATTTTCTCAAAGAACAGGGGCAACTCACTCCCGCGCGCAAGACCTGGCTATTGGTCGCATTCATATTCAGCGCCGTCACCATCGGTCTGTTCCTGATGCACACGTTCGGAGCCTGATCTGCTTCGTGGCCCGCGATCTTGTGCACCGGCCGCAAGTGGAGGCTGTAAGTTATTGTTTGGACTAAGGTTAATACCGCCGGCGTCGGCTATGATCGTCGTCGGCTTGAGTCTATACTAATAGACGCTCCTGAGATGGTGCCTGCGAGGAAAACCAGGCGAGGGCGACTCAAATCAGGGCCACGGACGGCGAACTAGAATAATAATTAACCGATCGAAATAGAGGTAATTTCCGATGGCTCTGACGCTTCGCGTGACGAGCTTTCATAGCCAGGCACTTGGCGCGGACAGCACCAGGGTATTCGGCACGAAGGGTGGCGCAATCGGGCGTGCCCTCGATAACGACTGGGTGTTGCCGGACCCGGAGAAATTCGTGTCCAGCCACCACGCCCAGATCCTCTGTCGTGGTGGTACTTACTTGTTAAAAGACATCAGTACTAACGGCACGTTCGTGAACGACTCGCCGCAACCGGTCGGTAATGGCATGGAACAACAGCTATTTGACGGGAGCCGAATCCAGATTGGCGATTATCAAATTACTGCGAACCTGGATGCTTCGGAGCAGGCAGCAATGACTGGCCCGACCGGGCCGCCAGCAACAGGCGGTTGGCAAGCACCTCAGGGGCCCGGCGTTACCGGACCCGGCAGTATCACTGGTCCGACCGGCCCTTATGGCACTGCGCCGGTCGCAGGTAGTGACGACGATATACTGGGACTATTCGACGACGTGCCGGTTACGAATGCGCCAGCTCAGCTTGGCCCGACGCCGGATCACGTATCTGCGCTAGACCAAAATTTCATTCCCCCAACGCCGCAACCTGCGCCACAAACGGACACGAATGTCATCCCGGATGACTGGGACGCGACCGGTTACAAGAGTTCCGACGACATAGCTGCGGAAATGTCCGGAACGTTTAATCAACCACCGCCGGCCTCGCCGTTGCAATCACCGCCGCCAGCGGCAGCTCCGAGTGTGCCTACAGGGTCAAATTATCAAGGAATCGTAGCGATGCTGATGGCGGCGGGCCTCGATCAGGCAAACGCTCAGGCTGCAGTCACGCCGGCAAATCTGGCTGCCTTGGGACAAATCCTTGGCGTAACGACGCAGGGCCTCATCGATGTGCTTGCGGCGCGCTCGGCGGTCAAGAGCCAGTTCCGGGTCCCGATGACGATGATGCGCCCGGTGGAAAACAACGCACTGAAGTCATCGGCTAATGCAACCGAAGCATTGCTGTATATGCTTGTGAATCATAATCCCGCTTATTTGAGTGCGGTCGACTCTTTTACAGAGGCATTCGAGGATATCAAGGCACATCAAATGGCCCTTATGGCAGGCATGCGAGCAGCATTCGACAGCATGCTGCAGCGCTTCGATCCTGAAGTGCTTGAGCACCGATTTGAGAAACGTAAATCAAAGTCCATGCTGCGTTTGTCGAGCAGTGGTCAGTTCTGGGATATGTACAAGGATCTCTATGACGACATGACGCAGGATGCGGATGCAAATTTTCAACGCCTGTTCGGCGAGGAGTTCGCCCGGGCCTACGAGGAACAGATGCAGCGGTTAACGGCTGGAAAGAGGTAGACCATGAATGTTCATTCCGTCATGCAGGATCGACCAGCCAGTATCGCTGTGAGTCGGCCTGCTCTTTGGTTGTTGCTTGCGGCCATTGCGCTCCTGTTGTCGTCTCCTTCAAGTTACGCGGCGAAAACCGTGAAGGTGAAGGCGGTCGTGACGGCTGCCGAAGACCTGAATCCCGACTACCAGGGACGCCCGTCGCCCGTCAATATCATCGTGTTTCAACTGGTCTCTGCGGACGCGTTTTCGAGTGCAGACTTTTTCTCGCTTTTCGACCCTGAGGCGGCCGTGTTGGGCGGCGACTTGCTTGCTAAAACACAGATTTTGCTGCAGCCGGGTGAGTCGCGGGAGTGGGTGGCAGAGTTCGCCAAAGAAACGCGCTTCGTGGGCGTGATAGCTGCATACAGAGATATCGAAAACGCGCAGTGGCGGGCGACAGTGGCACTGCCAAAGAAAGGATTTATCAGCAGGTTTTTCAGGAAAAACAAACTAAGAATCGCGGTCAATAGTCTCGCGGTGACAGTTTCCACTAAGTAGGTGCTACGCTAAATGTCATGGCGCAATCGAGTAATCTGGTCTGAAGGACTTTTTCTCAGACCCCAGCATTTCCAGCAACACGTTCGTTACCTGGAACAATACGTTGAAGGGCGCAGTCGCGGACTCAGGCCCTTTGCGTGGGGTTGTGATGAACTGACCATTGATCAGGACATGCTGCGTATCGGCAAGCTTGCGGTGAGTTCCGCAAGCGGTGTATTTCCGGATGGCACGCCTTTCAATATCCCGGACGACGATCCGCCGCCGACACCGTTCGAACTGGATGAAAACGTTCGCGACGAGGTTGTCTATCTCGGTCTGCCGGTACGGCAGCAAGGTACCGCCGAGGTTGGTGATGGACACGATCAGGAAGGGCTGGCTCGCTATATGCTTCGCGAGATGGATGTTGCGGATGTTTCCGGCACGGATCTGGCTGCAGCGCCGATGCATGTGGGCGCCTTGCGTATGCGATTGCTCCTCGAGAGCGATCAACGCGAGGAATACGCGTGTATCCCGGTTGCGCACGTGCTTGAACAAGAGGCAGACAAGAATGTTCAGCTGAAAGACGGATTCATTCCGACTGTTTTCAATTGTCAGGGTGCGCCAGTACTGGCGGGTTTCCTGACAGAGCTGCAGGGTCTCTTGCACGCCAGAGGAGAATCGCTGGCGAGCCGCGTATCGGAATCCGGTCGTGGTGGCGCGGCGGAGTTTGCCGACTTTCTGTTGTTGCAGACCGTCAATCGATACGAACCGCTGATCGCACATCTGGCTACTGTGGATGGCCTGCATCCGGAGGACCTGTATCGCATCCTGGTGTCCATGGCGGGGGAGCTTGCTACGCTGACCAGTACAAGTCGAAGGCCGCGCGAGTTTTCCGATTATTTGCACCACGATCTGCGCGGTTCCTTCGAGCAGGTAATAACGGCATTGAGAGATTCTTTCGCGACTGTGCAGAAAGAGGCTGCGACACCGTTGCCGCTCAAAGAGCGTCGCTACGGAATTCGGGTTTCCAAGATCGCTGATCGCAACTTGTTACAAGAGGCAGTATTCGTTCTCGCCGTACACGCGGACGTGCCGATGGAGGATCTAATGAAGCGCTTCCCGGCGATGGTCAAGATTGGCTCCGTGGAGCGGATTCGGGAACTCGTGAACTCGCAGTTGCCCGGTATTCCGTTGCGCTCGCTGCCGGTCGCGCCGCGGCAGATTCCATACCACGCCGGGTTTGCCTATTTTGAGCTGGAGCGCGGCAGCGAATACTGGGGCGAACTCGAATCATCCGGCGGTATTGCGATTCAAGTCAGCGCCGAGTTCCCCGGACTCGAGCTGGAGTTCTGGGCTATCAGGGCGTAGCTGATGAGCGAAGACGACCCTTTCTTTGGTTCCGGTGACAGCGATCGCACAATTTTGCGGCCGACGCCAGGCGGACGACGTGGTCCGGCGGCACCGTCTGCACCTTCACCTGCGGCGCCGCAGCCAGTCGGCCAACCTGCAATGCAGGCACAGCCAGTCAGCGGCCTGCCCGAACTGGCGGGTGGACTTAATCCACTTACGGGTGCCGCAACCACACTGCTCGCACTAATCGCGCAGTTGCGTGACAGCGCATCCCACGCCGATCCGGAAAGCCTGTTTCAACACGTGAGCCAAGAGGTGCAGCGGTTCGAGGCGGCCGCACGATCGAAAGGCGAGCCCGCAGACGTAATTCTGGGCGCACGCTACGTACTGTGTACCGCTGTCGATGAAACGATACTCAATACACCCTGGGGCGGCCAAAGCGTATGGGCAACCCAAACGCTACTTGGCACATTTCACAACGAGACCTGGGGTGGCGAGAAGTTCTTTCAGCTGCTTGATCGGCTGATCCAGGAACCGGCGCGCAATCTGCATTTGCTGGAACTCATGTATTTGTGCCTTGCATTGGGATTCGAAGGCAAGTTTCGTGTGCAAGATCGCGGTCGCGCAATGCTGGATAGCTTAAAGGACAACCTGTATCAAACCATTCGGCTGCATCGCGGCGACATTGAGCGCAGCCTCTCACCGCGTTGGCGCGGCGTGGAGGACAAGCGCACACCGTTAGCTCGCTACGTGCCTCTCTGGGTAGTTGCAGCCGTCGCGTCCGGTCTGCTGTTGCTCGTGTATTGGGGATTTCTTCTTGCTATCAGTGGCTCGGCCAATCCAGTGCAGGCAGAGCTGGCAGCATTAGGTCGAAATGTGCCGCCGCTCGTGCGCGATCGCGCATTTGCACCAGCGCCGACGTCAGACTTGCGAGATTATCTTCAGGATGAAATTCGTGCCGGTCTGGTGCAGGTGACCGACGTCAACCGTGGTCAGGTTGTCACGTTGGGCGGTGACGGGCTGTTCGCGTCCGGACGATCCGAGGTGCGCAGCGATAGCGCCCCATTATTGATGGCAATCGCCGACGCGCTCAACAAGGTGCCCGGCCTGGTTGCGGTCAGCGGTCATACGGACGATGTGCCCATGCGTTCGATGCGCTATCCGTCCAACTGGGTACTGTCAGAGGCCCGTGCCAACGCCGTGCGGCAGATTCTGGCCAGTCGCGTCGCGCTCGATCGCATTACGGCGCAGGGAATGGCCGACACACAGCCTGTGGCACTGAATGACTCTGCGGCGAACCGCGCCTTGAATCGGCGCGTTGAGATCATGTTGACGGCAGGGGCGAGCCGGCAATGAAAAGCGTCCTGAAATTCTTTACCAACCGCTGGTTTATTTCAATTCTTGGACTGCTCGCGCTGTCAGGTCTGATTTATTTCGCTGGCCCGCTTATTGGCATCGGCAATTCGCGGCCACTCGAAAGCGTGAACGCGCGACTGATTACGATCCTGGTCGTGGTCATCGTGTGGATGCTCAACCATCTGCGCAAAGCATTGCGCGCGAATCGCGCCAACAAGCAGATGGTTGAAAGCCTGGTGGAGGATGACGGGGAGGCGGAGCCGGATCGTTCCGCTGAGGAAGTGGCAGCACTCGGCAAACGCTTTGAAGAAGCGGTGGACGTGCTCAAAAAGTCCAAGGGCAAGAAAGGATCTCTCAATCTGTATGAGTTGCCTTGGTATATCATCATAGGTCCACCAGGGTCTGGCAAGACCACCGCGCTGGTAAATTCGGGCCTGAATTTTCCGTTGGCGGATCGTTTTGGCAAAGAGGCGCTGCGCGGTGTTGGCGGCACCCGCAACTGCGATTGGTGGTTTACGGAGGACGCGATCCTTCTGGATACTGCCGGCCGCTATACGACGCAGGACAGTGACTCGGAAGTTGACCGCTCTGCCTGGGATGGTTTTCTCGGTCTTCTCAAGAAATACCGTAAGAGACGGCCCATCAACGGAATCCTGGTCGCAATAAGTCTCGCGGACCTGATGACGCAGAGCGAAAGCGACCGTATGGCGCATGCCCGTGCCATAAAAAGCCGCATCCAGGAGCTCGACCAATTTTTCGGCATTCGCTTTCCTGTCTACGTTGTATTGACCAAGTGCGACCTGGTCGCCGGGTTCACCGAGTTCTTCGACGATCTCGGGCGTGCCGAGCGTGAACAGATTCTGGGCGTGACGTTCTCGCTGGATGAAAGCAGCTCTGCATCAGGTGCCGTCGATGGTTTCGGCGCGGAGTTTGACGCAATCCTCGACAGGCTCGGTTCGCGAGTATTATGGCGGCTCAGCGGCGAAAGAGACATTCGGCGCCGTGCGGCAATTTACGGGTTTCCACGGCAGCTTGCTTCTCTAAAAGAACCGCTAACAACGTTTCTCGGCGATGTCTTTCGTGGCAGCCGTTTCGAAGAAGCGCCCATGCTGCGCGGCATCTATTTCACCAGCGGCACGCAGGAAGGTACGCCGATCGATCGCCTGATGAATACGGTCGCGCGAACGTTCGGGCTGGATGAACAAGTCTTGCCCGCTCACGGAGGCCAGGGTCGCAGCTACTTCATTACGTCATTGTTCAAAAACGTAATTTTTGCTGAATCTGAAATTGCTGGAACAAATCGGCGCCTGGAAGTCCAACGGGCCTGGCTGCAGAAGGCGGCCTATGCAGGGACTTTGGTGTTTACCGCGTTAATTATCCTCGGTTGGGTCGTAAGTTTCATCAACAACAAGACACTGATAAACGATGCTGCAGCAGCAACGCAGTCGGCTGCGCAGGTGCTGGACGACACGCCACTCGATAATCTCGACCCGCTGGTAGTGCTGCCGGCACTGGACGCGGCGCGAAATATACCAGGTGGCGGCGCGGATTCTGCGAACGATAGCCGATTGCTCAGCAGGCTTGGGCTGTACCAGGGCAACAAGATCGGGGCACAAGTCGACAGCGCCTACCGTCGAGTGCTCGTGGAAATATTGATGCCGCGCCTGATACTGCGTTTGGAAGATCAACTTCGTGGCGGTGGGCCATCACCCGATTTTCAGTATGAGGCGTTGAAGGCCTACTTGATGTTGGATTCACGCGACCATTACGACGCGTCTGAGATTATTGCCTGGATACGGTTCGATCTAAGTACCAATATGCGGCGGGAAATCAACACGGCGCAGCGCGACAGTCTCTACACACATCTGGACGCTCTTTTTGCGGAACAACCCATGCCGTTGCCGTTGCCGCTGGATCAAAACCTGATCGAAGCCACACAACGTATTGTAGCCAGAATGCCGACGGAGGAACGGGTTTATAGCCGGCTCAAGCGAAAAGGCCTCGGCGAAGAATTGCCTGAGTTTACGGTATTCAAGGCCGCGGGTCCGAGATCGCAAATTGTCTTTACCCGCAAGAGCCGTGCAGACTTGAACGAGGGCATTCCCGGTCTGTACACGCGCGAAGGGTATCAGCGCGTATTCATCAAAGAGTCGATGGCGTTGACCATGGAGCTTATCGACGAGGGCTGGATTCTCGGACCCTATACGCCGCCCGCTACGGACTCGGCGCTTTTAATGAGTCGCGTCAAGGACCTTTACCTCGACGATTTCGCCCGCCAGTACGAAGCGCTGATTTTGGATATTGAACTGGCGCCGTTTGCTTCGCCCCAGGAGGCGACCAATGTTTTGAACATCCTGTCAGACCCGGTAAATTCGCCGCTGTTGTTACTGCTGAAAGGCATCCAGCAGGAAACGCAGCTGGATGCGTTGCCCGCAGTCCTGAGCTCGGATGGCGACGGTGCAAACGCCGCCACAAAAAAACTGGAGCAATTACTGGGTAGGGTCAGAAAGCCGGCGGTGGTGGGAACTGCCAGCAGGCAGTTCAATCGGGTACAGCGCAAGTTCAAGTGGGCAGACGATCTGGTCGGCGGCGACGACCCGGGCTCGGCACAAATCCAGCATCTGCTCGGGCTGATTGAAGAGCTGTATCGCTTCATGGCGACCGTCGTCAGTCAGCAAGGCCCTGGCGGCGACATACCCGCTCACGTAGCCGGCCAAGGGCAAGCGATAATTCAGCAAATGAAGATGGAGGCCAGCCGGCAACCGGAGATGGTTAAGGGGATGCTCAACAGTGCCGCGTCACGCAGCGGTAACATTGTGTTTCAGGGTGTGGCGGCACAGCTAAATTCCGAATGGCGCAGCCGCGGACTGCCCTTCTGCCAACAGGCGATCAGCAACCGTTATCCCATTGCACGCAATAGCAGCCAGGAGATTAGGCTCGATGACTTTGGTCAATTCTTCGGGCCCGGCGGAATCGTCGATACGTTTTTCAGACAATACCTGGCCAACTATGTCGACATGTCGCGGAGCCCATGGCGAGTTCGTTCCTCAGGCGCTTCGCCAATTCGCATCTCGAGCGCGGCGCTCATGCAGTTTGAACGAGCCAATCGAATCAAAGACACCTTTTTCCGTGGTGGTGGCACGATTCCCTCGGTCCGCTTCGAGATGCAGCCGATCGGCATGGATGCCACCATCTCGAAGTTCTCGCTGAGCCTTGCCGGTAAGACGATCGCCTATAGTTTCGGGCCGCAAATCACGGAGTACATGGAATGGCCGGGCCCGGAGCAAAACGCTGAGGTTCGAATCGAAATGAGCCCGCCGACACCGGGTGCGGCTTCGATGTTGCGCGAGAGCGGTCCATGGGCATGGTTTCGCATGCTCGACAAGGCAAACATCACTCCGTCGGGCCGGCCGGAGCACTTCCAGGTCGAGTTTCGCCTCGGTGACAGGAGCGCCGCGTATGAATTGATCGCCCGTAGCGCCTACAATCCGTTTCGTTTCGACGAGCTTGAACAATTCCGTTGCCCTGAATCACTCTGACTGTCGTGCAAGGATTCTTCGGCAAGATACCCAGTCTCGGCGACTTCGTTACGCGCGATCTGCCGCGCGATTTTCTCGATACCTGGGATGACTGGCTGCAGCAGTCTGTCGCTGCCAGCAAATCTGCGCTCGGCGACGCATGGCTGAACACCTACCTGAACAGTCCAATATGGCGATTCGTCTTGTTGCCCGGGGTCTGTGGTGAGCGGGGTTGGGCGGGCATTCTGATGCCGAGTGTTGACAAGGTGGGTCGTTATTTTCCGCTCACATTTGCATCGTCGCTCGGTGATGGCGTACAACCCTTTCACGTCATCGAGGCCGGTACCGGCTGGTTCACCGCCGCAGAGGACCTGGCGCTTAGCGTGCTGCAAGAGGAAAGCGTCGATGTCGATGCTCTGCAATCATCTATGGTGACACTGGACAACGCGGTCATGCAACTCGGGGATGACACAAATCCCACCCTGAATGGCGGCGAGTGGGGTTTGCGCCTGACCGGCGTCACGAACCAGACGATTTCATCCGCTGTTTGCCACGAGCTGGTGCGCTTTCAGGTTGGACCGTACAGCGTTTGGTGGACCCAGGATTCCGAAGACCTGCCGTCAATGGGGTTGGTTGCGCCGAACCTGCCAAATCCACTGAGTTTTGCGCAACTCCTTGCGGGAAATTGGGGAGATTCGTCACCCACCACAGCAGCGATAGACGGTGACGCTGCGGTCGCGTCGACCGGAGAATCGGCATGAGTGGCTATAGCAGTTTTCGCTGGACGTCTTCGAGTCGTAGTGATGTCGGTAACGAGAGGCAGGTGAACGAGGACGCATGCCTGGATTTGCCGTCGCGAGGACTTTGGGTCGTGGCCGATGGCATGGGCGGGCACGCGGCAGGTGATGTCGCCAGCCAGATGTTGGTTGGCAAGCTGAGCAGCATAGATTCACACGACAAGCTCAGCGAGTTTGTGGATGACGTCGAGGATAGGGTCCTTGAAGTCAATCGGCGCTTACACGACATGTCGATTGAGGGGGATGATCCGAAAGTCATGGGCAGCACAATTGCGGCTTTGCTCACATTCGATACTCACGTTGTCAGTATGTGGGTTGGCGACAGCCGCATATATCGGCTGCGAGAGGGCGAGCTGTTAAAGCAAGTTACGACAGATCACAGCGAAGTCGAGGAAATGATTTCACAAGGCACCCTCGATGCGGCGTCTGCACTCGATCATCCCGCGGCCAACGTTGTGACTCGTGCCGTTGGAGGACTGGAGCATGTTTACGTCGATCTCGAATTGGACGAACTGGAAGACAAAGATCGTTATCTGATTTGTAGTGACGGGCTTTTCAAAGATCTTTCTGAGGAGGAGATCGAAGAATTATTGGGTGAGGGTAGTTGTGTAGACGCGTCCAATGCATTGATTGATGTCGTGCTGGAACGGGAATGCGCGGACAACGTTACCGTTGTTGTGGTGGAGTTCAATGAATCCGCGGGCGAATAGCTTGCCGAACCTGCGGCGACTCAGGAGTGGCTGCGAAGTTGACTGAGTTTCAAAATGCACTTGCCCGATTCTTGCAGGGTCAGCTTGATCTTCCCGGTTTGGAAGCGGCCTTGCGCGGTTGCCTGCAAAAAGACCCGGGCAGTGCGCAGCAGATTCTGCAGACCCTGGACCAGCTGTTTCGATCCAGCCGGCTTCCTGCACAGGTCTACATTACGTTGAAACAGCGCCTGGAGGCAGCCCAGGATCCGGTACCCACGCCGCAGCAGCCAACGCCGCTTGCCAATCAACCCGGCGCAGGTCCGCCACATCAAGAATCGTCAGATATTCTGGATATCGTGCAACCTGGGAAGACTGATCCGCAGTTGCTGACATTGCGCGAGCAGGTGCCTCCTGCCCCAAAGACGCCAACGGTTATTGAACCGACTGGTGGAGACGTTGAGTCACCAGCCGAGTCACGAGAACAGACGTCGGACATCCTCGATATCCTGCAATCCGGTAGTTCGGAACCGCCTGTCGCATCGCCGCCTTTGCCCACTCCGCCTGCGGACAGCGATGCCCAGCCGTCAGATGACAAAACAGTATTTCGTCAAAGCGCTCCTCCCACCGCGCCGCCGGGCCAGTCGTTTGTACCGCAGACTGGTACGGGACCGGCCCACCCTTCAGGGCCAACGGGTGCAACAGGTGCGAGCGGTGGAGTAAGTGTCCCCACCGGTACAGGTTCAAGTTGGACCGATCCGTCCAAGTGGGGTGAAGGCCCGGCTCCAACGATGCAGGCGGGATCGATCTTGAAAGATCGTTATGTTTTGGAGACAGTCATCGGGCGCGGCGGAATGGGCGTTGTTTTCAAAGCAAAGGACCTGCGCAGGGAAGAGGCGCAGGATCGCAATCCTTACATCGCAATCAAGATCCTGAATGATGAATTTCGCCGCCATCCCGAATCTCTGAAGGCGCTGCAGCGAGAATCCCGCAAGGCGCAGGACCTCGCGCATCCCAATATCGTGACGGTTTTTGATTTCGATCGGGATGGTGCAACGGTCTTTATGACAATGGAGATTCTGGAAGGGCAGTCCCTCGACAGTTTCGCGAAGGATGCCTCTTTTGACGGCATGCCGTTGAACGAGGCATATCCACTAATCGAGGGGCTGGGGCGTGCACTCACGTATGCACATGCCAAGGGTATTGTGCACTCAGACTTCAAGCCGGCAAATGCGTTTCTCACCAAAGCAGGCGTCATCAAGGTTTTTGATTTTGGAATCGCCCGAGCCGCCAAGCTGCCTGGAGATTCGTCGGGCGATATGACGCTATTTGACCCAGGGTCGTTGGGTGCCCTGACGCCGGCGTATGCCAGCTGTGAAATGATTGATGGCGAAGAACCCGATCCGAGGGACGATATTTATGCGCTTGCGTGTATCGCCTACGAGTTGTTAACCGGCAGGCACCCGTTCGGCAAGCGTTCGGCAGCAGATGCTCGCGACAAAGGACTTGAAATAGCGCCGGTCAAGGGTATCAGTCGGCGCAACTGGCGGGGTTTGCAGCGCGGACTTGCTTTCCGTCGGGAGGATCGATCGCGGAATGTGCAAGTCTTTCTCGATGATATGAAAATCCGCAAAATCGGCAAGGCTCCCATTGCCGTCGGAGTAGCCGCCACGATTGCCGCTATCGCTGTTGTCGTTCTTTTTGGGCCGTCCTATCTGCAGGATCGCCGAATCGACAACATGATTGCCGCGATAAGCGGCGCCAATGACACAGAAGTTTCAACCGTGTTGCAACAATTACGCGAACTCAACGCCATTGAACAGGACTCGGTCACCGGCAACAATCAGGTCAGAGACCGGCTTGTTGATTATTTCGAAGCAGAAATCCTGGCCGCTCAGGACGCACTTGACTACCCGAAAGCAGAAGCGATCGCCGGGCAAGCGCAGGGCCTTTATGATGATTCGAACAGGCTTGCAGTGGCGGTCGATAATCTCGAACGCGCCAAGGCAGAATTCTTGTCTGAACTGGACAATCGTTATAACTCCAGTCTAGCGGCCGGTCGCATATTGCCCTCGGATGAAAATAATATCATTGACGTTTTGGAAATCTACGAAAAGGTCGACCCGACCAACGCAGCGCTAACTGATCCGCAACTTGCGATCGCGTACGCCGATGCTGCTGAGCGGGTGCTGGTAGTTGATGCATCACAAGCAGCCCGATTCATTGACGAGGGGCAGCGACGCTTCTCGGGTGATCCCCGACTGATTGGTTTGCGCGACCGACTTAATACATTGCGGGAGGTGCAAGACAGAGAGGTGCGCATTGCCGAATTGGAACAGCAACTCTCAGGGTCCTTGCAGTCGATCGTCGCGATTGATGATTTTCGGGCAATTGATGGCGATTTGCTGCAACTCGAGGCACTCGACCCAGCGAACCAAATAGTCGGCGATTATCGCAGCCATCTCGAAAGTCTATTGAGCAGGGCTGTCAATGCTGCGATAGCGAACAATGACTGGATGGACGCACGCAGCACAGTCGAGACCAGCACACGCTTTTTGACGCAGTCGTATAGAACGAATGCTCTGAACAGAATTGACACAGCCGAATCGGACTACAACGACAGAGTGGGTGGCGTACATGCACGCGTTGCTGAAGCCGTAACACGAGGCGACCTGGCGCAGGCCGAGGTGTTCCTGGCCCAGCTTGAACAAGAGAATGCAGCTGCGGGCACGCTGCGGCAAGCGCGGGACTCGATATCAAGAGGATATCTCACGAACGCGCGATCGGAACGCGCTGCCGGCCGGTTTGACGAAGCACGCGAGCTGATAAGAGCAGGGCAAGGCGTAGACGCAGATTTTTCGGGCTGGCAGCCCGAGTTGGATGCGATTGCTGTAGCCGAGGGATTTGCAGCCGAAGGACTGGCAGATCAGGAACGCCAGGAACTGGAACGAGTGCGTTTGGCTCAGATAGGTACTTTGGAGAATCGTATTCAGCAGAATCTGGATCGGTCACCCTTTGGCCTCAAAATAGCCGGGGAAACTCTGGGGTTGATAGAGGATCTGGCTGGCCTTGATCCTGGCGCAGAATTGGCAACCCAGGGTCGCAGTGAGGTGGCGGCAAGACTGTCGACGGCGGCAAGAGGAATCGGCATTCGGGATCAGGATTTTGACGGCGCGATGGATTTGATTGCGGGGAGTCTGGCCTTGCTCCCCAATGCACAGTCTTTACGCCAGGCACAAGCTGAGCTGCAGACGGAGCGCCAAAGTTACCTGACACGCGTGGCTGCTGAGCAAGAAAGCGAGCTAAAGGCTGAGCTGGAGCGGCTCCTGGAATCCCCGGCCTACGACGGCGCCTGGGAAGCCGAATTGCGGCGCACTGTCCAGAGCCTCGAGCCTCTTGCAGGCGGTGCGGAGTATCTTGGCGCCAGGAGACAGGACGTAGCAGCACTGTATGTTGGGCGGGCCAAATCTTTGCGAACTGAAGAGCGATTTGATCTCGCCGAACGGATGCTGAATTCATCTGAGTGGTTTGTCCGCGACTTCGGACCGGCGGACCAGGAGGGCCAGCTTTTGGCAGCGGCGCGGCGCGCGTTTGATTCAGCCAACCAGGAGCGACAGTTACTTGCCCAGGTCGATGGCTTGAAACGTACGTTTGAGACGGAACTCAACGCCGAGCGAATTCCGGACGCGCGCAGGGCACTGGCGACGCTGCAAGGGTTGCTGCCAGGTGGCGACACGTTTGTCACGGTTGAGGCACCGCAAAATATCGCCGACACCTATTCACGCATGGCAACGCGTGCCTTGGCTGCAGGCAGTTTCGATACTGCTGAGCAGCTGGCACGCGAAGGGCTTAGAGAGGTTTCGAAGCACCAATCGCTTACTGAGTTGTTGGCCAGTATCGGGCCTGTGCGTTTGGAGAGCAATCTTCAGGGGCTCAAGAGCATTGTTCGATCCGCCGCTCCTGCCGATTCGACAAGTCCAAGAAACATGCTGGCAAAGATTCGGAGTGATGCCGGTGCGGAGTACCCGAAGTATGAGGCAGAATTGCGGGAGCTTGCGGACAAGCGTGTTTTGAATGCGGGTAAAAATCGTGATCCGATAATTGCGTGGTTGGGCAGGATCTTTGACGATTATGTCGCTCCCGGTCTGGCCGGTCGGCCATGTACACCAAGTCTCGCCACGTACGGCTCGCGTGGCAGGGGACAGTGTTATGACTATTTGCCGGGCTCGTCGGTGGAAGGGCCACGGCTCGTCGTCGTTCCGGCTGGAAATGGCGTAGCAAAACCATTTGCGATCGGAAGACAGGAAGTATCGGTCGGCCAATGGAATGCCTATTGTCGTTTAAGTGGGGACTGCGTTGCGCGGACCGGACAAAACGAGCAAGTGCCGATAACGAACATCGGGGTTGAGGATGCCAATGCTTATGCGACATGGCTAAGCAAAGGTACAAAACACACGTATCGCCTGCCGACAGATGCGGAATGGGAACTGGCCGCCATGGCGACCGGACCAGCTTCAATCACTCCGAATTGCATAAACCCGCAAGCTGGTCTGCTGGGTGACGACCTGTTTGAGGTAAATCGCGGCGGTCAAAATTCCTGGGGCATGATGAATTATGTCGGCAATGCTCAGGAATGGGTGATTGGGCCATCGGGTGGATATGAAGTCCGAGGCGGTGCATACAAGGACCGGCTGGGTATTTGCGACATTAAGCTTTCGAGGCCGCATGCGGGCAATGCGGATGAGTTGACTGGATTCCGTATAGTGCGCGAGCTTGGGGAGGATGCCTGATGGCCGTTCAGGATGGTGCGCGGCTACGCCAACTGGTCGGTGATTACTATCACGGCCTGATGACTCAGGATTCCTATCGGGAACAACGCGCACAGCTGTTGAACAACATCGGCGCTGAGGTTGATGAGCAATCGGATACCATTACCAACCGGGCACAACCATCCCGAGAAAAAGGGCCGGCAACTTCGGCAACAATGTCGATAGACTCAAAGGTCCCAGCCCCGTCATTTGGGCCAAAACGGCTGGCGATCGGAGCCATCGCAATTTTTGGGATCGCCGCGTTAGGCTTTTTGGTGATGACGCAGATGTCCGACTCCGGCACGCAACCAGTCCCGCAGGCGGAGCACAATGGGCCCGTTCCGCAAAGTGGTTTGGAGCGTGGAGACGAGCTTGTGGCGGACTTTTTGTCCCGTAATGACTGGACGGAAGATAGCCTTGGCAATTTTCTGCTGGCCTGGGAGGCGCTGGATGACGGCCAACGTCAACTGGCGGAGAAGGGGCGAGGCCATCGTCGTCTAACGACTATGCTCCATCAACGGATTCGTGAGGAAACAGCTCTTGGCGGTGTACCGGACAGCGGTTTATTGGAATCGTTGATGAGTTTCGCCATAACGATGGGCGCTCCCTACAGAGAGTCCCGGGCTTTCACTGTGAATAGGAAGGCAGGAACTGAAGTCGAGTCAGACGTTCTCGCAACTGATAGCGACGTCACTGCGGCTGCCTTAATAGACACTGGAGAAGCTGAACCTGAATCGGCTCAGGCCGAAACGGTCCCGGCTAATGATTTAGAACAGCCAGTCGATGGCGTACCGGCTGCAGGTTCGTTGGCCGCGATTCAGACAACTGCAAGAGCCGACGATCCTTGTCCCTCCGAGATCGCCAATACGAGAAGGCCTTATTGTCAGGATGTCCTTGCGGACGGTAGCGTGGGGCCGCTTCTTGTCGTGTTACCGACCGGTACCTTTGAAATGGGAAACGACTTAGTTGCATCGGAAGCGCCGCTGCATAAGGTCGATATCGCTTATCACACCGCATTCGCTCGTTACGAAACAACGTCGCAGGAGTACGAGCAATTCTGTGCGGCGACGAGTTTGCCGTGTGCGGATCAACCTTGGGACGATGAGTCTCCTGTGGTTTTTGTCACCTGGGACGACGCAACACAGTATGCAAAGTGGTTGTCCGAAACGACAGGATTTCAGTACAGGCTGCCGACCGAAGCCGAGTGGGAGTTTGCGGCACGTGCGGGTACACAATCGCCGTACTTTTTCGGTGATGAAATAACGCCGTCAGCGGCACAATCATCGGAGAACAGGCCCTCGGAGTCGCCTTTGCCGCGGACTGATCGCAGCATCAATCGAAATCCGTTCGGGCTCTATCATATGTCTGGAAACGTCCGCGAGTGGGTTCAGGACGCATGGCACCCAAATTACGAAAATGCACCAGCCGATGGTAGCGCTCGCAGGCTCGAGGCGGAGGATCTACGGCTTGTACGTGGCGGATCCTATTCTGATCCCGGCGCCAGGTTACGATCAGCGGCGCGCGAACCCCTCGTTCAGTCCCACCGCGATGCCATGACCGGGTTTCGCGTTGTCCGGGAGGTCCTGCAGCAAGCCACTGAATCAGTGAATTGAATTAAATCTTACCGGCTGCTAAGCTTACCTGTAATAAGCAAAAAACCGTTCCGGCTAACTGAGAGGAGCTGGACAAGTGGTTTCAGGAATGCGGCGCACGACGCGGAAATTACATAGCGTTCTTAGAATCGAACAAGAAAACAGAACCAAGAAATAAGAATCATAATAGGGGCGCAACCCATGCGTATCCGGTCGATACTGGCTGCTTGCAGCCGAATTCTCGCGCGGGGTCTGTCAAAACCAGGCAGGCTGTTGATAACCGCGGTGTTGTGGTTGTTGCCGGCTTTGGTGTTGGCTCAAATGCCGGGCACCGGCGACGATCAGCCCGACATTCCGGAGTTTGTTGATCAGCACGTGATTCAGGTCGGTGCGTTTGCGGATCCCGCGAATGCCGACCAGCTGTTGGAGGCGCTAAAACGGGGGGGGGTTCCCACCCTTACCAGGTCCACGGTCGATGGTACGGGCCAGTCGCTGACGCTCGTTCAAGCAGGGCCTTACGTTAGCCGAAGTGAGGCGCTGTCGGCCAAAGCAGCCCTCGAGGCGGATGGTTGGTCGGGGATTGTGCGTACTGAGTCGTTCCCTGTACGGCCGTCTTCTATCGAGTCTGTCCCCGCACAGCAGTCTTCCAGTGCTCATCCGCCCTCGCCCGATGCGAGAGTAGGTGGTACTGACGCCGACCTGGTGCAGAATCAGGCTCAGTTGTTCGCGCAGGCGGAACGGGACTTGTTCGAGGTACCGCCGGTCATGGAACGGCCATTGGGAATGGAAGAAGGCCCAAGGGTAGTCGTTGGTTCGTTTGCCTTGTTTGGCGCCGTCGATCGGGAAAAACAGGACCTCTGGGTTAGTGACCTTGAGGCGATTTTGGCTGGGCACGTCCGATCACAGCCGTCTGACGGCTACACAATCAATCAAATTCAGGGCATTGCGGACGAGATCACTCGCCACTATCGTGAGCGAGGTTTCATCATCGCCCAGGCGATCGTCCCGGCGCAGGTGGTTCGCGACGGTGTTGTCAGTTTGCGAATCCTGGAGGGCACACTCGAGGATGTGCGGGTAGAAAACAACCAGCGCTATAAGGCAAAAGTCATCGAGGGGCCGTTTCGCCGCCTCCGGGGCTATCCAATTACTCAGGGGAGTATCGAAAGAGCGCTACTTGATGTTCAGGATTTTCCGGGTCTAACCGTTTTCGGGACATTTACGCAAGGCGACGAATTAGGAAACACAGACCTTATCATCCGCGTTCGTGAGGAGGATCGATTTTACTTTACGTCCAGCGTTGACAACTACGGCAGTGAATTCACCGGCGAGTACAGGCTCCTGCTGGATTTTCAACTCAACAACCTGTTCGGTGTAGCCGATCAGGTGGCAGCTTATATTCTGCAGACCTTTGAGCCCGACAACGGGACTTACGGGGGGTTGAATTTTAAGTTTCCGTTCGGCCGTAACGCAATTGGTTTTGGCGCGTCGACCAACCAGTTCGACATCGGTGGTCTTGAGAGTTTGACGGCTCTCGGCGTCGAGGGGACAGTAGATCAGGCCGACATTTACTGGGAGCGCACGTTTGCTAATGGACGCTTCTTCGGGGCAAGTGGACGCCTCGGTATTGCGACGAAGAAAGCCGTAACCGAGATTCCCGGGGCTGTATTGAATGAAGACAATCTCGCTGTCGCCAGTTTGGCGTTCGACTTTTATTCTGCCAGCCGGAAAGGTCGCGGATTTTCGGTCGGGTCGATCGCAGTTCATATCGGCATGCCGGATACACTAGGGTCGATGGATGGCAGCGGTGATGGGGTATCGAGCCGCATCGGGGGCGATGGTGAGCGTGCGGGCGGTAGCTTCGAAATATACAAATTCAATTTTCAGCACTTGAGACGGCTGGGCGCGAATAACTCAATGTTGCTGAGACTTGACGGGCAGTGGACTGACGACATCCTGGTTGCGCTGGAGCAATACTCCATTGGCGGCCCACTTAACGTGCGTGCCTACACAGTAGCGGAGGCTCTCGTTGACATCGGTGCCTCTGCGACGCTCGAGTGGATTATCAACGCCCCTGGGTTTTCCGATAAGCGCACCAAGGGTGGTCGGACCTGGGGCGAGATATTTCAGGTGTCATTGTATGTTGACTATGCCTACGGTGAGTTAAACAACCCGCGCGTAATCGAGGAACCAACAGTTGATTACAGTGGCTACGGGTTGGGGCTACAGTTCAATGTGCCCGGCACATTCTATGCGCGCTTTGACGTTGCATCGCCGATTGGTAGCCGCGTAACGACAAATGATCGAGATCCGCAGTACTACTTTCGAATGACGTACACGTTCTGACTCCGGCGCCGAGGGAAACACACGCGCACGGACAAATAATAAATTCAAATTATAGGGTTCAACATGGACACCAAGAACTGTTTAATTACCGCCGCAAAGCGAACCAAGACACAGTTGATTTCGCGATTGATTGCGATCGCATTGGGGTTTTGCTTCGGCGCGACAACGCAGTTGGTAATTGCGGGTCCTACAGGCGGCGAAGTAATTCGAGGGCAGGCCTACATCGGTTATAATGGCAGCACGACAACAATCAATCAGCAGACACATCGAGTTGTGCTTGAGTGGCAATCTTTCAACGTTGCCGCCAACGAGAATGTAAGATTCAACCAACCCGGTGTCACGGCGATCGCTCTGAATCGAATTCTCGATCAAAACGCCAGCGAGATACTTGGCGCTATCGATGCAAATGGTCGTGTCTTTCTTATTAACCCCAATGGCATCATTTTCGGTACCACGGCAACCGTAAATGTTGCGGCGCTGGTCGCGAGTTCCCTGAACTTGGACTATGACGACTTCATAGCCGGAAATTACGATTTTCAAACGCTCGCCGACGGTAACCCCGGAGTTGTTGTAAACCACGGCTTACTGCAGGCATCTACGGGCGGATCGATCACGTTGCTTGGCGGTGCAGTCAGAAATGAAGGGCTGATTCTGGCTGAATTCGGTCAGGTGACGCTGGCCGCCGGTGGCAGTGCGTCGCTTGATTTCGATGGCGATGGTCTGTTGTTTTTTGAAATAACCAGTGAAGCGTTGACAAATTCGGGAATGCTCGAATCCGCAGTCAGCAACAGTGGAGAAATCATCGCTGACGGCGGTCAGGTTTTGTTGACGGCCAGCGCCGCGCAGGACGTGTTTTCGAATGTCGTAAATAATGAAGGTCTCATTCGCGCACAGCGCATCGACAATACCGGCGGAATCATTCGCCTGGTGGGATCCGGAGGCGATACGATTCATAGTGGTGTGGTCGACGCGTCAGCGGGAGATGCACGATCGACTGGCGGTGACATTCAGATTCTGGGTGATCGTGTTGGCCTTTTCGGTAGCGCAGTTGTTGATGCCAGTGGCGCGACCGATGGTGGCACGGTCAAGATTGGTGGCGGTTTTCAGGGTAACGATCCCACTGTCAATAATGCGTCACGATCATTTGTTGGTGAGAATGTAAATATTTCTGCTAATGCAGGCACCGCGGGTGATGGCGGAGAAGTAATCGTGTGGTCAGATGAGATCACGCGTTTCTATGGCAGCATCAGTGCTCAAGGCGGATCGTTCAGTGGCGACGGGGGATTTGTAGAGGTTTCTGGAAAGCAGAATCTGTACTTTGACGGAAATGTCGTAACCTTCGCCCCCAACGGTGAAACTGGCACATTGCTACTCGATCCGGCGTCAATATTTATCATTGACGGTGCAGACGGAACGGGAGATCAGGACATTAATACAACCGGCGCTGATCCTCAGCTGGCTTTTGGGGACAGCGATACGGCGGCCAACACAATATCTGTCGGGCGTCTACAGGCGCTTGGGGACACAAATATCGAACTCCAAGCAACTGACACGATAACCGTTGGTGCCTTCGGCGGTGCGTCGGCGACAGTAGATTTGAGCCTTACTCTTACCACCAGTACCAATACTTTGACGCTCAGTGCCGGAAATGGCTCTGGCGGGGCAGGAGATGTCACTTTCAATGCAGGTTCGTCGATAACGACCGGCGGCGGCGGCGTGACGATAAACGCGGGAGTTGCTGGCGACACATCAGGCATTGCGAGCCTTGGCACCATCAACACTAATGGTGGCGATGTAAACGTAAACGCACTGGGCGATATTTTCGTCACCTCGGTCAATGTGGGCGCCGGATCGGCAACGCTTGTCTCAGCGGGTGGCTCGATCAATGATGCGCAAGATGACCTGTTGGCGGATGTAACGGGTGCGACGGTCAGTCTGACTGCGGCGAACGATGTCGGCGGTAACGTTGTTGCCGGAGCGGCGACCGACACGGCGGAGGCGCTTGAGACGGCCGGCGTTACTAATCTGACGGTCGATGCGGGCGGTTCGATTATTGTCACTGGTGATAATGTGACGGCGCTGACGGATCTGAGTATTGCGGTTGATCCCGGTACAAATACTGATAGCACGTATTCGTTAACAAATTTCAGTGGTGTCACACTAGTACTGAATGACAATGGTGCGAATGCGGAACTTGGACTGAGCACGATTACGCCTAACTTCAATCTAACGAGTCAGACAGGTGACATCACACAAGCTGCGGCAGTGGCCGTTAACGGCGCTAGTTCGTTCACGTCAGCATCGGGCGGTATATCGCTGGCGAACGCAGCGAACGACTTCGTTGGTGCGGTGTCGGTGACGACGACGGCGGGTGCGACGCTGGAGGATGCCAATACGATCAGCCTGGGTACGGGATCCGTTAGCGGTTTATTAGATGTAACGGCGGACGCAATCACGGTGACGGGTGCGGTGAGTGCCGGTTCGGTTGACTTTGATGTATCGGGCGGTGCGGGTGATATCACCGATACCGGTGCGGGCACATTGACGGTTGCGGGGACGTCGACGTTGACGGCGGGCGCGGCGAACAACGTTACGTTGGATGCAATAGCGAACGACTTCGTTGGTGCGGTGTCGGTGGCGAGCGGCACGAATGCGACACTGGAGGATGCCAATACGATCAGCCTGGGTGCTGTATCGATCACCGGTTTATTAGATGTAACGGCGGACGCGATCACGGTGACGGGTGCGGTGAGTGCCGGTTCGGTTGACTTTGATGTATCGGGCGGTGCGGGTGATATCACCGACACCGGTGCGGGTGCTTTGAATGTCGGTGCGACGACAGCGATTGCGCTGGCGGCTGGCGACGATGTGACCTTGGACGGAGCCAACACGTTTACAGGCACGGTGACGTTTGCAGGTGCGGGGACGAGCGACATCACGTTGGTGGATTCCACGGCTTTCGAAATTCAGGCTGGACTGGCGGTTAACCTGTTGGATTTGACGGCCGCAGGCATTACCCAGGCAGCGGGTGGTATCTCAGTGACCGGTACCAGTACGTTTAATGCGGGCGGCAATGCGATCGACCTGACGGACGGTGCGAACAACTTCACGGGTGCGGTGTCATTGAACACCACCGGCGTCACCGGTGATGCATCGGTAACCAATGCGAACGCGATTAATCTGGGTACCTCGACGGTGGGTAATGATCTGGTGGTGGTTGCGACGACGGGCGATATTACTGACAGTGGCGTCTTAAATGTGGCTGGTTCATCAAGCTTTACAGCCAACGGCGTTGGAGGAGCGATAGATCTTGGCTCTCTAGAATCGACTGGAGCAGTGACGGCTGATACGTCGGGTAATATCGGAAACATTTCGATCACAAGCGGCTCAGCATTACTGATTAACCAAGTTAATGCCGGTGTCGGCGATGTGACACTGACTGCCGCGGGTGCGATTACGGACTTCGATCCGTTCGACGATACCATTGCCAACATTATTGCCGACGAGATAGTGTTGAATGCGGCTTCGGTCGGTGCGATTGGTGATGGCGACGTTGATATAACAGTAACAACAGCTATAAGCAGCGACACGTCAGCAAGCAATGGCGATATCTTCATCGAGAGCACCGGTGCGATGCCGGTAGCCCAGATCAACGCCGGAACCGGCGACGTGACCCTGACGGCGGCGACGGGTGCCATTACGGCTGCGAGTCCTGCGAATCTGGTTACCGCCGATGTTGCGACCCTGACGGCGGCGACCGGTGTTGGTGCGCTTGGTAATGAGATCAACACGACGGCAGCGGCGCTGGACGTATCGGTAACGGGTGCCGGAAATATCGCGATCATCGAGACGGACGCTGTCGAACTGTTGGCCGTGGACACGGCAAATGGTGCGATCACGATTGCTGCCAATGGCACGATTACGGCGACAAACGTGTCTGCTGGAACCGATGATGACGCGAACGACATCAGCCTGACGGCCACGACGGGCGATATCGTGGTTGACACGATCAGCGCGACGGGTGCAGGTGATGTAAATCTGCAGACGACTCTGGCAGCGGGCTCGATCGTCGCTGCGAATGCCGGGAACCTGATAACGGGTGACCAGGTAACGTTGGCAGCGGCGGGCGGCATTGGTATCGGTGGAGCGATCAACACCACCGTGGGCACAGCGCTAGCCCTGAGCAGCGGTGGTGCAGCGGCGGCCGGCAACATCACGGTCGTGGACAGTGGCGCAATGAATACGAGTACGGTAACCGTGACCACGGATGCTGGCACGGCGCAGACGGTAGACCTGACAGCAGCCGGTTGGACGGTGGATGTGGGTTTGGGCGATGCGGCTGACGACCTGAATCTGGCGGCAAGTACCGGCGCGATAACGGGCGGTGCGGGCACGTTGACGGCGAACAATCTGACACTGAATGCGGCGACGGATATCGGTGCCTTGGGCGTG